>CAZWGZ010000084.1:0-7330 GCA_964633395.1 uncultured Rhodobacterales bacterium
TCTAGTTTTTTAAATTATGCATCTGACTGGGATAAAAATGGATCAAAAGATATATGGCATACAAAGTCAGACGTTTTTGCATCTGCTGCAAATTATCTCAAAAAAGTTGGTTGGTCTAATCAAACAACATGGGGAAGAAAAGTATTCATAGGTAATTACAAGGGGAAATATAGTAAAAATAAAGTTTTGAATTTAAAACAATGGTCTCAAGAAGGTGTTCTCCAAAAAAATAAAACAAAACTTCCATTAGTTTTGTTGAATGCTCGTTTAGTCATCCCTGATAATTATAGTAATTATGGTTTTTTGGTATATAAGAACTTTGATGCTTTACTTAATTGGAATAGGTCTAATTATTTTGCAATTGCTGTAGGTAAATTATCTGACTCTATTAAAGAAAATTAAAGATGATATTGGGTTTGATCGAAGAAATGAAAATAAATAAATTTTTAGTATTTAAAAAAATTGTTTTATTATTTTTCTTACTTAATATAACACAATCTTGTACATCTAGTGTTGAGGTTGCAGCTACTTTAGGTAAAAAATATTTAATTACTAAAGATAATAATAAAAAAAATCCTAATCCAGTCTATAAAGTTGGTAATAAATATAAAGTTAAAGGAAAGTTTTATTATCCAAAAAAAGACATGTTTTATAATAAAACTGGGATAGCTTCTTGGTATGGCCCTAAATTCCATGGAAAATTAACTGCTAATGGAGAAATTTATAATCAAAACGCTTTAACTGCAGCTCATAAAACTTTACCACTCCCAAGCTCTGTTAAGGTAACAAATTTAAAAAACAATAAGTCTTTAATATTAAGAATAAATGATAGAGGTCCATTTGTTAATAATAGAATTATAGATCTGTCATCGAAAGCAGCTGATCTACTTGATTTAAAACAAAATGGAACAGGCTTAGTTAGAGTTACAATATTACAAGAACAAACTATTGCTCTTGAAAAATTAGCAAAAAAAGGCTTCTTTCCTGAAATTAAAGATTTACCTAAAGCTGACACTCCTAATGTTATAATACCAAAAAAAACAATTGTTAAAGTAGAAGGTATCTCCAAAGATTATATAAAAAAAGTACATAATAAAAAAATAAATTATGATTTAAATAATTTAAAAGGTAATTATAAAATTTTTATCAAATTAGGTGTTTTTACAACTTTAAATTCTGCTGAATTAATGAAAAAAAAATTATCTTATGTAACAAAAGTAAATATTTATAAAAAAATAAAGAATAAAAAAACTTTTTTTCATGTTAAATCTGGACCATATATAAAAGTTAATGCGGTTGATAAAATCTTATCTTTATTATCAAGAAAAGGTATGCAAGGTGCAAAAATTATTATTGAATAAATTATTAAAAGGAGAAGTCTTTGCTTAAGATCAAAACTTTATGTTTACGGTCATTTATTATTTCAACTCTTATAATATTTTTCTCTAACCAATCATTTTCTAATTTATTAGATATAACAACTCCAGCAAAACATGTTGTAATTTATGATCATGAAGTTGATGAAATTTTGTATGAAAAGAATGGTGATGAGATTATGAAGCCAGCCTCAATGGCAAAAGTAATGACTGCCTATATTGTTTTTGATCGAATTAAAGATAGAGGTTTAAAAATGTCAGATACCTTTTTAGTCTCTGACAAAGCTTGGCGAATGGGTGGATCTAGATCTTTTTTAGAGTTAAATACTAATGTATCTATTTCTGATTTACTTTTAGGATTAATTGTTCAATCTGGTAATGATGCAGCAGTAGTAATTGCAGAGGGTATATCTGGAGATGAAGAAGCATTTGCCAGAGAAATGAATAGATATGCTAAATTATTAGGAATGAAAAACACTTACTTTACAAATTCAACTGGATGGCCACATCCTGATTTAAAAACAACTTCAAATGATCTGATTATTTTAACAAAAAATTTAATTAAAAATTTTCCTGATTTATACAAATTATTTAATAAAAAAATATTTAAATATAATAATATTAAGCAGTCAAATAGAAATCCATTATTATATAGTGTAAATGGAGCTGATGGATTAAAAACTGGTCATACCAATGAATCTGGTTACGGATTAATTGGCTCTGTCAAAAGAAATAATAGAAGAGTTACCATAATTATAAATGGAATTAATAGTAAAAAAAAGAGGACATATGAGAGTAAAAGATTATTTGATATAGTTTTTAGAGAAACTACTTTATTATCATTATTTGAGGATAAGAAAAGTTTAACTAGTGCAAATGTATGGCTAGGAAAACAGTCTAAAATTAACTTAATTGCTGAAAATAGTGTTAAAAAAATTGTTTCACCATTAGAATTTAATAAAACAAAAATTAAAATTGAATGGAATGATCCAATACCCGCACCAATTAAAAAAGATGATAGAGTGGGAAAGATTTTTGTAACTATGCCAGGAAGAGAACCTATAATAGAGCATCTTGTATCTTCCGAAAATGTTGAAAAACTATCTTCACTTTTAAGAGTAAAATCAATTTTAAAATTTTTATTATATGGAGATATCATTGCAGAATAAGTTGATCTCTCAATCAACTAAAAATAATGGAATGTTTATTACTTTTGAAGGTGGAGAAGGTGTCGGAAAAACAACACAGATTAATTTATTAAAAACTTACCTCTTAAATATGAATTTTAAAGTTATATGTTCTAGGGAACCTGGTGGCACTCTTGAAGGCGAGGAAGTTAGAAAGCTATTAGTTAAGGGATCTTTAAATACATGGGATCCTTTGTCTGAAGTTTTAATGTTTAATGCATCAAGAAGACAACATATAAACAAAATTATTTTTCCATCTTTACATAAAGGAAATATTGTATTGTGTGATCGTTTTATAGATTCAACTATTGTTTATCAAGGTCATGCAAGTTCAATTAAAAAGTCAATTTTGACAAATTTACATAAAAAATTCTGTTATAATTTATACCCAGATTTAACTTTCTTTTTAGATCTTGACCCTTCATTAGGTTTAAAAAGAACAAAAAAAAGATCAAATAATAAAGATGAAAATAGATTTGAGAATCATGGTTTAGATTATCATCAAAAAATTTCAAAAGGTTTTAATAATTTGGCAAAAAATAATAAAGAAAGAATTCAAACTATTGATGCAAGTGATACAATTGAAAACATTTCTAAAAAAATAATCAATTTTATTAATTTAAAATTAAAAATAAATGTATAATTTACCTTTAAATGCTGAGTTATATGGAAATAAAGATTTAATTGAAAAAATAAAATTAATGATATCCCATAATTCTAATAATGCATTTCTTATAGGAGGACCTATCGGGGTAGGAAAGGCAAACTTTGTTTATAATTTATCAAGGTTTCTTTTATGTAATTTTGAAGATTTTTCAAAAAACAAAGAAAATATTTTTTTTAATGATGTTTATATAAATAAATCATCACATTTATTTGATTCAAATACACATCCAGATTTTTTCAATTTATCATTAAATAGTAATGTAGATGATAAAAAAATTCCTATTGATGATGTAAGAAAGCTTAATGTTTTTTTTCAAAAAACTTTTTCAGTATCTAATATTAAGATAGCAGTTATTAATACAATTGATGATTTGAGTATTAATTCCCTAAATTTACTTTTAAAAACAATAGAAGAGCTTCCAACAAATTCTTATATATTTCTTATTTCACACAAACCTATAAATACATTAAAAACTATAACTTCTCGATGTTCAGTATTTAATATGAACCCATTGAATAACAAAGATTTTGATGTTTTTATTAAAGAAAATACAAAAAGTATTTCAAAAGATGAAAATTTATTTATTAAAGACATTTCTTCGTCTTCTCCAGGTCTTGCGTTAAGTCTATATGAAACAAAAATACTAGATTTATACTTAGAACTGATAGATGATCTTCTTTCTTCAAAAAAATATATAAGAATAAGAGAAACAATTTTAAGGTTAATTTCATCTAAAAGTAATGAAAATAATTATTACATGTTTGTATTACATTTATTAATTAACAATTTAATTAAAAAATCTTCATTTTACCTTTTAGAAAAAAAGTATTTAGAAACTACTCTAGAAAAAGAAAAAGAATTAATTTGTTTAATTATTTCAAAAAAAAATACATTAAAACTTTTGAGTTTAGATTCAAAGTTTGATAAAGATATGCATTCAGCAGGTTTATTAAATGTAAACAAATCAGACATTGTTATTAATATGTTTAAAGATTTGTGTAGTGTTTAATATATTTAAGGGTGTTAATTAAATGAATAATAAATTTTATGTAACTACACCAATATATTATGTGAATGATGCACCTCATATTGGACACGCTTATACAACTTTAGCTTGTGATATTATATCTAGATTTAAGAGATTAGATGGTTTTGATGTTTTTTTCTTAACAGGAACTGACGAGCATGGACAAAAAGTAGAATTGGCCGCTAATAACAAAAAAGTCGAACCTCAAGATTTTGTTGATGAAGTTTCTATTAATTTCAAAAATTTATTAAAATGTATGAAATTTACTAATGATGATTTTATTAGGACTACAGAAAAAAGGCATATAAAGGCTTGTCAAAAAATATGGAATAAACTTATTCAAAATGGTCATATATATTTAGGAAAATATTCTGGTTGGTATGCCATAAGAGACGAAGCTTTTTTTTTAGAATCTGAAATTATTGACGGAAAGGCTCCTTCAGGGGCACCTGTTGAATGGGTTGAAGAACCGTCTTATTTTTTTAATTTATCAAAATGGCAAGATAAATTACTTACACTATATGAAGAAAATAAAGATTTTATATCACCATCTTCTCGTAAAAACGAAGTTGTTAGTTTTGTAAAAGGAGGTTTGAAAGATCTTTCTGTAAGTAGAACTAGCTTTTCTTGGGGAATTAAGGTCCCAAAAGACGATAATCACATAATGTATGTTTGGCTTGATGCATTAACAAATTATATATCAGCTTGTAATTATGCAGATGATGATAAAGCGCTTTCTGATTTTTGGCCAGCTGATGTACATATGGTTGGGAAAGATATTATTAGATTTCATGCTGTTTATTGGCCAGCTTTTTTGATGGCAGCTGATTTACCTGTCCCCAAAAAAATATTTGCACATGGCTGGTGGACTAATGAAGGACAAAAAATTTCTAAATCTTTAGGAAACGTAATTAATCCTTTTGATTTAGTCCAAACATATGGGGTTGATCAAGTAAGGTACTTTTTAATGAGAGAAGTTCCATTTGGTAATGATGGTGATTTTTCTACTTCACAGTTAATTAATCGAGCTAACAGTGATCTTTCAAATAATTTAGGAAATCTTTTTCAAAGAGTTGTGTCAATGGTTGTAAAAAACTGTGAAGGCAAAATACCAGTTAAACCTAAAATTTTTTTAGAAAAAGATCTTATATTAATAAATTCTGTAAAGGACTCGTTAAATCACTATAGAAATTTAATAGACAACCAAAAATTTGATACGTTTTTAAAAGATATTTGGATTATAATAAGCGATGCAAATAAATATGTAGATGAACAAGCTCCATGGTCTCTGAAAAAAAATGACTTTAAAAGAATGGAAGTTGTTCTTTATAGTTTAATTGAAACATTAAAACAAATAGCAATACTGCTTCAACCTTTTATTCCGGTTTCTACTGATTATATGTTAGATCATTTATCTATATCTAATGATTGTAGGCAGTTTAACTCTATTGATATTTTTATAAAGGGAGGAGGGGCCATTTCTATACCATCTTCACTATTTCCAAGAATAGAAAACGATTTTATTAGAGATCAAAAATGAGTTTTTTAATTGATACACACGCACATTTAGATTTTCCTGAACTTTTTTCTAGATTGGATCAAGTTTTAAAAAATGCTAAAGAAAATAATATTTTAAGAATAATTACTATATCGACAAACTTGGAGAAAATAGAAAAAATTATAAATATTTCTCATCAACATCCTGAAATTTTTTTTTCAGTAGGGGTGCATCCCAACGAAGTTTTAAAAGACAAAAATTATTCTAATTATGAAATGATGATTAATATTACAAAGAATTCAAAATGTGTGGGGATAGGTGAGTGTGGTTTAGATTATCATTTTGGAAACGAAAACAAAACCATTCAAAAATTATCATTTGCAACTCAAATAAATCTTGCTAGAGACACAGGCTTACCACTTATTATTCATTCAAGAGATGCAGATGACGACATGGTTGAAATTTTACAAAAAGAGTATAAAAAAGGCGAATTTAAAGCCGTACTTCATTGCTTTAGTTCTGGTGAGAAATTAGCTAGATGTGGCATTGATTTGGGATTTTATGTTTCATTTTCTGGGATAGTTACTTTTAAATCTGCAAAAAAAATTCAAGATATTGCCTGTTTTGTTCCAAAAGAGAAAATTTTAATTGAAACAGACTCTCCTTATTTAGCACCTGTTCCTTTAAGAGGTTCAGTTAATGAACCAAAAAATTGTTTTTATACAGCTAAATTTATTTCTAATCTTAGAAAAACAAATTTTGATGATTTTATTGAACAATTATATAGTAATACTATCAAAATTTTTAACAAGATTTCATAATGGAAAAAAACATTAAAATTACAGTGTTAGGTTCTGGAACTTCAGTTGGTATTCCTGCTCTTGGAAGTCTTGGATGGGGAAAGTGTGATCCGACTAATTTAAAGAATAGAAGACAAAGATGTGCCATTTTAATAGAATCTCAAGATACAACAATATTAATTGATGCTGGCCCTGATATTAAAAATCAACTTATTGAGCACAACATAAAAAAAATAGATGCTGTATTTATAACTCATCAGCATAGTGATCATATCGCTGGACTTGACGAATTAAGACCTTTTTATTTTTATAATAAAAATAAAATTAAGTTATATGCTCATAATGACTGTTCAAAATATATACTTAAAAAATTTGATTATTTGTTTAATAAAACTTCAACTTCACAATCGTATTTTCAGCCACCATTTGAATTAATCAATATTGAATATTTTGATGAAATTTTTATTAATAATATTTTAATTAAATGTATTAAGCAAGAACATGGAGCAATCAATTCATTAGGGTTTATTATAAATAATAATTTTGCTTATTGTACAGATGTTGTTGGATTTCCATCTGAAAGTTTTAGTTTATTATTTAATTTAAAATTCCTAATTATTACTGGTTTAAGAGAAACACCTCATGTTGCTCATGCTCATTTTGATTTATCATTCACTTGGATTAAAGAGTTAAAGCCTGAGCAAGCTTATTTAACTCATTTAAGCCCTGAATCAGATCATGATACGGTTCTTCGTTTATGTCCAAATGGAGTTGA
>CAZWGZ010000085.1:0-7300 GCA_964633395.1 uncultured Rhodobacterales bacterium
CCTGATTATTTTTCAATTTATTTTCTATCATTTCCATTACAGTTTGAACACCTATAGCTTCTTTGTAATTTGTTATAGGACTTTTTCTAGTCTGTATAGCGTTTATAAATTCTTCTAATTCATTTTTTAAAGGCTCACTCTTTTTAACAATTATTCTTGTTGAAGGAACAAAATCTATAGCATTGTCTGATTTAATGGTTGATGGATTGAAATATAGTTTATCGTCCCACTCTCTTGTATCGTCAAATATTAATGAACCCTTTGACCCAATTATAGAAAATCTATGTTCTTTATAAGGGCACATCCAATCACTATTTAATAATACTGTAATTCCATTTTGAAATAATAATTTAACACTTATAGCATCGGGTCCTAAATTTAAATTATGATGAATAGAATGCGCTAATATCTTAGTTGGCAATTCTTTAGTGATGGCTAATATCATAGAAATATCATGAGCTGCTAAATCATATATAACAGATTCAAATTGTCTTATAGATCCCAACGCGAATCGATGAGCTCTAATATTTTTAATTGAGCCAATTTTCCCCTCATTAATCTGTTTTTTCATCTCTATAAATACATTATGATAATTTAAAAGATGACCAACCATTAAAATGCTATTTTTTTTAATAGCATGCTCAGACATTGCCTTTGCATCTTTTAAAGATAAGCAGAAAGGTTTTTCAATCAAAACATCTTTATTATTATTAATAGCCTTAATAGCTATCTCTTTATGTGTTTGAGCGGGAGATGCTATAATCACACCTTTTATATCTTTATCTAATAAAATTTCTTCTAAAGATAGCTCTGGTAATTTATTTTTATCCATAAATTCTTTGGCTTGACTAGATTCTGGATCATAAACACATGCTAAAGAACCCATTTCAAGAAGGTTTCTTGCAATATTCTTTCCCCAATTACCGCATCCGATTAAAGCTATTTTAACTTTTTTATTCATTTTATACAGTAAAGCCAATTTTAAGTTGATGTTTATACATATAAATGAATTATACTTACTTTGACCATTGGTCAATTGTAGTATTTTGTAATATTTATTCCAAATTGAGGAGTGTTTAAGAAAATGGAAATTATTGATGATAATCATGAAGTAAGTTCTCAAGCAATTATAGATATTAATACAGATAATTTCATGAGTGATGTAATAGAAGCTTCTAAAGAAAAGCCTATAATTGTTGATTTTTGGGCACCTTGGTGCGAGCCATGTAAGCAATTAACACCGTTATTAGAATCCGCTATTCTAAAATATAAAGATAAATTAGTCTTGGCTAAGGTTAATATTGATGAAAATCAGGATATTGCTGCTCAATTAAAAATTCAGTCCATACCTACTGTTTATATTTTTTTTGAAGGAAAAGTTGTAGATGGTTTTCAAGGAGCACAATCTAATAGTGAAATTTTAGAATTTATAAAAAAAGCTAGCAATCTTATTGGACCTGGAGAGGAAGTAGAATCTCTTATCACGATGATCAAAATTTCTTTAGAGAAAAGACAATGGGATGAAGGAATGGATCTTGCTCAAAAACTTTTAGAAATAGATAATGAAAATATTATTGCCTTTAGTGCTCTAATTAGAACTATGATTGGCCTTAATCAATTTGATGATGTTAGGGAAATGTATGAAGCTTTATCATCAGATATAAAAGATTCTAAAATTGTAACGGAAGCTTTTTCTTTACTAGAATCGTCTGAAAAAGCATTTAAGGCAAAAGAAAGTATTGAGAATTTAAAAGATAAAATAAATAAAAATCCAGATGATTTAGATGTTATGTTAGAAATGTCAATTGCACTATATGGTAATGGAGCAATTTCAGATTCTTTTGATCTTTTGCTGAAATCGATAGAAATCAATCGCGAATGGGATGAACAGTCAGCAAGAAAGCAATTATTAGAATTTTTTAATACAACAGGGTTTGAAGCAAAGGAAACAATACTTGCTAGACGAAAACTTGCTTCATTATTATTTTCATAATATTTAAGGGAAAAACATTGACTTATAAAGATAAAAACCGGCTAAAAGAATTACCTAATACAATACCTATTTTTCCATTAACTGGAGTTATTATGTTTCCCAATACCTATCTTCCATTAAATGTTTTTGAGGATAGATACATTAAAATGTTTAATAAGGCACTAGCCTCGGAGCATAGACTAATTGGAATGATACAACCTATTTTTTTGAATAAAAAAAATAATGATACAAGTTTTTATGATATTGGTTGTGCAGGTAAAATAATAAATTTTGAGGAAACCAAAGATAATAAATACTTAATTACACTTGAGGGATTGAGTAGATTTAATTTGATTTCAGAGAAAACTAATGAAGATAATTTTAAAATGGCTGAAGTAGAATGGAGTAATTTTGATAACGATTACAAAGAAAAAGAAATAAATACAACTCATAGTAATTTAAAAGAAGTGATAAAAAAATACTTTAATCTTAAAAAGATTAGAGTTAATATGGATTCTATAGATACATTTAATGAATATAATTTAGCAGATCAATTAGCAATGATATGTCCTTTGTCCTCTGAAGAAAAACAACTATTATTAGAAACTGTTTCATTGGCTAGACGAAATAAGCTATTATTCTCTATGATAGAAAGTTCCATTAGTGAGTTGGATAGTTCAAATGTCATCAAACATTGAAAAAGGACTTTTAGATAAAGATTTAATTAAAATGCTTGTCTGTCCAATAACTAAATCAAATTTAAAATATGATAAGGAAAATAATGAGCTAATTAGTAAAGAAGCTGGATTAGTATTTCCAATTATAAACGGTGTGCCTATACTAATACTAGACGAAGCAAGAAATTTAAAAAAGGATTTATCTTGATGAATTATTGGCCTTTGTCTCTTGAAAAAATTGATCAGGGTAAAAATTTAAGAATTGTTTTTGATGATAAGATAGAATTCGTTATTTGCGCTGAATTATTAAGAGTGGAAAGCCCATCGGCTGATGTGCAAGGGCACAGTGGTCCTAAAAAAATTATTAAAAATAAAAAAGATATTATAATAATTAAAATTGAACAAATTGGAAATTATGCCATAAGAATTATTTTTTCTGATGACCATAGTTCAGGAATATATACCTGGGAACTATTATATAATTATGGAAAAAATCAACAAAAATTATTAAAAAACTATTACGATTCATTATAATTAAAATTAACTACTTCCAGCAAAATATTTAAAGATATTTTTGAAATTACTTTTCTCTATTTTTTCCATTCCTTCAGACAATATTGATTTCAGATAATTTGAATCTGATGTAAATCCATAAAAAAGAAAATCAGTTGCTGCAGTCATAGCTAGAGTATGAGGTAATCTTTCTTTTTTATAATTCTCTAAAATATTTATATCGCCCAAATCATTCCCAAATTTAAGGCTATTTTTTATTGCATTTAAGACAGTGACACAATCTTCAATAGTTAGATTTAATCCTTGCCCTGCCAAAGGATGAATTGAATGAGCAGCATCACCAACTAAAATAATTCTATTAGCAGTTGGATTTATTACTAAATTTAAATCTAATGGCCACTCTGACAATTTATTAATAGTATTTTCTATTTGATCAAGAGGTTTGAATATTAATTGCAAATGTTCAAAAAAATCATTTAATTCATTACAAATGAATAGTTCAGGATTATCTAATGATAATATTTGTTGCGCTTTATTTTTTTCAACACTTAAAACAAAATTTATAATATCATTTTGACCATAAGGAAGTATCCCAATTGGGCCTAGCTTTGAGAAAGCTTGTTTAGCAATAAAATTATGATTATTTGATTGCTTAAGAAAACCTGAAATAGCTATATGATTGGTTTTTTTGGGAATAACATTTATAGATGATAATTTTCTTAAATATGAGTTTTTACCATCAGCAGACAAAACTAGGTTTGTTTTAATAGATGTCTTATTTTGAAGATATATAGTTCTTTCAAATTCATTATAAGAAGTATTACTCACTAAACTATCATACTGTATTATATTTTTTAATTGGTTGTTTAATAGTGCTAAAATTTTATCATTTTTGATTATAGCCCCAATTAAATCATTATTAGTAGATTTCCAAACTAGAGGAGAAGCATTTTTTTTACCAAATGCATGAATTTCTTTAACTTCGGTAATATCTTTTGTTTTTATTTTTTGTAAAATATTCAGCTTTTTGAGTAATTTAAGACTTTTAGAATTGTAAAAGGTTGTGCGAAAGTCATTGCTTTCAATATTTATTGGTTTAATCCAGGCTATCTCATCATCATGAAACATATTTGATTTTTTTAATAAAGACATCATAAGAGCCCCTGTTAGGCCACCTCCAACAACGCAGATTTTATAAAAATTATCATTCAACTGGACTTGTTGGTTTGAAGAAGATTTCATATTATTAAACTTTACAAATTTATAATGTTTTAGTTTATAACAATAAATAGTAACATTAAAAATAAAATTAAATTCAATATTATAAATTATTTTATGAGGTCAAATGGTTAACCCTGATTTTAATGTATTAAAAGATTGGATGTTTGGTAAATTAAACTCTCTTTTAAAGGACTTACATCCTAATCCTGATTATTCTATCTTAAAAATGTCTTTAGGCGAGCCTTCTTTGAAAATGCCAAGCTTTGTTAATGAAGAACTGCAAAAAAATTCTGATGGATGGGGAAAGTATCCTCCTAGCTCTGCGCTTCCTAAATTAGGAAATAGTATTATAAAATATATAGAAAGAAGATACCCAGGAGCGCAAACTCTAATAAATATTGATAAAAATATTGTCCCAGTTCCTGGAACTCGTGAACCTTTGCACTTAATTGGTTTATTAGCAAAAAATATTAAAAAAGGTAAAACAAAAGCTCTAGTAACGAATCCTTTTTATCATGCATGGAGAGCTGGAAGTATTTCAAGTGGGTCAGATATTTATTGGTTAAATGCTTCTCAAGATAATAATTATCTTCCTAATATAAATAATATTCCGGAAGGAATATTGACTTCTACAATAATAATGTACGTTTGTTCACCATCTAACCCTCATGGAAGTGTTGCAAGCCTTGATTACTTAAAAAAAGCAATATTACTGGCTAGAAAATATGATTTTATATTAGCTATTGATGAGTGCTATGGAGATATATATAGATTAAACAGGCCCAAACCTTCTGGAGGACTCGATGCTGCTTTATCTTTAGGAGATGATCTAAGTAATCTTATTATTTTTAACTCCTTATCAAAGAGAAGTAATGTCAGTGGGATGAGGGCAGGTTTTATTGTTGGTGATGAACAAATAATAGATAGTTATAAATTATTAGTTTCTAATGGGGCTTCGCCAGTTCCAATCCCCATTCAAAATGCAGCAGCAGCTTTATACGATGACGATGAACATCAAATACAAGCATGCCTTCATTATGATAAAAACTTTGAAATTGTTGAAAAATATTTAAAGCCCTTTTATTCTGATTTTAAAATTCCTGAAGCAGGATTTTTTTTGTGGTTAGAAGTTGATGATGATGAAGAAGCTACAAAAACACTATGGAATAAATATTCAATAAGAGTTATGCCAGGTAGGTATATGGCAACTGAAATAAACGGTGTAAATCCTGGTAAAGGATATTTAAGAATTTCTATTGTTGACGACAAAGATAAAATAGAAGAGTTAATGAAAAGAATTTGTTTGTTTTTACATTCAAATAATAGAAAATAAGGCAGGTTGTTTTTTAATGATTAAGTCAGATAATGAAGATAAACATCCAAATATATTAATAAAAATTTTAAATAAAATTATAAGTCTCTCATTTCTATTCATTTCTATATCATTATTTCTGATTATAATTTCTTTTAGTGCGGATGATCCAGGTTGGGGCCTTGCATCGGAAAAAATACCTTCAAATCTATATAATGAGTATGGTGCATGGATAGCTGGTTTCATAATTAAAGAATTAGGGTTATTTTCTGGATTATTGATAGCTTTAGTTTTCTTGAGCTGGTCTCTAAAATTTTTAAAAAAATCAACAATAAGTTTTTTTAAGTTAAAATTAGCAAGTTTTTTTTTAATGATATTCCTAAGTTTATTAGGAGGCGCTTATATAGAAAAAATATTAAATTATTATTTTAAATTAAATTTTGAAATTATTAACCAAAATGGTTTTCCAGAATGGATATTATCTTACTTATCGAATCAAACTAATTTAATTTTTAATTTGCAACATACTAATGCAGAAAAGCTGGTTGGCTTAAGTGCTTTTATAACTTCAATAATAGTTTTTTTATGGATCTTATCTCTAGGTTCTGAAGAAAGAAAAATTTTCAAATTAATATTTAGACCATTTTTTCTACCATTTATTTGGATTTTAACTATATTATTTAATCTTTTTTTCAAATTGCAAAATAAAGAAGAAGACATGTTATCTCAAAAAAATAGCTTTAATTTAGCTTATATTTTTAAAAGCATTTTAACAAAATTTACTTTTGAAGACATTATTTTTAATAGAAAAAAACCCAAAATCAGAAAAACCCCTATTGTAATTAAGAATGATGGTGTAAGTGTCAAAAAACAAAATCTATCTAATAGATCAAATGCATTTCAAGATAATTTAGCTTTAGCTTCTGAAAATGGTTTTGTTTTGCCTGCAATTAATCTATTACAAAATTTAACAGAAGATATTAAACCTCCAAGTAAACAAATTTTAGATTCAAATGCAAAAGTTTTAGAAGGTGTTTTGTCTGATTATTCGATAAATGGTCAAATTGATGAAGTTAGATATGGACCAGTAGTAACTCGTTATGATTTGCAACCTGCTCCAGGTCTAAGAAGTCAGAGAGTAATTTCTTTAGCCGATGATATTGCTAGATCAATGTTAGTGGAAGCTGTTAGAGTAGCAATGGTGCCTGGACAAAATGTTATTGGAATTGAATTACCAAACAAAGTCAGAGAAACTGTTGTCCTAAGAAATATTCTTGAACATAAAGAGTTTCAAAATTCAAATTTAAAACTACCAGTATGTTTGGGTAAAAATATAGCTGGATATCCTGTTGTAGTAGATTTAGCTAAAATGCCGCATTTATTAGTTGCTGGAACAACTGGTTCTGGAAAATCAGTTGGTATTAATGCAATGATTTTATCATTGTTATATAAGCATACGCCTGAGACATGTAGGCTTATTATGATTGATCCTAAAATGTTAGAATTATCAGTCTATGATGGAATTCCTCACTTATTAACTCCTGTAGTTACAGATCCAAGTAAGGCAATTATAGCTTTGAAATGGGCTGTAAGAGAAATGGAAAC
>CAZWGZ010000086.1:0-7190 GCA_964633395.1 uncultured Rhodobacterales bacterium
ACTTCAATACCTTTAGCCTTAATTAAATTATTTAAATCTTTATCATAAGCTTTAGAATCATGTTTTTCGTCAGTGGCAGCGTAAAAAGATGTATATTTATCTACTATAACTTGAAGGTTAGAATCATAATCTACTTGATCTACAAAACCTTTATAATCTAGAAGTTCTTTTTCAAAATAAACTTCGCTTTCTCCAGTATCTGCAATTATAATAAACTCATGACTTAAATCGCCACCAATTGGACCTGTATCAGCTTTCATTGGAATAGCTTTTAAACCAATTTTTTTAAATAACTGCATATAAGCAATAAACATTCTATTATACGAAATAATTGAAGAAGCATAATCCACGTCAAATGAATAAGCATCTTTCATTAAAAATTCTCTACCCCTCATTATACCAAACCTTGGTCTTAACTCATCTCTAAATTTCCATTGGATATGAAAAAGATTTAAAGGTAATTCTTTATAACTTTTTACATGAGTTCTAAAAATATCTGTTACTAATTCTTCGTTTGTTGGGCCATATAATAAATCTCTATTATTTCTATCTTTAATCCGAAGCATTTCCTTACCATAGTCTTCATACCTTCCTGATTCCTTCCAAATTTCGGCAGGTTGAAGTGTGGGCATTAAAATTTCATTCGCTCCAGCATCAAGTATTTCATTTCTACAAATATTTGTAATGTTATCTAAAATTAATTTTCCAAGTGGTAACCAAGAATATATTCCAGAAGTGGATTGTTGGCATAAACCAGCACGCAACATCAGGATATGAGAAGGAATTTTAGCTTCTTTAGGGTTTTCTTTTAATATTGGAAGAAAAAAACGTGTTAACAACATTATGTGATCCTTTTTAAGGCTTATAAATTACAAATATAAACAAAAAATAAAACTAAGTTGATTGATAGTTTATTGAGGTATAAATTGCAATCTATGGAATTATTAATAGGACATAATTATGATACAATCTTCAAATAAATTTTCTAGTGTGAATGGTTTTCCTAGAATAAGAATGCGCAGAAATAGAATGAAAAGCTTTTCTAGACGGCTTGTAAGTGAGACCACCTTGTCTATTGACGATTTAATTTATCCTATTTTCGTAACTTTTGGTAAGAATAAAAAAGAAAAAATTAAATCCATGCCTGGGATTTTCAGAATTTCTTTGGATTTGTTAAAAGATGAAATAGAATTCATATCTTCATTGAATATCCCTGCAATAGCCTTCTTTCCAAAGATAGAAGAAAATCTAAAAAACGCTGAAGGAAAAGAAGCTTTCAATAACAAAAACTTGATATGTAAAGCAATAAAAATTTCTAAAAAAACAAATCCTAAATTAGGCATTATATGCGATGTAGCATTAGATCCGTATACTGATCATGGTCATGATGGAATTATTTTTAACAATGAAATTGATAATGACAAAACTTTAAAGGTTTTATGTAAACAGGCACTAGTGCAAGCTAAAGCAGGCTGTGATGTCATTGCTCCAAGTGATATGATGGACGGTAGAGTTGGTTTTATAAGAGATGCATTAGATAATGCTGGTTTTAAAAATGTCCAAATCATGTCTTATGGCGTTAAGTATGCTTCAGCTTTTTACGGTCCGTTTAGAGATGCGGTTGGATCATCTGTCAGTTTATCAATAAAAAGTAAAAAAAGTTACCAAATGGATCCTGCAAATTCAGACGAAGCATTAAAAGAAATTTCTTTAGACCTAAGTGAAGGGGCCGATATGGTGATAATAAAGCCAGGGATGCCTTATTTGGATATTATTTATAGAGTTAAACAGGAGTTCAAAATACCAGTTTATGCGTTTCAAGTTTCAGGAGAATATTCAATGATAAAAGGTGCTATTGAAAATGGATGGCTTGATGAAAAAAAGGTAATAATGGAGAGCTTAATGGCTTTTAAAAGAGCAGGTTGCAATGGAATTATAACATATTTTGCTCCTTTTGTTGCTCAACAAATAATTAATAAAAAAAAATAAAAAAAAAATGTTTATGTCGTAAATAATAATATGGGAATTGAAAAAAAAAATATATTAGACGATTCTATTTATTTAATTACTAAAACTGCGCCTTGCCCGTATATCACAGGACGTTTTGAAAAAAGAATTGTAACAGACATATCTTATAATAGTTCTATTTATGAGGAACTAGCCGAAAGTGGTTTTAGAAGAGTAGAAAATTGGATGTACAGACCAGCTTGTGATAATTGCAATGCTTGTAAATCATACAGAGTTATTATAGAAGAATTCAAACTTACAAAAAGTCTGAAACGAATTGTAAACAATTTAAATAATATAAATATAAAAATAATTAATAATACCGCCACTGATGAGCATTATAAGTTATTTAAAAAATATCAATCTCAGAGACATACTGGTGGATCGATGTCCCAAATGACAGAGGATGATTTTATTTCTATGATTGAAATATCTTCGTTAGAGAGCTATATGATGGAATTTCGGGATAATTTTAATAATTTATTAGGAGTTATCTTAATGGATATTCATAAAAAAAATTTATCAGCTGTCTATAGTTTTTTTAACCCAGACTATAGTAATTTTGGTCTGGGTAATTTTATGATTACTAAATGTTTAATGTATGGGAAAGATAATAAATATAGATATTTATATTTAGGATATTATATAAAAGAAGTATCAAGTATGGCTTATAAATTAAGATTTAAACCCGGTCAAATATTCGAAGACGGCAACTGGAAAAACATATGATCTATTCCCCTATAGCTGCACCATCACTTCTTAAATCAAAAGCCCCTTCGACTAACCCTTTAGGATGTCTAACTATTGCTCCTGCGTGACCCATTATTTCTTCAAATTGACCAACTAATTCAATATTATGCCCTGTGGCTTTGAGTTTTTCATAAGTATTAGCAGAAAATCTATTTTCTATTTTAAGAGAAGTACTTTTTTCACCCCAAGTCCTACCTAATAACCAACGAGGACTATCAATCGAAGCTTGTAAGTCTTGATTTTGGTAGGCAAACCTAGAAAAAATTGTGGCCTGTGTTTGAGGTTGCCCTTCACCTCCCATAGAACCATAAGACATAACTCTACCATCATCAAAATGAGCAAGAGCAGGTTGAATTGTATGAAAAGGTTTTCTGCCAGGTATTAATTTGTTAAAGTGGTTTTCATCAAGAGAAAAACTAATTCCACGGTTTTGCATAGTGATGCCAGTCCTAGGTAAAATTACGCCTGAACCAAACTCCCAATAAATACTTTGAATAAAACTAACCGAATTTCCATAATTATCCGATGATCCAAGCCATACAGTATCACCTCCAACAGAGGAATGAGGCCAAGGAAGTGCTTCGCTTTGGTTTACGTCTTTAGATAAGGATTTAATAAAATTACTATCTAAAAGTTCATTAACATCAATAGTCATATAATTAGGGTCACAAATAAATTTGTCTCTAAGCTTAAATGACACTTTTGTAGCTTCTACTATATTATGTATTAAAGAAAAATCATCATTATAGCAGTTGGATAAATTATCAAGAACACCAAGTATCAACAATGAAGCAATTCCCTGAGTTGGTGGAGGTAAATTATAGATATTAGCGTTTTTAATTTTCAACTCTAAAGGTTTTACAATTAAAGCTTTAAAATTAATAAAATCTTCTTTTCTTAAAGGTGAACCCAAGCGTTCAAGATCAGAAGTAATTATATTTGCTAAATCACCATTATAAAAATCATTAAGTCCATTTTTAATTAAGCAAGAAAAAGTTTCTGACATTGCTGAAAAAACCAGTTTATCTCCAACTTCAGGAATTTGATTGTTTTTAAGAAATATATCTTTAAATCCAGGGATATCAATTAATTCAGATTTTTTAGAAATTAAATTGTTTTTTAAAGTATTTGTAACTGCAATACCATTCTTAGCAGCCTGCTCTGCATCATACAAAAGTCTACTAAGAGGCATTTTTCCTCCCATTTTTGTTAAACTGAAATCATACGCAGCCTTCCATCCTGCAACAGCGCCAGGAATTGTTAAAGCAGCTAAAGGGCCTCTATTAGGAATGGAGTTAAAACCTTTTTCCTTATAAAAATTTATGTCTGCAAGTTTTGCTGCACTTCCGCATGCTTCAATTGCTGTAACTTTGTTTTTGTTATCAGAAACAAGCCAAAAATTATCTCCTCCCATTGAGTTCATATGAGGGTATACAACAGAGATCATCGCAGCAGAGGCAATCATCGCCTCAACAGCGTTACCACCTTCTTTTAAAATATCAGCTCCAACTTTTGTTGCCAAATGGTGTGGAGCCACCATCATATTTTTAAATGACATTTTTGATGATTGCATTTTAGTTAAAGTTACCTATTTTTTAAAAACTTAAGGAAATATCTGTATGGCCTGAATTACATTTAGCTAAAAATAAACCTGTCTCTCTTGGTATTCTTTTTTGACTTCTAGCTCCTAATGTAAGCGATGTATCAGACAATAATTTTAGTAATTTAACACTAAGTTTATTATCTGCATTATTTAACCAAACAGACTTATTTTCATATATATGAATAAACTTATCATAATCTTTTAAAATTAAATTTATGTTAACTTTCTTTTTTCTAATTTTTCTTTTGATTTTTTTTAGATAAGATCTCATTTTTCCATTATCATCAATTGATGATATATCTCTATTTAAGATTTTAATTTCATTTAGAATTATAGATTTATCATTTAAATTGCTTACAAGTATATTTTGAAAATCTTTAACTTTATTTTCTAAACTATAGAATTTTTTATTTCCTTTTAAAATTTCAACTAATTTAAATGTTTCGGAATAAAATTTGTCAGATAATTTTCGATATTTAGTTCGTAATTTTTTTTCATTTTTAACTAATTGATTAAACGTTTTATAATCTTCTTTCCATGAATTAGGAACTGTCGAAATAATGTTTTTAGCTTCTAAAGATAACATTTTGTATTTTAAAATAAGACTGTCTTTTAAACTTTTATTATTATCTGTAATTTCAATTTCATTTTTTAATAATTTAATTTTTGATTTTAAATCTCTATGTAATTTCTCTATACGTCTAACTTTAATAAGTTTTGGTCTATATTTTTCTGAAGCTTGAACCACTAGCTTTTCTGCATTAGCAATATCTCCTAAAATATTTACTGCAAGAAAACCTTTATCTATAGAATTTATAGCATTCTTTTTTAAATTCTTGGGTAACACAGAGAAATCTATCTCTAGAGCATTCTTCAAAGCAATAGAAGTGATATTTTTATCACCTTGCACTTCTCTAAAAACAAATTTTTCTAAACAATATTGAATTTTAGGATTTTTAGGTGGTGGTGCTGTTTCAGATAAATAGCTAACTCTATTAGGCAAATAATTAACTAAAGCTGGGAAATAACCAACAATACCTAAAGCAAATAATTGAAGTAAAATAAAAGGAATTACACCTTTATACATTTGAACAGTTTTAACAATAGCAGGGGCAACGCCCCGAAGGTAAAATAGAGCAAAACCAAAAGGTGGAGTTAAAAAAGAAGTCTGTATATTTAGACCTATCATGACACCAAGCCATACCGCTGTTATATTAGCCGATGGGTCCGCTAACAAAATAGGCGCAACAATTGGAACAACAACAACGGCAATTTCTATAAAATCAAGAAAAAAGCCAAGAACAAAAATCACTAACATTACCATAATAAATTTAGACCAAAAACCACCAGGCAACGAGTTTAGAAATTCTCTTACTAAATCTTCTCCTCCAAAAGCTCTAAAAGCAGCGGTTAAAAGAGCAGCACCAAGTAAAATAATAAAAACTAATGAAGTTGTCTTGGCTGTTTCTAACATGACACCATTCAATGTTTTTTTAACATCTAATAATCTCCATCCACTCCAAATTAATGAAATTATTAACGTAATTGTTGCAAAAATACCTACATAAATAGCAATTTGATCTTCAAATGTTTTTATAGATTTTATATTCATATCAAAATTAAATAGAAGAATAGTCATAGTAACAATAGAAACAAACATAATTATAGCAGGGTAAAATGCTTGTTTTGGTTTATTACTAGACTGCCTGTAGCCAGCCATAACTATGGCTCCAGCGGCTCCAATGGCCCCAGCTTGGTTTACTGTTGCAATTCCACTAATAATAGATCCCAGAACTAAAATGATTAAAGTTAAAGGAGGAAATAAAGTAATAACAACTTTTATCCAAAATGCTCTATCCATTTTTCCTTTATATGGAACAGGTGGAGCTGTTTTAGGAGAAATAGTAGCTATTACTAGTATAAAAAGCATATATAAAGCTACAAGCAATAAACCTGGAATAAAAGCTCCTAAAAACATTTCACCAGCACTTGTTGAAGTTACATCAAAAACTGATGGCATAGAAAAATCGCCAGTTGAAGCCTTATAAAGTCCTTTTCTGATACTTCCAGCTTGGTCAGTAGCAGAGGCTAATTGATCTGCTAGAATTATCAATACAATTGATGGAGGAATTATTTGTCCTAGAGTTCCAGAAGCCGCAATAGTTCCTGTCGCTAGTGAAGGTGAATAATTATTTCGTAACATAGCTGGAAGAGATATTAAACCCATTGCGACAACAGTAGCTCCTACAATTCCTGTTGTAGCAGCCAATAAAGCGCCAACAAAAACAACTGATATACCTAACCCACCAGGAACCTTACCAAATAATTGCGCCATAGTTACAAGTAAGTCTTCAGCTATTTTAGATCTTTGCAACATAATTCCCATAAAAATAAATAACGGTATTGCAATTAAAGTATCTCTCTCAACTTCCCAATAAACACCTCTTAGATTAGTAACACCAGCAGACAACCATTGGACAGGTCCTCCAGAATGAAAATAAGCATCAACATTTCCTTCAAACAAAAATCCACTTAACGCTGCGATTCCAATAGATAAAACAGCAGAACCAGGAAGAGCAAATGCAACAGGGAAACCAACACCAAGAGCTAATGCCATGATTAAAATTAATAATAATAAAAAAAATAGCTCCATATTTAAACCTTAACTTATTAAAGATGTTTGATGATCTCTATGACCAACTTCGTTTCTATAGTCAGCAATACTTTCAAAAAAATAACTTATAAATTGAATTAACATTGTTATTCCAAATATTCCTAAAAAAGCTGCCATTTGATATTTAATAAACATTCCAACAGTTCCTGTTTGAGT
>CAZWGZ010000087.1:0-5993 GCA_964633395.1 uncultured Rhodobacterales bacterium
CAAGATAAATTTTCTAATTTTTCTTTTAAGCTTGTTAATTCATGGTAATGAGTTGCAAAAAGAGTTCTAGGTTTAATTTTATTATGTAAGTAATCTAAAACAGACCATGCAATAGCTAAACCATCAAAAGTTGCAGTTCCTCTTCCTATTTCATCTAAAATCACAAGCGATCTTTCTGTCGATGTATTTAAAATTGCTGAAGTTTCAATCATTTCAATCATGAAAGTTGATTGTCCTTTTGCTAAATCATCTGAAGCCCCAACCCTAGAAAAAATTTTATCAAATATGCCTATATTAGCTTCTTTAGCTGGAACATATAAACCCGCTTGAGCCATAATAACAATTAGTGCATTTTGCCGTAAATACGTTGATTTACCAGCCATATTAGGGCCAGTTATTAACCATATATAATCACTTTCATTTAAAATACAGTGATTTGAAATGAAAGAGTTTTCAGATGATATCATCTGGTTTTCTACTACCGGATGTCTTCCATCAATAATTTCCAATATCTTATCATCAGAAATATTTGGTCTTATATAATTTCTAACTTGCGCCTGGCTTGCAACCATAATCGATATATCTAATTCAGATATGGATGATGCAATTTTTAAAATTTGACTTCCTATATTAATTATCTGCTTTGTAAAAGAATTAAATATATCCATTTCAATTTTAGTTGCTTCATAAAATGAGTTCTGTATTTGATTTTCAATTTCATTTAATTCAATAGTAGTAAATCTCGATGTCTGTGCTGTTGTTTGTCTATGAATAAATTGGTCTGTATTCCTAAGAGATAAATCATGCATTGCTCTAACTTCAATATGATAACCTAGCACTCTATTATTCTTGATTTTTAAAGAATTAACTTTAGAAACCTCAGCATAATTTTTTTGTAATTGAATAATTTCATTAAATTCATTATCTCTTAGCTTTCTTAAATGATCTAGTTTTATATTGTAACCATCTTTTATAAAACCTCCCTCTTTTGCTAATAAAGAAGTATCAGTTTTAAAAGCGCTTTGGATATTAAAAAATAAACTGTAATCAATTTCTAAATTTTGACTTATAGTATTTAGTATATTAGGTTTTTTTAAATCTTTATTAAATTTAGTTAAATCTTCATATATTTCATATATATTTAAAAATCCTTTTGAAATTAATACTAGATCCTTTGGACTGCCCCTTAAAGAAGATATTCTTGATAAAGATCTTTCTAAGTCAGGTATGTTTTTTAAATTATTTTTATACTGTAAAGCACATTGTCTATTCTTTAAAAACCAATCTATTAAATCATATTGCTCGTTAATCTGTTTAATATCATAAAATGGCTCTACTATTCTTTGCTTTAATAAGCGTGCTCCAGAAGAAGTTATAGTATCGTCTATACATGAAATTAAACTACCTTCACTTTTTCCTGATAAATTTTTAACTATTTCTAAAGATTTTTGTGTGAAATAATCTATTTCTAAAAAACTATTTTCATTTTCTGATTTAATCATAGAAAGAATAGGAATTTTTCCACATTGAGTTAAGTTGAGATATGAAAGAAGTACACCAGCAGTTATTATTTCTCCATCACTAAATACTCCTATTCCATCTAATGAAACAATTGAATAATAAGAACATATTTGTCTCATCGAAGAAGAATAATGAAAAATGTTGGACGGTTGCCGCTTAATTATAGAATGCCATTCTTCAGCAATAAAATCTAATTTCATTTGTTCAGAAATTAATAATTCAGAAAAGTTCATTCTTAATAAAAAATTATTTAACAGTTGATTTTGATTTATTTGATTGTTTTTTTTATCAAAATTTCTTGATTTAAAAGAACCAGTAGATACATCAACCCAAGAAATTGATATTGAATTATTTAAATTTATAATTGCTCCAAGAAAATTATTTGTAGTACTTTCTAACAAATTATCTTCTGTAATAGTTCCAGGAGATATAATTCTTACAACTTCTCGTTTTAAAGGACCCTTTTTACCGCTTGCTTTGACTTGTTCTGGGGTTTCTGTTTGCTCGCATACAGCTACATTAAATCCTTTTTTTATTAATCTAGGTAGATAATTATCTGCGGAATGAAACGGAACACCACACATTGGTATATCCATTCCATTAGCTCTTCCTCTTTTCGTTAAGGTAATATCTAAGGCTTTTGATGCAATAACAGCATCATCAAAAAATAGTTCATAAAAATCACCCATACGATAAAATAACAATACATCTTTATATTGATTTTTAATTGATAAATATTGTTCAATCATTGGTGTATTTTTATTTTTCACATTCAATCTTTAACCTCTAATTTAAAATATCAATTAAATGATTATAAATTAATATTAAAAATTAAAATATAATAAAGTTAATATCTTTCTTTATAAAAAGCTGTTGTTAAAAATTACTGTAATGTGATAAATTGATATAATATATATAATATTTTTGAGGTCACCATGTCTAAAAATAAAAAAGATGATATACCTAAATCAAATTTAGAAAAAGAAGCTCTTGAATATCATAAACAAGGTAGGCCTGGTAAATTAGAAATTACTCCAACTACACCCTTGAATAGTTCTCATGACCTATCTTTAGCCTACTCTCCTGGCGTAGCAACACCATGTTTAGAAATAGAAAAAGATCCAGATACAATCTATGATTATACTTCAAAAGGGAATATTGTTGCTGTTATATCAAATGGAACAGCCGTCTTAGGATTAGGTAATATTGGAGCAGGCGCATCCAAACCAGTTATGGAAGGAAAAGCTGTTTTATTTAAAAAATTTGCTGATATTGATGGAATAGATTTAGAAGTAGATACTGACGATATTGATCGCTTTGTTGATGCTGTTTCATTATTAGGACCAAGCTTTGGCGGAATAAATCTTGAAGATATTAAAGCTCCTGACTGTTTTATTATTGAGCAAAGATTGAGAGAAATAATGGATATTCCTGTATTTCATGATGACCAACATGGAACAGCTATAGTTACAGCAGCAGGCATAATTAACGCATTACACCTTACTAAAAGAGAAATAGAAAACACTAAATTTGTTAGCAATGGAGCAGGTGCTGCTTCTATAGCATGCGTAGAACTTTTAAAGGCCATGGGCGCTAAAAACAAAAATATTATTTTAGTTGATAGAGAAGGCGTTATTTATAGAGGTCGCCAAACAAATATGAACCAATGGAAATCAGGACACACTGTAGATACAGATTCACGAACTCTAAAAGATGCTTTAAAAGGTGCAGATGTCTTCTTAGGATTATCTGTACCAGGATCAGTCTCTAAAGAAATGGTTTTAAGCATGGCTGATAAGCCTATTATTTTTGCCATGGCAAACCCAATACCCGAAATAATGCCTGAAGAAATTAAGGCTGTAAGATCAGATGCTATAATTGCAACTGGTAGATCAGATTATCCAAATCAGGTGAATAATGTGTTAGGGTTCCCTTATATATTTAGAGGAGCTTTGGACGTTAGAGCTTCAACTATAAATGAAGAGATGAAAATTGCAGCAGCAAATGCAATTGCTACCTTAGCACGAAAAGATGTTCCAGATGAAGTTAATGCCGCATACCATGGCATCCAACTTCATTATGGTAATGAGTATATAATACCAGCTCCTTTTGATCCACGACTTATATCATCAGTGTCATCTGCTGTTGCAAAGGCTGCGATGGATTCCGGAGTTGCAAAAAAACCTATAAAAGATTTAGATGCTTATGAAAGAGAATTAGCAGGGAGAACGGATCCTATTGCTTCCATTTTAGAACCTCTAAAAGCAAGAATAAAAGGTAAAAAACAGCGTGTCGTTTTTGCTGAAGGTGAAGAAGAAAGAACCATTAGAGCTGCTCTATCTTTTTATAATTCTGGTTTTGGAATTCCAATTTTAATTGGAAGAGAACATAGAGTTAGAGAAGCTATGGAAAAAGTTAACTTAGAAGGCTTAAATGAATTAATTATTCATAATGCAAGCCTCAGTAAAAATAATGATAAATATGTAGATAAACTATACGAAACACTTCATAGGAATGGTCATCTTAGAAGAGATTGTCAAAGATTAATAAATCAAGATAGAAATGTTTTTGCTGCAGCAATGGTATCTGCAGGCGATGCGGACGCCATGGTAACTGGTATAACAAGACCTTTTGCGAGATGCTTTGATGATATTACTAAAGTTATTCAATCAAAAAAAAATCAAAGCTTCTTATCTATGTCCATGATGGTTTCAAAAGAACGTACAGTTTTTATTGGGGATGTAAACATTCATGACAGACCTTCTCCTGATGAATTAGCCGATATTGCTTCAGGAATAGCAAATACAGTAAAAAATCTTGGATACACTCCTAGAGTAGCATTACTATCCTTTTCAAATTTTGGAAACCCCTTAAGACCCAGTTCAAAAAATATCAGAGAAGCCGTAACTATTTTAAGTGAAAGAAAAGTTGATTTTGAATTTGATGGAGAAATGACTGCAGAAGTTGCATTAAATTTTGATCTTATTAAACAGAACTATCCTTTTTGTAGATTATCAGGTCCAGCAAATGTGTTAATAATGCCTGGTTTATTATCAGCAAATATATCATTTAAATTACTTCAAAATATGGGAGCCGTATCGGTATTAGGTCCATTAATGATTGGAGGAGAAAAACCTTTCCAAATAGTGCAGATGGGTTCTAATGTATCAGATGTTGTAAACTCTGCTGCTATTGCAGCATACAATGCTGTTTTCTCAAAATAAAGTCTAATTCAAAAGTTTTTTTAATGAATTTTTTGGTCTAGCTCCATAATGAGTTATTATCTGTGAAGCTGCTTTAGTCCCAAGAGATCCACATTGTTCTATAGATAATGAGCTTGTTAAACCATAAAGAAATCCAGAGGCAAATAAATCACCTGCACCTGTAGTATCAACAAGATTATTTATTTTAATTGGATTTACAACATGCTCTAAGTCATTTTTAAAAACAACAGAACCTTCTGATCCAAGTGTAATCGCTCCAATTTTTACTTTGTCTTTTATTGAGTTAATACAACTCCTTAAATCCATTTTATAAAGACTTTTTATTTCTGCCTCATTAGCAAATATAATATCTATAAAATCTGATATTAAATTTAAAAAATCACTTCTATGCCTTTCAACACAAAACAGGTCTGAAAGACTTAACCCAATCTGAATATTATTTGCTTTTGCGATTTTACAACAGTGATAAATAGCTTTTTTAGCTTCAGGTTGATCAAATAAATATCCTTCTAAATATAATATTTTACTATTTAATATTAACTCTTCATTTACACAATTTATATTAAAATTTGTGCTTGCTCCTAAAAAAGTATTCATACTTCTTTCTGCATCAGGAGTAACTAAAACTATACTTTTAGATGTTTTTTCTAAAGCATTACTCTCTTTACTTTTAAAAAAAACACCTGCTTCGTTTATATTTTTTTCAAATAAAGAACCAAATTCATCTAATCCAGTCTGACCTATAAAGCATGCCTTACCTCCAAATGATGAAAACCCTACTGCAGTATTTGCAGCACTACCTCCAGAGATTATAATTGGATTTTTAATAACATTTAATAGATTATCAGTTGTTTCTGAATCAATTATTTGCATAGCTCCTTTTTGAATTCCAAGATCGTTTAATATACTATCTGAGGTTTGAGCTATAATATCAACAATAGCATTACCTATTAAAGAAATGTCATAATTTATTTTATTCATTTTTTTTCTCAAAGAAAATTATTTTTAAATAGACTTAATTTTAAACACTACTTATGAATATCATCTATGTACAAATTTCTAAACCAAATTATTATTAATTTATCTATTCTTATGTTTCTGGGTGGATGTCATACTTTAGAACATAGAAAATTATTTTTTGAAAAAAATAATAAAAATATAATTAAAAAAGAAGCTAAACCTAAAATTACTGCAATTAAAAAAGAAGCTAAACCTAAAATTACTGCAATTAAAAAAGAAGCTAAACCT
>CAZWGZ010000087.1:6093-6985 GCA_964633395.1 uncultured Rhodobacterales bacterium
AAAATTATAAAGAAAAAAATAAACCTTCAATCTCTAATAAATTTTTCTGAAACTGAACTTTATTCTAAAATTGGGAAAGGTGATTTTATTAAAAAAGAAGGACTGTTAAAAAATATTCAATATTATTTTTCAAAATGTTTTTTAGATATTTTTCTAATGAAAAAAAATAATGATTATCTTGTAAATTTTTTACAAATAAGATCTACAAAACTTAATGGATCAATTAACAAAGACGTCTGTTTAGATGAAATTAGTAATAAATTAAAAACAAGTATAAATTAAACATATAATCAATTTATCCGCCTGCATTTAATACATCTAACAAAGAATATAAACCTGGTTTTGCACTAGCAGCCCAATAAGAAGCTCTTAATGCACCAGCAGCAAAAATTGATCTGTCTGTTGCTTTATGATTTAATTCTATTCTTTCACCATCATTAACAAACATTACAGAGTGTTCGCCAACAACGTCTCCACCTCTCAACACAGCAAAACCTATTTCATCACTTTGACGTTTACCAACAATACCATCTCTGGAAACAGACTTAACATCAGATAAATTTTTTCCTCGAGCCTTTGCTGCTGAATTGCCAAGCATCAAGGCAGTTCCAGAAGGAGCATCAATTTTATTTTTATGATGCATTTCAAGTATTTCAATATCCCATTCTGAACCTAATTTTTTTGTTGCCTGAGAAACCAAATTAGATAAAACGGTTACTCCAATTGAAAAGTTTGCAGAGTATACAATTGGAATTTTCTTCGACAGTTCTAATAACTCGCTTTCTTGCTTTGCGTTTAGTCCTGTTGTGCCAATAACTATTGATATATTATTTTCATATGCTTTTTTTGCATGAAACATTGTTGCTTCAGGTACTGTAAAATCTATTATTAC
>CAZWGZ010000088.1:0-6847 GCA_964633395.1 uncultured Rhodobacterales bacterium
AAAACCTAGAAACAATTGATGATCGACTTGATGAATTAAGAACGCAGAGTAGAAAACATAACTGTGACATTGATCAACTTCATGAAATAAAAGAAAGTTTAATTATTAAATTAGATAAAATCGATAATAATGAATCGTTTATTAATAATCTAAACATTCAATATCAAAATATAATTATTAAATATAAATCAACATGCGATCTACTTTCACAAAGTAGAGTAAAATCAGCAGTTATTTTATCGAATAAAATTAATAATGAGTTACCCTATCTTAAACTTGAAAACGCAAAATTAGAGATTTTAATAGAAAAGTTAAATGACGATGAATTTACAATTAATGGAATGGATAAAATAACTTTTCTTGCGAATACAAATTCAGGTATGGGTATGCTTCCAATCAATAAAATTGCATCAGGAGGAGAGTTGTCAAGATTCCTCCTTGCAATTAAAGTAGTAATAGAAACTGGAGTTCAAAATAGAACAATTATATTTGATGAAATAGATTCAGGAATTGGTGGTGCGGTAGCCAATGCCGTAGGATTAAGACTAGCTAAATTAGGCAAAGCATATCAAACTATAATAGTAACTCATTCTCCCCAAGTAACATCAAAGGGACTTCATCATTATTTAATTGAAAAAAATACTGTAAATAATATAACATATAGTAAAATTACTGAGTTGTTTGGCAATGATAGAATTGAAGAAATAGCCAGAATGTTGTCCGGAGATAAAGTCACAGTTGAAGCAAGGGAGGCTGCTTCCAAGCTATTAAGTGATAATGTAATATGAATAAGAAAATTTTAAATTCTATTACAGTTCTTTCTAAGAAAATCAAATACCATGACAAAAAATATCATGAGCAAGATAATCCAGAAATAACTGATATTGATTATGATGAAATTTGTAAAAAATACGATCAATTAATACAACAACATCCTGAATTTATTTATTTAGAACGAAAATTGATTGGATCTTCACCCTCTATCCAATTTGATAAATATACTCATCAAAAACCAATGGGGTCTTTGGTAAACGGGTTTACCATCAAAGATATTGAAGATTTTATTAATAGAACTAATAAATTTTTATCTTTAAAAAACAATATGCCATTAGAATTTATGTGTGAGCCTAAAATTGATGGGTTATCAATTTCACTGTCATACCATAATGGGATATTATTGAATGGCGTTACCAGAGGAGATGGAACAACAGGAGAAATAGTAACAAATAATATTAAAACTATTAGTGATATTCCCCATAAATTAAAAAAAGAATACCCTGAATTCATAGAAGTCAGAGGAGAAATCTTTATGAGTAAAAATAATTTTAATATACTTAATAGCACGCAAGAGGCTAAAGGAAAAAATATATTTGCTAACCCAAGAAATGCAGCAGCAGGATCCATTAGACAGAAAGATATTAAAATATTAAATGAAAGAAAGTTAAATTTCAATGCATTTTCTGTTGGAGAATTTTCAGACGATTTTAAATTTGAAACACAAAGTGATTTGTTAAAAAAATTAAATCATATGGGTTTTCTTATAAATATTGAAAATATTCAAGTAAATAACGTTGATCAAATTCAAAAATTTTATACTAAAATGTTAAATAAAAGAAATTCTTTGGACTATGAAATTGATGGTTTAGTTTATAAAATTAATAGTAAGGAGTATCAAGATCGTCTTGGTAATTTATCTAGAGCACCACGATGGGCAATTGCTCATAAATTACCAGCTGAAATTGTAGAAACAATTTTAATAAATATAGAAATACAAGTTGGAAGAACTGGAGCGATGACACCAGTTGGTAAATTAATAAAAACTAAAGTAGGTGGAGTTTTAGTATCAAACGTATCTCTTCATAATGAAGATGAAATTGCAAGAAAAGATATTCGTATAGGGGATACTGTTCAAATTCAAAGAGCTGGAGACGTAATTCCTCAAATTGTTAAGGTAATTATAGAAAAAAGGAAAATAAACTCAAAAAAATATATCCCTTCAGAATTTTGCCCATCATGTAATAATAAAACAATTAAACCTTTAGACGAAGCCGTAAGAAGATGTATTGCTGGATTAGATTGTCCTGCACAAGCAATAGAAAAATTAAAACACTTTGTTTCTAAAAATGCATTTAATATAGATGGTATTGGTGAAAAACAAATTATTATGTTTTATCATGATGGTATAATTAAAGATTTCAGTGATTTTTTTAAAATTTCTGATCATCAAAAAACATTAATAAAAAAAGAAGGCTTTGGTGAATTATCTGTTTCAAAACTTATAAACTCTATTGATTCTAAAAAAATAATTACATTGGATAAATTAATATATTCTCTTGGGATAAGACAAATTGGTGAAACAAGTGCTAAAATTTTATCATATCATTATAACAGTTATAAAAAATTTTGTTTGGAGATGATAAATTCTAGAGATCCATTATCTAATTCATATCAAAACCTTATTTCTATAGATCAAATTGGAAAAAGTAGTGCAGACGATTTAATACAATATTTTAATTCTGAACAAAATTTAAACATGCTGGATAAACTATTAAAATATATTGAAATCCAAGACATTAATTTCAAATCAATAAATTCTCCTTACTCTGGTAAAACTATTGTATTAACAGGATCTTTAAGGAGTATGAGCCGTGATGAAGCTAAAAGTATATTACAAAACATGGGTGCTAAGGTAAGTAGCTCAATATCAAAAAATACAGACTTTGTTATTGTCGGTGATCAAGCAGGCTCAAAAGCTAAAAAGGCATTTGATCTTAATATTGAAACAATCAATGAAGAAGAATGGCTTAAAACTATAAATAAATAAATTAGTTTTTAATTAAATATGTAAGGTTTTAATTTTTAAAAAGTTTAATAACTCTATATTTGTATTATCGACTAACTTAGATAAATCTTTATAAACTTTATCATGATAATCATTAATCCAAGAAATTTCATCTTCACTTAATTTTTCTTTATCTATTAAATTTAATTCTATAGGCACTCTAGTTATATTCTTTAAGCATAAATATGTTTCTTTATTATTTTTAAAATATTTCTTTGTAACAATTTCTAAATTTTCTATTCTTATTCCATATTCACCATTTTTATAATACCCAGGTTCATTGGAAATAAGCATTCCACTTTTTATTAGAGATTCAGAATTTTTAGATATTGATATTGGACCTTCATGAACACTTAAAAAACAACCTACTCCATGTCCAGTACCATGAGCATAATCTTTTCCTTTTGACCAAAGTGCTTTTCTTGCAAGAGGATCTAGTTCTCTCCCTTTTGTACCCTCGGGAAAAATGGCTTGAGAAAGAGCAATATGGCCTTTTAGAACTAGTGTATAATCCTCAATCATTTGTGAATTAGCATTCCCAACTAATATCGTACGTGTTGTATCAGTGGTGCCTTCTATATATTGCCCACCTGTATCTAATAAATACAAACCATCCGCAACAATCTTTTTATCTGATAATTTACTCGCTTTGTAATGTATGATTGCTCCATTATCATTAAAAGCAGATATTGTTGAAAAACTTTCACAAACAAATGTTTTTTCTAGAGAACGAAACTCTAATAATTTATTAGCAACAATAATTTCACTAAGTGTCTTTGAAGCAACATTCTTATCAAACCATAATAATAATTTGATAAAAGCTAGGCCATCCTTTAAGTGAGCTATTCTTATTCCATTTAATTCTTTTAAATTCTTTATTGATTTGAAGTGTTCAATTGGGCATTCTATTTTTTTAAAATTTAAATCGTTAGATTTTAAATTACTATATATTTTGATTGGCAAAACTTCTTCATCTATTAAAAAAATCTTTTTTTTGATGGACTTTAGGAATGATGACAAATCTTCAAACTTATAAAAGTAAATTTTACTTTCTTTATTTAAAACTCTTTTAAAAGATTTATTATCTGAAAATATAAACACCTCTCCATATTTAGAAACAATACAAAAAGATCTAGAGATTGGGGTATGTTTAAGATCTCTACCTCGTATATTTAAAAGCCATGCAAGTCCTGTTGGTCTAAATAAAATATAATAATCACCACCTTCAACTTCTATTTTTTTAATTAACTGATTTATCTTTCGTGATGAATTTACACCTGTATTTTTTATAGATAATTTAAATATATCTTTTTCAATTTCACAATTCTTATCTACCCATACTTCGTCTATTAAATTTGATTCAATAAAATTGAAATTTACTTTCGTTTTTTCTAAATTATTTTTTAAAATTTGGTGTTGCTTTAAAGTTAACAACCAAGGATCAATTGCTATATTATTAAGATTTTTTTCATTTTGTTTTAAAAAAATACTAATTTCTTTTATTCCACCTTCAAAAATATCAAAATGATTTATATCAATCTCTTTTTTCATCTGAAGTTGATAACGACCATCACTAAATATTGCTGATTTAACTCTAGGATTAGAAGATATGATTCCATATCCTGCTGAACCAGAAAATTTTGAAATATATTTTAAACGCTCTTCACTTTTAGGAACTTCTTCTCCTGAAAACATGTCACCCCGTGGAACTAAAAAGGCATCAAAGCCTTTAGCAATCATATTTTCTTTTAATAATTTTAACCTTTTACTCATAACCATTGACCTTATTTATAAAATTCATGACTTTAAAGTCATTATTACTGATCCCCAATCATCCATAAAAAAAGTTTTTTCTTCATGAAATCCAAAATTATTAAATCTGTTTATTATATATGGTACTTGATGCTTTAAAAGCCCTGAAAGAATAATTCTTGATTTAGGTTTTAAAATATATCTAAAGACAGGAGTTAATTTATAAAGGGGAGTGTATAAAATATTAGCAATTACTAAATCATAGCTCTTAAACTTAATATACTCTTTATGATAAAAATCGTTAGTTTGATATACTTTGTTTGATTTAATATTATTTAATTTTAAATTTTCTTTTGATAATTTAATTGCTTTTTTATCTATATCAACTAAATAAACCGTACTTTTTTTAAATATTTTTTTTGATGCTATACCTAAAATTCCAGTCCCACATCCATAATCTAACATTCTTTTTGGCTTATAAAACTTGGATAAATATGTTATGGCTTTTAGACAACACTTTGTAGTAGCGTGTGAACCTGTTCCAAATGCAGTTGAAGCATTTATTTTAATTGGAATTTTATTAACAGGATTTAACTTCATAATATGTGTTCCATAAATACAAAAGTTATCTATATTTATAATCGGGAATGATTTTCTATTTTCAAATATCCAATTTTTGTTAATAATTTTTTTTAATTTTATTGTATTAAATCTTACTATACAGCTCAAGTTTGTGTCTTCAATTTTATATTCTTGTATATTTAATTCTTTTGCCAAAAGATTTATTTTTAATTTGATGATATCCATTGATGGTTCTTCATTTAATAGAACCTCTAATACCCAAAACTCATTTTCATGAAACTCTCCTAATTCATAGTTTTTATTAGATAAGAATTTTAAAGTTGTTTTTTTTTTTGGTACATTACTATTTTCTTGAAGAAATAAACTTGATGACACATATCCAACAAAATCTTCAACATATTCAGAATATAAATTTTTAAATTGATCTTCTATTATAATACTTACAGACCACAAATTCATTTTCATTCCTTATGAGTCTATCAATTCGATATAACTTGATATAACTTTTTTTTCGCCTGCCTTATCAAAGGCAATATTTAATTTATCACCTTCAAACGAAATAATATTTCCCATTCCAAATTTTTGGTGAAATACCCTTTGGCCTTTTTTATAAGTATCATTTATGTTTAATACATTCTTTTTATTTTTAAATGAGTGATATTGATTTATTGAACTAATCTTATTTTGTTTGGCTCTAAAAAAACCTGGGCCATATGAATTATTGTTATGAACATCTTCAAACTCAATTTGATTATAACTAGAGGCTGAAGCCCCAAGATTCCCTTCAATATTTTCATTTAAATTTTGTTTAGGAAGTTCCCCTATAAACCTTGAAGGGATAGAACCTTGCCATAAGCCATGAATTTGACGATTTGCTGCATAAGTTATAAATAATCTTTTTCTAGCACGCGTAATTCCAACATACGCTAACCTTCTTTCTTCTTCTAATCCTATCATTCCTAATTCATCTATAGATCTTTGGCTTGGAAATAATCCTTCTTCCCACCCAGGTAGAAACACGGCATCAAATTCAAGTCCTTTTGCAGCATGTAAAGTCATCAAAGATACCTCTCCTGCTTCAGCTTGAGTGTCTCCATCCATAACAAGTGATATATGTTCTAAAAAACCTGCTAGATTTTCAAAACCACTCATTGCATTAATTAATTCTTTTAAATTTTCTAACCTACCTTCATTATCTATCGATTTGTCATTTTGCCAATATAAGATATATCCAGATTCTTCTAAAACTTTCATTGCCAAGTCTGTGTGAGTAATATCTTGTAAATCTTTTCTCCATTTTAAAAATTGATTAATTAAGCTTTGTAGGGTTTTTTTTACATTAGGTCTTAATTCATCAGTAGTTAACAATTGTTCAGTCGCCGTAAAAAAGGATATTTCATTTTTTCTAGCATATGCATGTATCATGCTTGTAGTACTTAGACCTAATCCTCGTTTTGGCGTGTTTATAATTCTTTCTAATGCCAAATCGTCATTGGGCTGTTGAATTACCCTTAAATAGGCTAGTGCATCTCTTATTTCTAAACGTTCATAAAATTTTGCCCCAACAACCTTATATGGAATACCAATTTCAATAAATCTTTCCTCAAAATATCTTGTTTGATGCCCTGCTCTAACTAAAACTGCCATTTGATCATGTCTATAACCTAAGGA
>CAZWGZ010000089.1:0-6801 GCA_964633395.1 uncultured Rhodobacterales bacterium
ACAACTCTGTTACTAGCTTGATTTAACGCTACGTTTATTAATTCAATATAATCAGGATCTGATCCAACAATTTCTCTAACTAGTCTTATATCATTTTTAACTAAAGCGGTTTTTTTTCTTTCTTTATACATAGTGTCAATTAGAATTACTTCGGGAAATAAATCAGGTAAAATAAATTTTGAGTCTCCAAATATCAAACTCATTCTACTGATAATTTTACCAATTTCTCCTCCAAATCGTTCAGCTTCTGAAATGCCATCTTGAAGAAGGTTATGCATTATTTTTGAGCGTTCAATTAAAGTTACGTTAGCTCCTAAAGATGCAAGAATGAACGCATCATAACCAAGGCCAGCAGTTGCATCAACTATCGTTCTATTCTTATTAGATTTCATACCAACAGCTTTTGCTAAGTTTTGTCCTCTACCTTTACCGTATTTTAATCTATGTAAGATTGATCCTTCAATAAAAGAACATTTTAACATTTTTTGAATATTATATTTAGCATTTATTTTTCTTTAATTAATATTTACTCTTATAAAAAAATATCATAATTTTAAGAGAAACTTAGTAAAACAAGTTTAACCTATTTCAATAGGAAGATTTTGATCTATTGCCCATTCGCTCATAGAATTATCATAAATTTGGATGTTATTAAATCCTAATTGATATAAAACAAACGCATCTAGTGAAGCTGCAATGCCTCCGCCACAATAATTTAAAACCGTACGGTCAGATGTAATTTTTTTTCTAGAAAATATGTCTGATAATTCATTTAAAGGTTTAAATTTTCCAGTTTCATCATCTAATAGTTGATTAAACGGAACATTTAAACTATTTGGAATTCTCCCTCTACGACCATATCGAGGATTTTTTCCTATGTGAATATCTTCTGTTAAGGAATTTAACAATATAATATTATCGTCATTAATCGCTTTAAGTACTTTTTCTTTATCAACAAAAATATTTGATCTAGGTTGAAAAGTTAAGTTAGCAGGCAAAAACTTTTGAACTTTATTATCTATTGCTAAATCTAAGCGTTTCCATTCAATAAAACCACCATCTAATAAACTTACATTGTCGAAGCCTATTGCGCGAAGCATCCACCATACTCGAGCTGACCATTGCATGCCATTTCGAGAATATAGTATAATATGATATGGATCTCCAATTCCTAAATTTTGAAATTTTGTTGCTAGATTATTCAGTTTAGGTAAAGTAAATCTATATGGACTATTTTGTTCAGAGATGTCTGCTTGGAGATCTAAGAAGGCTGAATTTAGTATATGACTATTCTCATAGTCTTTTTCTCCACTTTCAACATTATAAGGTTGGTTTGGGTCATTATCTGAATAATGAAGGTAAGTAGTACAGTCATATATTCTTATATCTAACTGATTAAGATTCTTTGCTAACCATTCACAGTTAACGATTGCCTTTGGATATTTCCAACTAATATTACTGTTCATTAGATTTCGCCTTTTTATTTCTAACATTTAAATTCTTATGGTTTTAAAAATAGACTGCCTCCACCTCTTCTTGACTCTAAGATATTATGCGCTAATGCAGCGTCTTCAAGATTATATGGTTCTGGATTTGGAATTATTATACTTTTACTTTGAAAGGCTTCAAAAACGGAATCAGTCATCTTTTTATAAATTTCTGAGTTAGCAATATAATGAAATAAAATAGGCCTAGAAACGGTAAGTGATTTACTTGCTAATGTAGACATTAGCATTGGATTCGCTGAGCCAGACGATTGGCCAAAATTAATTAAGTGTCCACAGGAACGAAGACTTGCCACAGAACTATCAAAAGTTTTCAATCCAACAGAATCATATACTTTGTCTACGCCTTTTCCATTAGTTACATCCATAATTTGAGAAATGAAATCTTCTTGGTCATAAGTTAATGCATATTTACATCCATATGATTTTGCTAATAATGCTTTTTCAGGTGTGCTAACACTTCCAATTACACAAGCCCCGATTGAAGACGCCCATTGTGATAAAATTTTACCAACTCCTCCGGTTGCAGCAGTAATGATGATCGTATCATCAGGCTGAAGACGAGTAACTTGTTTAATTAACATTTGAACAGTAATTGCTCTTGAGAAGTTTGTTGCTATCAATTCGTCAGATATCAAATCTGGTATTTTCACCGCAAGTTTTTCATTCAAAATTCTATGACTCGCATAAGCACCATATTCACTTGATATATATCCAACTCTATCACCTGGTTTAAATTCTGATACTTCTGGACCAATTTTTAAAATAACGCCCACTGCTTCTAATCCAGGAATCCCAGGAAGATTTAAAGTTTTGTAAAGTCCAGTTCTAACATAAACATCATGAAAATGAACTCCAATAGCTGTATGTTGAACAAGAAGTTCTCCTATTCCTGGTTCTCCAACATTTACTTTCTCCATTTTAAGAACACTTGAACTACCATATTCTCTTATAACAATTGCTTTTTGCATTTTATTCAGTGAACTCCAAATTGATAGTTTTTGTAAAGTATTACAAAAAATATAATATTATTCAAATTTCAAAATAATCTAATTTAATAATAATTTTATTTTAAATATGGCTCAACTTAGAAAGCTGAATGAAATTTTATAAATTTCATTCAATAATAAATTAAAAATTTAAATATTTTAACTAATACTTATCACTCCTCCCATTCCTGAAGCAGCGTGCTCAAGCATATGACAATGAAAAAGCCATAATCCTGGATTATTAGCTTCAAATACTAAATCTACTTTTTCATTAGGCTGCATTAGATATGTGTCTCTCGTAACCATCTTAGGTTGTTTACTAAACTCAATAGACTTAACCCAAAAATGGTGACCATGAAGATGCATGCTATGTTTCCAAGAAGTGTCATTCCAAATTTTTAAAATTACTATTTTGCCAATTTCGATATCAGCTATTGAATAACTATAACTTCCTATTTCACCATTAAAAGCCCATAGTTTTGATTCTTTAGAAGCGAGTTCTCTAAGAGATTTTTTTTCACCATTAAATATAGCAGATGATAGATTTCCCATTGCTCCACCTTGCATATGAATATCAATTATTTGCGCTTTATTAATATTAGGAAACTTATTCCAAGTTTCTAAATTTTTTAAATTAACAACTTTATTAAAAGGTTTATTAGAATTTTTAATATCAAATGTTGCTGTGGGGTATGGTTTCGAAGTGCTATTTTCAAATAAATTTAAATTTTTATTTTTAATCTTTATTAAAAAATCTATTCTTTGGGCAGGGGCTATCTGAAAAGAAGATTTTTTAAACGGACTGCATGGAGCTCCATCAAGAGCTATGATTTCTGGTTTATAATTATTAAATCTAAAATTGAATATTCGTGCATTTGATGCATTAATCAATCTTAAACGAACATTAGAATTTTCTTCTATATTTATTTTAGGGTTAGATTTACCATTTATTGTAAGCCAGTTTCCTAATCTGCCCTGATGAGACCAATCCATTAAAGAACCTAGGCTTTTTTCATCAAATTGATAATCTTTATTAAGTCTCCAATCATCTGCAACAAGAGTGATGTCTCTATCAAACCCAATTGATAAAGTGTCTTTTACAATAAGTGCTCCATAAAGGCCTCTAGAAACTTGTTCCCAAGATTTATTATGAGCATGGTACCAAAAAGTTCCTGCATCATTCACAGGAAATTTATAAATAAAAGTTTCTCCTGGTTCTATTGGAGGTTGTGTAAGATTAGCAACGCCGTCCATAGCATTAATATTTCTTATCCCATGCCAATGAATTGTTGTTGGTTCTTTTAATAAGTTTGTAAATTCAACTGTCAGTTCCTCTCCTTTTTCTACAGAAATAGTTGGTCCAGGAGACTGCTGGTTATATAGCCATAAATTAGATTCTTCGTTACTTTTTTTAGAAAACTGGAACTTTGAAAGTTGGGCAGTTAGTTTAAAATAGTTTTTATTTACTGTTGCAAGAGATATTTTTGGAATAGTTAGGGATAATATTGAAGTTCCTGAGGTTAATAAAAAATCACGTCTTTTCAAAATTCTTTACCTCATATTGTTATTTAATGACATTCTATAAAAAGATTTTATTGGCTTGAGTAACCCTTTTATAAAAACTAATTAATTTTTTTATTCTAAGTAATTTTATAAATATCATAATTTAAAAGTTAAATGAAATTTATACCCATCATAACTAAACAAGTAGTTGCTCCAAACCATATAATAGTTCTTACATAATTTATCCCTAAGATATAAATAGGTATATAAAAGGCTCTTAAAATTAACCAAAATGCAGCTAAGCTTGAGTTATCAATTTCCTTAAATATGGATAAGATTACTAGTAACGAAAATATTGGCAAGGTTTCTAAAAGATTGTTCAATGCCCGCTTACTTCTATAACCATATATGGAGCTTTCAATGATTTCATCTCTTGAAGAAAATAAAAATGAAAAATTAATTTTTTTAAAAATTAATTGTTCAATCACTATTGGAATAAAGATTTGAATTAATACTAATATACAAGCAAGTAATATAATATTTTCAAGACTCATTTAATTCTCCTATATTTTATATTAATATTATAATAAGAGTGATTTTAAAAAAAGACAAATTCATAACAATTACTGATAAAATTAATCTATTTTAGATAATATTACTCTATAATACTTATTTTTTAAAACTATGATACAACTTCACCTGTTAACAAAACTGGTTTTGTATTAGTGTAATTTGGGATGTCTTCCATAACAGGGCCTGCTCTTGATAAAGCTAAATCCATTGCTGATTGATTTTTAAATATCATAGTTGCAATAGCATAATATCCAGCTGCTTTATCTACTCCACCTGCAACCCCTTTTGTTACAAGTGTGCTATCCAAATGGTCACCAAAGGTTTCTGCTACAAGTTTCATGTGTGTAGAAAAATAATAATTATAATCAAAATTTGTTTGTTCTGTTACTGGGTACAATACTTGAAGTGAAACTGACATTGATATTTCCTTTATTTTTTTAAAGTTAACTTACAAAAGTCAAAAGGTTGTCGTTAACATTAATTAAGATATTCTTATATATAGAAGGCTTAATTAAATAATTTATTTAGACTAAAACCCTATTTATTAAAATACTATATTTTTATTACAATACAAGTTTTCATCAAAGATGTTTATATTTTGAATAATATTATAGCCTATCATAGCAATTATATTACTAAATCTAATATATAAAATTTTAATCATCTAAAGGTTGAATTATCTGTGCTATTGGTTTTGTTTCTTGGAATGATTGTCTATTTTTATGGTAAATCCAATATTTTTCTAAATTTTGATACTCATTTCTCCATTTAAATTTTGGAAATCTAAGATCTATGTATTCTAAACATGAAAATCCACAGATATCTGCAATATTAAAATGGTTGCCTACAAAATAGTTCTCTCCTTCAAGATAATTGGAAAGATATTTAACTCCTTCGAAGATTTTTTTCTCTTGTCTTTGAATCCAATCTTTGCTTTTTAAAGTTTCTTTTCTTGAATTTTCAAGGAATATTAAAACTATTGCATCGCATACCCCATCTGCAACAGTTTCAACTAACCGTACAGAAATATTATCTTTAGGATTTTTAGGATATAATAGGGGTTGTGGTTTATAGTAATCTAAGTACTGAATGATCACTTTACTATCGAACAAAGGTTCATGATTTCCATTAAGAAGTATTGGTATTTTCCCCAAGGGATTAATGCCCTTAGTTAAAGTATTTGTATTCCATGGAACATCTATTATTTCTTCAAAGACAATATCCTTTTCACGCAAAGCCACTCGGGCTTTGCGAGCATATGGACTAGGGTTTGCAATTATGATTTTCATATTACGAATTTTTTTCTTTTGAGAAGATATTCCAATTATACTCACAGTTTAATCAAAATAGTTGTGGAAGGTAAAGATAAGATTAAGATTTTAATCTGGATACTATAGTCGTTTATAGATTACGTTTCGATTGTCAATTTTTATGGGAGTAGTATTTTTTTAAATTATTCTTCAGTATCATCTTTATTTTTTGTTAAATGAATTCCAAAACAAAAACCTCCAATAGCTAAAAAATTTAGAACAAAGCTAGGTTCAACCCAATCCCCAGTTCTTAATAAACCCCAAAGCAAACAAACTCCAACTATGAACCAACCTATTATTTCTTTACTCATAATTCAATTCTCCCATGAACAATAATAAGTTTTTTTAATATTGCAGTATTATAATATAGTTTTTAATTAATAAAGACTCATTTTAGATAATCTTAAACTCTATCATTTAAATGATTTTATAATTGAAATTAGAAATAAAGAACATATTTGTAACAAAGTAATAACCAATTTTTATCAGTAATTGTCTTCTAATAATTCCAGATATCCTTAAATATAAGATTATAGTTTTCATATAAATATTTTTTCTTAAAATACATAATTACTTTTTAACATCTAATAATGTATTTTCTTTAAAGATGTTCTCCATCACAACTTTTAAAGACTCAAATAAGTCAATCGCAACAATTTTTTCATCTTCTGTAAGAGATAAAAACTGTTTATCAAGTTCCTTCTTGTCAGTCCCATTAGATTGTAATTTTATCCATACTGGGTTTTTATTTATTTCTTCTATTGTTTTATATTTCATAATACATTCTTTTAACTTTTTGGTATTAAAAAGATAGAAATGGTTTGCTTAGAAGATACGAATTCCTGCCCTCTAGATTCGTAGTCTAGTGCTCTATCCAGTTGACCCCTTTAAACCCTTATTTTCTCACAGATTTATTATTGA
>CAZWGZ010000090.1:0-6714 GCA_964633395.1 uncultured Rhodobacterales bacterium
TAATTCAACTGGTGATAGTTTTTTATTACCAATAAGTTCTCTAGCTTCAATTGCAGTAAGGTCACAAGCTTTTGTCATTTTTAATCTCCTAATATAACTATAATCTCATTTTGTTACATATACGTAAAGTGAGAAAATTATTTTTTAAAAAAACCAATAACTTGACAAATTTTATTTATAATCTTAGTTGATTGTTATGTTGAATGTTTAGAATGGTTTAGAATTATAAATCATGGAAAATAAAATAAAATTAAGAAATGCTGGCCTAAGGCCAACTAAGCAAAGAATTATAATTGCAGATATTCTTCTTAATGGTTTAAACAGGCATTTTACTGCAGAACATCTTCAAAATGAAATAAATGCATCAGGCAAGCAAATGTCTATTGCAACAGTATACAATTGCTTAAAGAAGTTTAAAAATGTTGGTTTAATAAAACAATTAGAAAGTTCCAAAGATACGTCTATTTTTGATACTAATACCAATCATCATCATCACTTTTTAAATGAAGATACCGGAGAGTTAATTGATATTAACAATGATGAAATAAGCGTTGTTAAGCTTCCGGAAATACCTGATGGTTTTGAAAGTAGTGGTATAGATGTAATCATAAAACTAAAAAAAAATAATTAATATTTTTTTTACTTTAAAATCATTCTAAACTGCTTGACAGTACAGAATATAATTTATACTTTCCTTGTGTAATTGTAGTCAAAAAGAGTTAAAAAAATAAAAGGAATTTTTTATGGATGACATTAGTAAGTGCCCAGTAATGCATGGTTCTGCTACTACTAATAGTGGTATCAGTACGTCAAACAAAGATTGGTGGCCAAATCAATTAAATTTAAATATTCTTCATCAGCATGATAAAAGATCCAACCCTATGGGTTTAGATTTTGATTATCGTGAAGAATTTAAGAAGCTTGATTATAAAGCTCTGAAAAAAGATTTAAACGACTTGATGACTGATACTCAAGATTGGTGGCCAGCTGATTATGGTCATTATGGTCCTTTCTTTATCCGAATGACATGGCATGCAGCAGGAACTTACAGAACAAGTGACGGTCGTGGTGGTGGTGGTACTGGTGATCAACGTTTTGCCCCTTTAAATAGTTGGCCAGATAATGGTAACTTGGATAAAGCTAGAAGATTGCTTTGGCCAGTTAAACAAAAGTATGGAAATAAAATCAGTTGGGCTGATTTGTTTATTTTAACTGGGAACGTTGCTATTGAATCAATGGGTGGAAAAACATTTGGATTTAGTGGTGGTCGTCCTGATATTTGGTCTCCTCCAGAAGATATCTATTGGGGCAAAGAGAATGAATGGCTTGAAAATAAACGTTACTCAGGTGATCGTGAATTAGAAATGCCACTTGGAGCCGTCCAAATGGGGCTAATTTATGTGAATCCTCAAGGACCGGACGGTAATCCTGATCCATTAGCGAGTGCAAAAGATATTCGTGAAACTTTTGCCCGTATGGCTATGAATGACGAAGAAACAGTAGCTCTTACTGCAGGAGGACATACTTTTGGTAAAGCTCATGGTGCTTCCGACCCTGATGTATATGTTGGTCCTGAGCCAGAAGGTGCAGCAATAGAAGAGATGGGGCTGGGATGGAAAAACACATACGCTTCTGGTAAAGGTAGAGATACAATTACAAGTGGTATTGAGGGAGCATGGACAGCTAATCCTACTAAATGGGATAATGGCTATTTTGATTTATTATTGGGCTACGAATGGGAACTTGTGAAAAGTCCAGCAGGAGCTCATCAGTGGCATGCAATTAATCCAAAACAAGAAGATCTAGCTCCTGATGCTCAAGATGGATCAATAAAAGTGCCTACTATGATGACAACTGCAGACATGGCAATGCGAGAAGATCCTGCTTATAAGGTTATATCTAAGCGTTTTCATGAAAATCCAGATCAGTTTCAGGATGCTTTTGCAAGAGCTTGGTTTAAATTGTTACATCGTGATATGGGGCCTAAAACACGTTATCTTGGACCAGAAGTTCCTGAAGAAGAACTTATTTGGCAAGATCCTATCCCTGCAGGAAGTGATAATTATGATATTGAATCAGTCAAAACACTCATTAAGAATAGTGATTTGACTGTTCAAGAAATGGTAGAAACTGCTTGGGCTAGTGCTTCAACTTTTAGAAGTACTGATATGCGTGGTGGAGCAAATGGTTCTCGTATTCGTCTTGAACCTCAAAAGAATTGGGAAGTAAATAAACCTAATCAATTATCTAAAGTGCTAAATATTTTAGAAGGTATTGCTTTAGAGGCAGGAGCTTCTATAGCAGATGTTATTGTTCTAGCTGGTAATGTTGGAATTGAGCAAGCATCAGGAAAAACTCTTGAATTCACTCCTGGAAGAGGAGATGCAACTCAAGAAAATACAGATGAGGAATCATTTGCGGTTCTTGAGCCTTTTGTAGATGGATTTAGAAATTTCCAGAAAAAAGATTATGGAATAAAGCCTGAAGAAATGATGCTAGATAAAGCTCAAATAATGGGCCTAACAGCCCCAGAGATGACTGTCCTTCTTGGAGGAATGCGATCACTAGGGATTAGCTCTGATGGCCATGGGATTTTTACAGAACCATCAGGAAAATTAACAAATGATTTTTTTGTTAAGCTTCTAGATATGGGAGTGGAATGGAAACCTACTGGAAGTAATGTTTATGAAGCGACTGATAGATCAACTTCTCAGAAAGTAAGAACTGCAACCCGAGTTGATCTTGCTTTTGGTTCAAACTCACAATTAAGAGCAATTACAGAAGTCTATGCATCAAATGATTCACAAAATAAATTTGTAGAAGATTTTATAGCTTCCTGGAATAAAGTAATGAATCTTGATAGATTTGATCTTATTTAATTTTGATAATTAAAGATGATTAAACTTTAAAGCAATTAAGAATAGGTGTTTAGAATTTTGAAATTTTAATCACCTATTTTTTTAAATTAAACATTACGAACGTGGATGTATTGCTTTATGTAAAGTTAGAAGTTCTGCTTCATTAACATCTGTATATCTTTGAGTTGTTGATAAACTTGAATGACCTAAAAGTTGCTGTATTGCTCGTAAGTCAGCACCTCCAGATAAGAGGTGAGTTGCGAACGCATGTCTCAAAGCATGTGGGGTAGTATGAGAAGGCATGCCAAGTGTATATCTTAGGTTTTCAATTCTTCTTTGGATAATTCTTGGAGACAATAAACCGCCTCTTTTTCCAAGAAATAGGGGTTGTTCTTCTTTTACATCAAATGGACATGCATCTAAATATTCTTTAATTCCATCGCAAATAACAGGCAATAATGGAACGTCTCTATATTTATTACCTTTTCCTAAAATCCTTAACCAATCGCCACTTGGAGCTTCATTTTTTTTTAGAGATAAAGCTTCGCTTATTCTAAGACCAGCTCCATATAGTAATAGCATGACAGCTCTATCTCGAAGATTAACCCAAAGATCGTTTTTTTCATCCGTTAAAGAAAATAAAGCTTTTGCAACTAGCTCAGAGTCTATTGATTTGGGAAAACTTCTTTTTAATTTAGGGCTTTTAAAAATAGTTACATCCACAGAATGTATTATTTTTTCTTTTAATATAAATTTAAAAAAATTCTTTAAACTTGATATTCTTCTTGCAACAGTCGGTCTCGATAACTTTCTTTCAGATAAATTAAATAAATAATCTCTAATTATATATTTATCTGGAGATAAGGTATCATGTTTTTGCATCTCACAAAATTTTATAAAGTCAAATACATCTCTTTGGTAAGCGTTTAATGTATGAATACCATAGCCACGAATAGATTGAAGGTATTCAATCCATACTTGAAGTATATTAGATAATTTTTTATCCACTATTATTTTGTTTAATGTTACCATTTAATACTTTATAATATTGATTGACCAGTCTTTTTCCAATCTGATAAAAAGTCAGCAAGTCCTTTATCTGTTAGAGGATGGTTATACATTGCTTTTAAAAATTTAGGTGGGATAGTAGCTACGTCAGCACCCAATTTTGCTACATTAATAATATCTTGTACGCTTCTTATAGAGGCAGCAAGAACTTTTGTTTCAAAGCCATGTATTTCATATATTTCAGTTATTTCAGAAATGAGACTCATTCCATCAGAACCAATATCGTCTAAACGACCAATAAATGGTGATATGAATGATGCTCCAGATTTAGCTGCAAGAATAGCTTGAGCTGCGCTAAAACAAAGAGTAACATTGACCATAATTCCATCGTCAGAAAAAACTTTGCAGGCACGTAAACCATCGAATGTAAGAGGTACTTTTATAGCAACATTCTCAGCAATAGCTGAAAGTTTTCTTCCTTCTTTGATCATTGTATCAAAATCAGTTGCAGTAACTTCTGCACTAACTGGGCCAGAAACTTCACTACAAATTTCTGCAATTGTTTCTACAATATTTCTTCCAGATTTAGCTATTAAAGATGGGTTTGTAGTTACTCCATCAATTAATCCAGTAATATTTAAAGATTTGATTTCTTCAATTTCTGCAGTATCTATAAATAATTCCATTATTAATCCTTCATTGGGTTTTAAAAAACTTCTATAAAACTATTAATTCTTTAACTATATTTTTATAATACATTATCTTTATAATGATAACTATATTTAACATTAATAATAATCTGATAAAGCCAATAAATGAAAAATATTAAATCAAATGAAGTTTCTGTATTATTAATAGGTCCATTTAATGAAACATTTGATTACTTAATTGAAAATAATATTCTTGGGGTTAGGCCAGGGCAAATAGTACTTGCTCCATTAGGTTCAAGAAAAATTGTAGGGATAATTATAAGTGAAGGTTCTAAAAAATACCCAGTAGAAAAACTAAAAAAAATCTTGAAGGTTTATAATATTAACCCATTACCATTTCCATCTATTGAGTTAGTTCATTTTTTAGCTAGCTGGAATTGTGTATATAAAGGACTTGTTTTAAAAATGGTTTTATCACCATTAGATGCAATTACATCTCCTAAATTTAACAAAATATATAAAAACAATTTGTTAGATACTCTAGATATAGAATCTATTGATAATAAAAAAATAAGATCTAAGAGAAAGTTAGTTTTAGATATTTTATCAAATGAAGAAAAAGGTAAGTCTGCCGAAGATTTAATGAATGAAACCAGAATATCAAAATCAATAATAAACAATATGTTAAAACAAGGACTGATTAAAGAGGAATTTGTTGAGGTAGAAAATATTGTTCCAATTGAGTTATTTCAAGAAAATAAAATTGAAAATCATAAAGTAAAATTATTAAACGAACAACAGCAAGTGGCAATCACTTCAATAAATATATCAATCAAAGAAAGTAAATCAGATTGTTTTTTGCTAGATGGAGTTCCTGGATCAGGGAAAACAGAGACTTATTTTGATACAGTTCAGACATGCTTGAATGAAAAAAAACAAGTTTTAATTTTACTTCCTGAAATTGCTTTAACTCCAGATTGGCAAAAAAGATTTTATGATAGATTTAACTTTAATCCTCTAGTTTGGCATTCTGATATAAGTAAAAAGCAAAGAATAAATATATGGCTAGCAGCATTAAATGGAAGTGCGCCAGTTATTGTTGGTGCTCGCTCAGCACTATTAATTCCTATTTTGAATTTAGGGCTAATAATTGTTGATGAAGAGCATGAACCTGCATTCAAACAAGAAGAAAGTGTTCGTTACAACGCCAGAGATATGGCCGTTTTTAAAGCAATGAAATCTTCTGCTCCTATAGTTTTAGCGTCTGCAACTCCTTCTCTAGAAACATTTCACAATATGAAGTTAGGAAAATACATTCATTTGACTTTGCCCAAAAGAGCAACAGGAGCAGAAATGCCAGATATTAGATTGTTAGATTTAAAGTCTAACCCTCCTAATAAAGGATGTTGGATTTCTCCAGTATTAGTAGATGAAATAAAAGACAGATTAATTAAAAAAGAGCAATCTTTACTATTTTTAAATAGAAGAGGTTATTCTCCTTTAAGGGTATGTAATTCATGTGGAACTAAAGTCAAATGTAAAAATTGTGATGCATGGTTGGTAGAACATCGTTCTGCGGGTGCATTAATCTGTCATCACTGTGGATTTAATAAAATTATTTCAAATATTTGTGAAGGTTGTGGAAAGAAGGATCAGATGCAATCCTGTGGCCCTGGAGTAGAAAGAATCACAGAGGAGGTAAAAAAAATATTTCCTGAGGCTAAGTTAATAACTCTTTCAAGCGATACAATGAAAAGTCAAAATTTACTTGTTGATTCTATTAACAAAATAAAAAGTGGTGAGATTGATATTATAATTGGCACCCAAATGATTGCTAAAGGTCATGATTTCCCTAATTTAAAATTAGTAGGAATTATTGATAGTGATATAGGACTTTCTGGAGGGGATTTAAGAGCTTCAGAGCGTAGCTTTCAATTGCTACAACAAGTTTCAGGAAGGTCGGGCCGGCATTCTTCTAGTACAAATGATAAAGGACTTGTTATTTTACAAACATTTGATCCAGAAAATCCAATTATCAAAGCAATTGCAAAAAACGATCGTAAAAGCTTTTTTGAAAATGAGTTGTTATCGAGAAAAAATGCAAATATGCCACCGTTTGGAAGATTGGCTGCTATTATTTTATCTTCTAAGTTTGAAAAGCAACTAGATATTTTTTCATTAGAATTATCTCGGATAGC
>CAZWGZ010000091.1:0-6648 GCA_964633395.1 uncultured Rhodobacterales bacterium
TTAATATCTGTCTTAATATCTGTCTTAATATCTGTCTTAATATCTGTCTTAATATCTGTCTTAATATTCACATTAAGATCAGTTTTATTATTTGTCTGGGAAGGATCTTTGATATTGAGAGATTGGAAACCTTTTTGATTTGATAAAATTAAATTTTTGATTGAGCCCTTATTTAAACCAATCTTGGCAAAATTTAATATTTGTATTTTTTCTGATGGGTTCAAATTTTTATCTAACTGAAGAGCTTTATCTATTTTACTAATATCAGAAAGATTGATTTTTTTATTTTCAAAATTTGGAATAATATTAGAAATATAATCTACAATTTTCTTTTCTTCTAATTCAAAGATAAACTCTTTGGGTAATTCCTCTTTATTTGCAATGTTTTCGTTGTTTGGTTCAATAATAGAAAACAATGCACCTAAGGCTGATGGATCTTTATTATCAGTAACAGTTCCAGATAAAGATTCCAAATTTTTAGCTGTATCAACAATATTATTAATCATATTATTTCCAATAAAATTCTGCTTTTACATTGCAAATATAATGCCATTGTTTTTTAAAAATTATATTTTGAAAAAATATACTATAATCCGTAATTTTTATTATCTAAATCTTCACGATGGGATTTCTGATATTCAGATGTTTTTTCTTCAGCTTTGATTTTTTTAATATTGTTGGTAATTATTTTTGATTGTATTACTTTCTTTTCAGATATTAAGTATTGCTGCCTATGATGTGCGATATTTTTTTGATTTTGAAGAGTGCTTAATAACTGTGTATTATTTTTGAAATACCCTGCACTAATTAATTTTTCTTCAGCTTTTACTTTACCACTCTCCATAATTGCATCTATCTGAGTAATTAAATTTTTATTTTTCATTATTTCATTTTCTAATAAATTGGAACTCAAAATCTCTTTCGAAATATCTTTTTTTCTAAGCGTAGCTAATCTTTGAAATCTTTTAATTTTTTTTAACAATTTAGCCCCCTATTTGAATAATTTTAGTAATTCCGAGATAGAACTTTCAAAACTAGCTTTTTTATCATTAGGCTGAGTTATAAAATCTATTATTCTTGGCCACATCATTATTGCTTCATCAAGATCTTTGTCTTGCCCTTGATTATAACCTCCCATTAATATTAAATCTTTGTTTTCAATATAATTAGTAACATGCTTTCTAAATAATTTTGCAGCATTAGAGTGATCAGTTGAGGCTAAATCACTCATTACTCTACTTATTGAATGAGACACATCAACTGCTGGGTAAATTCCCATTTGAGCGTTTAACCTACTCAAGACTATATGGCCATCAAGTATTGCACGAGCGGTATCTACCACTGGATCATTATTGTCATCTCCATCTGCTAAAATTGTATAAAAAGCCGTAATGCTTCCTTCTCCTTTATCACTAGTTCCTGTTCTTTCAATAAGATTAGGTATCATAGAGATGACTGAAGCTGGATAACCTTTTGAAGTTGTCGCTTCGCCTAAAGATAATCCAATTTCTCTCTTGGCGTGTGCAATTCTTGTTAGACTATCCATTATAAGTAAAACGTTTTTATTTTGATCCCTAAAATACTCAGCTATAGCGGTGGCTCTATTAGCGGCCCTAATTCTCATCAATGGCGATCTATCAGCAGGAACAGCTACAACTGTTAATTTTTTAGAAGTTTCATCATCAAATAAATCATTAACCATCGCTCCCACTTCTCTTGCTCTTTCGCCAATCAATGCTATCACAACAATATCAGCATCTGTATATTTACTCATCATGCCTAATAAAACAGATTTACCAACTCCCGAACCCGCTATTATTCCTAATCTTTGCCCTCTTCCAACTGTTAATAAGGCATTAATAATCTTTACACCTACATCTAATGGTTTTTTAATTAAACTTCTCTTTAATGGGTTCATAGATTTTCCCATAAGAGGCCATTGATTTTTTATTTCTGGCAGAGGTTTGTCATCTAAAGGTTTTCCAAATGCATCTGTAACTCTTCCTAATAAAGTACTATCAACATTTATATATTTTCCATCATCAAATAGAGTAACTACACAGCCAGCAACAATATTTGAAGAATGTTCTAAAATAGCTAACATATTATGATTTTGATCAAAGCTAATTACCTCAGCTAGAATTTCTTTTCCCATTTGATCTTTAATAATGCACAAACTTCCAATTGGAGCTGGGAAGGGATCACAGTACAAAACATTACCATCAAATCGATTAACTCGTCCTGAACTTATAATAATTTTATTTCTTTTGATTTGAGAAATATTTTCAATTATTTTTGCTTCAAATGCCATTATAACTTTCCAATATTAATAAATTAATCGATGGTATTTGATTTATTTGTTATAGTTTTTTCTGAATAATGCATACCATCGCAATTTAAAATAATATCTCCTCTGGATATATCTGAGTTGGGTTTAAAATTAATTGTATCATTCATACTTTTAAAATTTTCAATTTTTAATAATGCTTCATAATCTTTATCATTAGTTTCAATTGACATTTTTTCTTCAAATCGATTAATACTTTTTAAAAAGGTTTTGATTTTTTTTTCATATTTGTCTGGCATTTTATCAATTTGGTATCCAGCTAGCTCAGAAGCAATTTCAATAATTTTATTTTCAATGTTTTCATGAATAACCTTCTCAGTTAAATTTGATAATGCAGAAAAAATATTCTTAAAATGATCTATATCTTGATTTATTTGATTTAAAGAATCTTCGTCATTTTCTTCAGTAGAATTTTTAATTGATTGTGAAACAGCATTTCTAACAGAGTTTAGCGCCTTTTTTGTTTCTTCAATTTCAGGTTGGGTCTTTTCTAATGAAGCTTCACTTATCTCCTGTGTTTCCTCAATTTTCTTATCATTTTGCTCTAAATCCAAGCTTGAGGATAAATTACTAGTATCTATTTCATTAGATTGTAAAGGAGCATTAGTATGATTATTATCACTCTCATCATTCTCTTTAGTATTATTTTCTTCTAAAATAGGTTTGTCTGAAATATTTTCTTCAATTAAAACTTCATGAATTTCACTATTTTCTAAAGCATTATTTTTGTCTTCATTATTTGTTTCAAGTGATGGTTCATCAATGTCTTTTTTTTCTAATTTAGTATTGTTATCTTCAGATTTTATATCTGTTACTTTATTTTCAAACTCTAAAGCTAAATCAATTAAAGATTTTTTTATAAATTCAGATTTGTTGGATATCATTTTTTTTTCTTCTATAAAAACAGCTTCTGACTGAGCTTTTAAAATAGATTTAATCTCTGAATTACCTAATGGAACAATATTCTCATTACTATTATTCATATTTTCATATTTAACATTTAAAGACATATCAAATTATCTCACAATTTTATACATAATCGTCACCACCACGGCCTGCTAAGACAATAGATCCTTCATCAGACATACGTCTTGCAACCGCAATGATTTGCTTTTGAGCTTCTTGAACTTCAGTCAATCTTACCGGTCCTAAAGCTTCCATTTCATCTTGAATATTTGCAGCAGCACGTTGTGACATACATCCAAATAATTTAGCTTTTAATTCATCATCTGTCCCTTTTAAGGCTAGAATAATTAAGTCATCTTCAACTGATCTTAAAAGAGTTTGTAAAGATTTATCATCAGATAACAACAAAGTTTCAAACACAAACATACTATCTTGAATAGCTTGCATTAAAGATTTATCTTCTTTTAATATTTCTTTCATTATTCTAGCTTCACCATCTCCACTTGAAAAATTCATTATTTTAGCTGCGGCTTTAACACCTCCAACCTTACTTGCTCTTAAACTAGCATTGGAAGAGAAAACTTTTTGCATAACTCGATCTAACTCTCTAAGTGCCTCAGGTTGAACTGTTTGCAATGTGGCAATCCTTCTAATTATATCAGATTGGTTTTTTTCAGGCAGAAAATTCAAAACATCTGAAGCTGTGCTTGGTTCTAAATAAGAAATTATTAAAGCTATAATCTGAGGATGTTCGTCAATTATTAAATCTGTTATCGATCTAGCATCAAGCCAATCAAGTATTTCAATTGCCTTATTACTATCTGAAGGAGTAATTTTTCCTAAAACTGTTTGTGCTTTATCATCCCCTAAAGATTTAGTTAGAACATTTTTTATATAATTACTCCCTGAAATACCTAAACTAGTTTGAGCTTTAATTATTGCTAAAAATTCATCTAAAACTAAATTAACAGTATCTTGACCAAGACCTTGAACTGAGTACATAGCTGAACCAAGAACCTGAACTTCCTTTGGCGATAAATTTCCCATAATTTCAGCTGCTTCGTCTTCACCAATAAGCATCATTAAAATTGCACATTTTTGAGTGCCTGTGAGGCCTTGATAAATCTCATCAGTTTTAGCTAATACTTTTTTTGCTACTTCTGCCATAATAATATCCTACTTTCTTTAAAAGAATTAACTATCTTTTTCCATCATCTTTTTAAACACACTCGACACTCTACCTGCTTCATCACCAACAATCATTCGAATAACAGCTACTTTATCATCGTATGTATTTGCTGTATCTAACATTTCTGCAGAAATAGCTGACTTTTTAGGTTTCAATTTGGCTTTTATATCCTCTAGAGATTCGCCTTCAGAGACTTCAATTTTATCACTATCTTCATCTTCATCATCTCCCATTGATCCAGCGCCAGCTCCACCAGCGTAACCAGTTGGGATAAGAACTCTTTTTAAGAGAGGATGTAATGCACCGAATATTACTATAGCTAATATTAATACAGTTGCTAATTGTTGAGAAAGATCTTTGACGGCAGCACTTTCATACCAAGGAGAACTTACTTGTTCTAATGTATCTATAAATGGACTACTTGTTACAGTTACGCTATCACCTCTTGTTTCGTCAAACCCAAGTGCTTCTTGAACTAAAGATTTAACTTCTAATAATCTTTCATCACTAAATTTTTCAAAAGCAAAAGTTCCATCAGGAGCCATTACCTTTCTTTCTCTAATAATTACAGCTGCTTTAATCTTCTTGATTTGACCGTATTGAGCTGTTGTTGTCTCAACTTTCCTACTAACTTCATAATTTTTAACTGAAGTTTGACTTCTCTGCTTTAAAGAATTTGCTGCATCTTGAGATGCTGGCGTTTCGGTCTTTAAATCAGGAGCTAAAGGAGGTGCGTTTGATAATGCACCAGGAATACCTCTTGCTTCAGGATTAGCACTTTCATCTAATGATGTTTGTTCACTCCTTAGAGCGTTCCCTTTTGGATCCACTGATTCTTCTGTTATTTCACTTTTAGTAAAACTCATATCTACATTAATTTCAGCTTTTAAATTACCTGCTCCAACTATGGGAGTTAAGAGAGATATCACTCTAGATCTATATATTTCTCCTAATCTCATTGTTTGAGACATTTGTTCATTTGAAGCCGATGAAGCAGCATCAGAGGAAGGTTTTGATAATAATTCTCCAAATTGATCAACAACAGTAATATTTTCTGAATTTAAACTTGGAACTGAAGATGCAACTAAATGAACGATTGATTGTACTTGTTGCCTTCCTAACGACCTTCCATTAGCTAATTTTATAAATACAGACGCAGAAGGCATTGCTATTTCCCTAGCAAAAACTGTTTTTTCAGGTATTGCTAAATGAACTCTTGCAGAACTTATTCCAGATATAAAATTTATAGAACGTGATAGCTCAGCTTCTAGACTTTGTTTAATTTTTATTGCTTCAACGGAACGACTAGTTCCCATTGGCATGTCACCTAAACTTTGATAACCATCAGGAACTGATGCAGGCAAACCTTGTGCTGCCAAGAGCATTCTAGATTGATGGTAAGCATCCACAGGAACAACGACTTCTCCAGTTGATGGATTGAGAGAAACATCAACTCCGTTTTGCTTTAGAGTTTGTATAACAGCTGATTTCTCACTCTCAGGAAGTGAGGCAAACAAAGTTGTCATGTTTGATTTTTGCATTGTAAAAAAAACAATTATACCAACAAAAGCTACAATTACTCCAAACGCTAAGGGAATTGACTTTTGAACAGCAGGATCAGCACTCATTCTTCTAACATTTGAAAAAGTAGATGATATTCTATTTATAATACCTGTTCCCTCATTTATGCTTGCTATATTATTTCCAGTTGTTGCTTCTGCCATTTTTTTTTCCTAACAAAACTTAATTAAACGGGCATATTCATAATATCTTTATATGAACTCAGTACTTTATTTCTTACGTTTAAAGTCATCTGAAATGCGATACTTGAAATTTGTTGTTGAACAATCACTTTAGTTAAATCAGTTTCTTTACCTAACTCATAAGCTTTAGTAATTTCAGATGCTTTATTTTGATTTTCAGCAACAGAATTAAGAGCATCACTAATTTTTTTTGAAAAATCTTCAGCCTTTTCTCCACCTGAAAAAGCTTGATTAGCCTTCTCTAAAATATTTTGTCTAGCTACATTAGTTAAACTAGAGTTTGGATTTGTTATTTGCATTATATTTTTCCTTTATTACGTAGCTCTGGCAAAAGCTAATTGATCTGCAAGAGATTCTACAGAAGATTTCTCATTAATATTTGATAGTGACTTATCTATCATAATAGATTTTTCATCTATTATATGATTTTCACTTAGTACTAA
>CAZWGZ010000092.1:0-6536 GCA_964633395.1 uncultured Rhodobacterales bacterium
TTGCAAGAAAGGCTTCTCATGGCTAAAACAAATCCCGCACAATTTGTTAGGCAGGTAAGACAAGAAATTAATAGAATAACGTGGGCGACTAAACGTGAGACTATGATTGCTTCCCTTACAGTTTTTGTAATGGTTTTAATAGCATCGGCTTTTTTCTTTTTAGTAGATCTATTGTTATCTAATATTGTTCAAATTTTACTCGGGTTTGGTGGTTAACTGTTTTGTTTAATATGCTTTTGGTATTTTTTTTTAAAGTTGGGCGGATATAATGGCCAAAAAATGGTATGTAGTTCATGTTTTTTCAGGTTCTGAAAAAAGAGTTTGTCAAAGTATTGAAGAGCAAGTTCAATCAAAAAAAATGGAAGATTTGATTGAAGAGGTTTTGGTTCCTACTGAAGAGGTTGTTGAAATAAGGCGTGGAGCTAAAATTCAATCCGAAAAAAAGTTTTTTCCAGGATATATTTTAGTTAAAATGGAAATGACAGATGAGTCTTGGCATTTAATTAAAGCGCAACCAAAAGTAACTGGGTTTTTGGGTGGAAAAGGAAAGCCTATTGCTATCAGTTCGTCTGAGGCAAAAAGATTGATTGAACAGATAAGTGAAGGTATTGAAAGACCTAGATCTAGTATTATTTATGAAATAGGCGAAGAAGTAAGAGTTTCTGAAGGGCCTTTCCAGAGTTTTAATGGTATGGTTGAAGAAATTGATGAAGATAAGTCAAGATTAAAAGTAGCTGTTTCTATTTTTGGTCGATCTACTCCTGTAGATCTTGAATATAGTCAAGTTGAAAAAGTTTAATTAACATTTTTTAGTAATGAAATTTGTTTCATTGCGGAGGTTTGAATGGCAAAAAAAATAGACGGTTATATAAAGTTAAATATTCCAGCAGGAGCGGCTAACCCGTCTCCACCTGTTGGTCCAGCACTTGGTCAAAGAGGTGTTAATATAATGGAGTTTTGTAAAGCATTTAATGCAGCTACAGATTCGCTAGAGAAAAATATGCCAATCCCAGTAGTTATTACTGTTTTTGCAGATAAAAGTTTTAGTTTTGTGACCAAAACTCCGCCTGTTTCTTTCTATCTTAAAAAGGCTGCAGGAAAAGAAAAAGGTTCCGGCGAGCCAGGTAGAGTAGTAGGAGGTTCTGTTAAAATAAGTCAGATCCGTGAAATAGCAGAAAATAAAATGAAAGACTTAAATGCGGCGAATATTGAAGGTGCAATGGAGATGGTGAAAGGGTCTGCCAGATCAATGGGCCTAGAGGTTGTGGAGTAAAAAATGAAAAAAGGTAAATTTTTAATAGATGCGTATAAAAAGATAAATGACAAATCATTTAATGTAGATGAGGCGGTTCAATTTTTTGTTGATAGTAAAAGAGATAAATTTGATGAAACAATAGAAATATCAATGAATTTAGGAGTTGATCCAAGGCATGCTGATCAGATGGTTAGGGGAGTAATTTCTCTTCCACATGGTACGGGAAAAAAAATGAGAGTTGCAGTTTTTGCCAGAGATGAAAAAGCAGAAGAAGCAAAATTAGCTGGAGCTGATGTTGTTGGAGCAGAAGATCTAGCAGAAGATATGCAAAAAGGTAATCTTAATTATGATAGGATTATAGCAACACCTGATTTAATGGGTGTAGTTGGAAGAATTGGAAAAGTTTTAGGTCCAAAAGGTTTAATGCCAAACCCTAAGCTAGGGACTGTTACAGCTGACGTGAAGGTGGCAGTCGAGGCAGCTAAGTCTGGTCAAGTACAGTATCGTGCTGAAAAAACAGGTATAGTGCAAGCTGGAGTTGGTAAGGTTAGTTTTGGCTCTGAAAAAATAACAGAAAATGTTAAATCTTTTATAGATGCTGTTCAAAGAGCCAGGCCTTCTGGAGCTAAAGGAACGTTTATAAAAAAAGTATCTTTAAGCTCAACTATGGGAGCTGGTTTAATAATAAATATATAATTTAAATTATATATTTAAAGTATGTGTGTCATGTTATATGTCACTCATGATCAGTCTTAAGTTTTAGGCTGAACCTGTCCAAGACTGTAGGTGAATTTAATAGTTCTTAATTTCCTGCATAGACAATGATAGTAGTTAGTTCTACTTGATCTGATGGGACGGGCCGTGGGCAATTTATTTTGCCTTAAATGCAACTTATTGTTGTGGCACTTTACTTTTTGTCACAGCATCAACGTGGAGGCTTTTCGGTGAATAGAAATCAAAAAACCGACTTGGTCAATACTCTGCATAATACATTCGATGGTTCGGCGTCAGTCGTGATCGTCCATTGTGTTGGTCTTACGGTGGCGGAGAGTACAGATCTCCGTACAAAAATGCGTGATGAAAATTGTAATTTCAAAGTTACAAAAAATAGAATTGCACGCATAGCGTTAAAAAACACTAAGTATCAACATATGGAATCGATGTTTTCAGGGCCTACAGCAATTGGTTCGTCAAAAGACCCTGTTATGGCTGCAAAGGTATTGGTCGATTTTGCTAAAAAAAATGAAAAAATAGTCATTATAGGAGGTGGTTTAGAAGATAAACCACTTTCAAAAACAGATGTGGAAGCATTAGCGAAGCTTCCAAGTCTAAATGACTTGAGAGGAAAATTAGTAGGGCTTATTCAAGCTCCAGCTACAAAGCTCTTAAGAGTAATAATAGAGCCAGCTACTCAGGTTTTAAGGACAATTTCACAAAAATCAAAACAATAAATTTAATTAAATATTTAGGAGAATAAAGTGGCAGATTTAGAAAAAATTGCAGAAAGTTTAAGTTCATTAACGGTTTTAGAAGCAGCTGATTTAGCTAAATTACTTGAAGAAAAATGGGGCGTTTCTGCTTCTGCTCCAGTTGCAGTTGCAGCCGCCGGAGGAGGTGATGCTGCGCCAGCGGCTGAAGCAAAAACTGAATTTAATGTTATGTTGACAGCGTTTGGCGAAAAGAAAATCAATGTAATCAAGGAAGTTCGAGCTGTTACAGGCTTGGGCTTAAAAGAAGCAAAAGATTTAGTTGAGGCTGCTCCTTCAATGGTTAAAGAAGCTGTTCCAGAAGCTGAAGCTAATGAAATTAAAGCTAAATTAGAAGAAGCTGGTGCTACAGTTGAGATTAAGTAATTATCTCTTTCTAGAATAAATATACGAGCAAGCTTATTATTTCCTATAAGCTTGTTCATCTTACTTTGTCTAAGTCCATATTTAAAAATAGATATGTTTTTGAAAAATTAAAAAGGATAATAAATGTCAGTTCAATCAGGTACATTGTTAAATAGAAGAAGAGTAAGGCGAACATTTGGTAAAATAGCTGAAGTTGCCCAAATGCCAAATTTGATTGAGGTTCAAAGACATTCTTATGAACAGTTTTTACAAATGTATATTCCTGTAAATGAGAGAATAGATACTGGTTTAGAGGCTGTTTTTAGCTCAGTTTTTCCTATAAAAGATTTTGCTGGAAAATCTATGTTAGAATTTGTTTCATATACTTTAGAAGAACCAAAATACGATGTAGAAGAATGTCATCAACGTGGACTAACTTTTTCATCTCCATTAAGAGTAACTCTCAGATTAATTGTCTGGGATTTGGATCCCGATACTGGAACCAGATCTATAAGAGATATGAAAGAACAAGACGTATATATGGGCGATATGCCTTTAATGACTCCAAATGGAACATTTGTTGTTAATGGTACAGAAAGAGTTATAGTATCTCAAATGCATCGCTCTCCTGGTGTATTTTTTGACCATGATAAAGGGAAAAGTCATGCCTCAGGTAAGTTTTTATTCGCAGCAAGAGTTATACCTTACAGAGGTTCATGGTTAGATTTTGAATTTGATCCAAAAGATATACTAAATGTAAGAATTGATCGAAGACGTAAATTACCATGTACAACAATACTAATGGCTTTACTAGATGATAGCTCAGAAAGCTATTTGAAGAAATGTATTGAAAAAAATGAAGAGCCAGACAGAACACAGCTTGTTGGAATGGGAAGAGAAGAAATTTTAAATTTCTTTTATGACACTCAAATATATGGATATAAATCTAATAAATGGACAATGAAATTTTCTGCAGAAAATTATAAAGGGCAAAGATTGATTTTTGATATAGTAGATGCATCAAATGATAGCATTGTAGCTAATTCAGGAGATAAAATTACACCTCGCAAAATAAAAGCCCTAATTGAGGATGGATTAAAATCAATAGTTGTTCAAGAAGAGGAGCTTTTAGGAAAGTTTATTGCGGATGATATAATCAATGAAGAAACTGGTGAAATTTATGCAGAAGCAGGTGATGAGGTAACCGAAGATCTTATAAATTTAGTTAAATTGCATGATCTAGACTCATTGAAAATATTATCTATTGATAATACTTCAATCGGCCCATGGATAAGAAATACTTTAGCAGTTGATAAAAATGCTACTAGAGAAGAAGCCTTAGTAGATATTTATAGAGTAATGCGCCCAGGGGAGCCTCCAGCACACGAGACGGCTGAAGCCTTGTTCAAAAGTTTGTTTTTTGATCAAGAAAGGTACGACCTTTCAGCTGTTGGAAGAGTTAAAATGTGTGCCCGTTTAAACTTAGAAGTAGATGATAGTATAAGAATTTTAAGAAAGATAGATATACTGGAAATTCTTAAAGAGCTGGTTTCTCTAAAAGATGGTCATGGTGAAATTGACGATATTGATCATTTAGGTAATAGAAGGGTTAGATCAGTTGGGGAGTTATTAGAAAATCAATACCGTGTAGGACTTTCTAGAATGGAAAGAGCTATTAAAGAGAGAATGAGTTCTGCAAATGAAATTGAAAATTTAATGCCTCAAGATCTTATAAACGCAAAGCCAGCTGCAGCCTCCATTCGTGAATTTTTTGGTTCAAGCCAACTGTCGCAATTTATGGACCAAACAAATCCTCTTTCTGAAATAACACATAAGAGACGAGTTTCTGCTTTAGGACCAGGTGGTCTTACTAGAGAAAGAGCTGGGTTTGAAGTAAGAGATGTTCATCCAACTCACTATGGAAGAATATGTCCCATCGAAACTCCTGAAGGGCCAAATATTGGTTTAATTAACTCTTTGGCAACTTTTGCTCAAATAAATAAGTATGGCTTTATTGAAACTCCATATAGGAAAGTAGAGAGTGGAAAAGTAACAAAAGATGTAGTTTATGTGTCGGCTATTGAAGAAGGTAAATACACTATAGCTCAAGCAAATGCGGAACTAGATAAATCAGACAGCTTTAAAGGTGAGCTACTTCCAATAAGAAAGTCTGGAGATATTGGTTTGGCAAAGCCTGAAGATATTGATCTTATGGATGTTTCTCCTAAGCAATTGGTATCAGTTGCTACAGCTTTAATACCGTTCCTTGAAAATGATGATGCAAATAGAGCTTTGATGGGTTCAAATATGATGAGGCAGGCTGTGCCCTTAGTTAAGGCTGAGAGCCCATTGGTAGGTACTGGAATAGAAGCAACTGTTGCTCAAGACTCTGGAGTTACGATAGTTGCAAAAAGAACAGGTGTAGTTGATCAAGTTGATGCAACTAGAATAGTTGTCAGAGCTAATTCAACTGATGAAATAGATATTAACCCTGTTGATATATACTCTTTGCTTAAGTTTCAAAGAAGTAACCAAAATACTTGTATAAATCAGAGGCCTTTAGTCCAAGTGGGAGATGTCGTTAATGAAGGGGATATTATTGCTGATGGCCCATCAACTGAAGATGGAGAGTTAGCACTTGGAAGAAATGTGTTGGTAGCATTTATGCCTTGGAATGGGTATAACTTTGAAGATTCAATTTTGATCTCTGAAAGAATAGTTAAAGAAGATGTCTTTTCTTCAATTCATATCGAAGAATTTGAAGTAATGGCAAGAGATACTAAGTTAGGCCAGGAAGAAATTACGCGTGACATACCAAATGTTGGTGAAGAATCGCTTAGAAACTTAGATGAAGCAGGAATGGTTTACATCGGTGCAGAAGTGCAGCCTGGAGATATTTTGGCGGGTAAGGTAACGCCTAAAGGCGAGAGCCCAATGACGCCTGAAGAAAAGTTGCTTAGAGCAATTTTTGGAGAAAAAGCATCTGATGTTCGTGATACATCTTTAAAAGTTCCGCCTGGAGTATCAGGCACTATTGTTGATGTTAGAGTTTTTTCAAGAAGAGGCATTGATAAGGATGAGAGAGCGAGGGCTATTGAGCGGGCTGAAATTGAAAGGTTTGCAAAGGATAGAGATGATGAGAAGCAAATTCTTGAAAAAGGTTATTATGGACGATTAAAAGAATATTTGATTAATCAAGAAGTTGTCTCTGCTCTAAAGGAAACTTTGAATGTTGGTGATAAAATTACAGATAAGCATCTTGAGGAGCTATCAAGAATTGAACTTAGGTCTTTGACTGTAGAAAATGATAAGAGTCAAAAACAAATTGAAAATTTATCTAGTCATTTTGATGGGGTTATTAAAGCTCTTGAAAATAGATTTAATGATAAAGTTGATAAATTGCAACGTGGAGACGAACTGTTGCCAGGTGTAATGAAAATGGTAAAAGT
>CAZWGZ010000093.1:0-6479 GCA_964633395.1 uncultured Rhodobacterales bacterium
GCTAATTCTAATAATTGTTTAAGTGATTTATCTATAATTAATATCGATATATTTCTAGATTTCAATATTTTTATAACCTTCCATATTTCTGACCTAATAGTTGGAGAAAGCCCTTCTGTAGCTTCATCTAAAATTAGTAGTTTTGGATTTGTCATCAAAGCTCTTCCAATAACTAACATTTGCTGCTCACCTCCCGATAAAGATGATGCTAGCTGAAACTTTCTTTCTTCCAATCTTGGAAATAATTCATAAATATTTTGAAGTAACCATTCACCATCTCTAGCAGTTGCTGTAAGATTTTCTAAAACTGTTAAGTTTGAAAATGCTCTTCTACCTTCAGGTACAAGACCTATTCCACTTTGTGCAATCTTATAACTAGGTTGTCCAATTAGAGATAAATCATTGAATCTAACCTTACCTTCATATCTATGGATTAATCCACATATTGAATTAATAGTTGTAGATTTCCCCATTCCATTCCTGCCAAGTAAAGCAACTACTTGTCCACTTTCAATTTCTAGATTTACATCAAATAGCGCTTGGCTAGCTCCATACCATGATCTGAGTGATTTTATTTCTAAAAGTAAACTCATTAAACTTCATAACCTAAATAAACATCATGTACTAAAGCGTTTGATTTAATTTCTTCAACGGTGCCAGTGGCAACAATCTTACCATACACAATAACAGAAATTCTATCCGCAAGAGCAAAAACAGCATCCATATCATGTTCAATTAATAAAATAGGTGATTGGGATTTAATTTTTTTAAATAAATTAATCATCATTTTTGTACCTGCTTCATCTAAACCTGCCATTGGTTCATCAAACAAAAACACCTTTGGATTCATTGCCAAAGCTAAGCCAACTTCAAGTTTTCTTCGATCGCCATGGCTTAATTCTGAGGCCAATGTATTACTTTGATTATCTAATTCTATTTCTATAAGTATTCTCTCTGCTTTAGAAAATAAATCTTTATTACTTTGTAAATTTTGAAATAATTGGAATGTTTTTTTATTTTTTTCTAACAAAGATAGAATTATATTTTCTAATGCTGAAAATTTTGGAATAACAGATGAAACTTGAAAAGTTCTAGATATTCCTATCTTGGCTCTTTCTATATCCGTCAAATCTGTTATGTCTTCTTGATCTAAAATTATAGATCCAATGTCATGTTTGACACTGCCTACAATCTGTTTAATTAATGTAGATTTACCGGCTCCATTAGGTCCAATTAAAGCATGAATCTCATTAAATTTTAAATCAATAGCTATGTCATCAGTAACTTTAAAAGCCCCAAATGATTTCGATAAATTTTTTATATTTAAAATATTATTATTCATATTTATTTTTTTTCTCAAATAACCCCATTATCCCTGAACGGGCATATAGTATTTCTAAGATCAAAATAAGACCTAACCAAAACTGCCAATTTTCTGTATAGGCTCCCAAAGTTTGCTCTAAAATAATAAAAAAAGCTGCACCAACTAAAGGGCCATAAAGTCTTGCTATTCCTCCTAAAATAACAAAAATCATTATTTCTCCAGACATGTGCCAGTCAAGAACAGAAGGACTAACGAATCTATTTAAATCTGTATAAAGAGAGCCTGCTAAACCTGTAATAGCTCCAGAAAAAACAAAAGCTATTAGTTTAACTTTAAAGGTCTCTATACCAACTGATTTAACCCTTTCTTCATTTTGTTTTGTAGCTTGTAATGCCATTCCATAAGGTGAATTTATTAATTTAGAGGTAACATAAATTGAAACACCAAACCAAAATAGACAAATGAAAAGAAAGATTAATGGGTTCATAGTATTAACTAATGGCAAAGAATTTCTCATAAAAATAGAAAGACCATCTTCCCCACCATAAGTGGGCCAGCTGATAGAAAAATAATATAACATTTGAGCAAACGCTAGTGTAATCATTATAAAATAGACCCCACTAGTTCTCAAAGATAACAATCCTATTAAAAAAGAGAAAAATGCACTAATAAGCAATACTAAAGGCCAAATGATTAACATCTCTGATGAGCCTGGAATTGCTATTAACCAATCGAATAGAAGTTCTTCATTTATTGCATGGTATGACATTATCGCTGTTACGTATCCACCAATTCCAAAAAAGGCTGCATGACCAAAAGATATAAGTCCACCGTAACCAAGAGCTAAATTTAAACCAACTCCAGCAATTCCTAGAATGATTACTTTAGTTGTTAATGTTATGTAATATGGCTCATTAAAAATTAAGCCCAAAATTGGAATAATTAAAAGTAATAAAAAAATCCATTTATTAAAAATTTTTTCTGTAATCATTTCTCATTCTTTCCAAATAATCCAGACGGTTTAATCAATAAAATAGAAGCCATTAAAATATATATTAACATTGAACCTATTGAAGATCCCATTGAAGTGGCGTTAGCAGTATCCATAAAAAGCTTTAAAAAATTTGGCAAGAAGATCCTTCCAAGAGTATCCGTAACTCCAACTAAAATAGAACCTATAAAAGCTCCTTTAATAGAGCCTATTCCTCCTATTATTATTACTACAAAAGCTAAAATTAAAACAGGTTCACCCATTCCAACTTCAACAGATTGTATTGCTCCAATCATTGCACCAGCAAAACCTGCAAGTGCCGCACCTATTGCAAAAACGATTGTATAAAGTTTGGAAATATCAACACCAAGAGCAGATATCATTTGACGATCATTTTGTCCGGCTCTAATACGGATACCTAAACGAGTTTTAGAAATTAATAAATAAAGACCAATCGCTATTATAATTCCTATTAAAATTATAAACATTCGATACTTAGAATAAATTATATTAAAAGGTAAAACTATACTTCCATCTAGAGAACTGGGTATATTTAAGTATAATGGAAAAGCTCCAAATAACCACCTAACTCCTTCAGATAACAATAATATTAAAGCAAAAGTGGCTAAGACTTGATCTAAATGATCTCTTCTGTACAAACGTCTTATAATTAAAATTTCTATTAAAACTCCAGAAATTGCAGCAGCAAATAAACTTGCAATTAAAGCCAACCAAAAAGAGCCTGTTAAACCAGCTACAATTGCAGCCGCAAAAGCTCCTATCATATAAAAGGAACCGTGCGCCAGATTTATTAGCCCCATTACACCAAAAATAAGGGTCAAACCAGCAGACATTAAAAACAGCATTATTCCAAATTGAATGCCATTTAAAAGTTGTTCTATAAATAAGATGAGTGACATTTAATATATACAATCAAGGTGAGCATTAATATTGCTCACCTTGCTATTTTTTTTACATTTTACATTTTGAAACATAAACATTTGAATGATCTTTGAGCCCAACTGATACTATTTTATTGGTAAGTGTTTTACCTTCTTTAATAACTTCACGAACGTAAATATCTTGAATTGGGTGATGATTCTTACTGAATTTAAAATTACCACGAGTAGATGCAAAGTCAGCTTTTCTTAATTCATTTCTAAATTTATCAGCGTCTGTAATTTTAGCCTTAGACATAGCTGATATTAAAAGTTTTCCTGTATCATAACCTTGTGATGCATATAGAGAAGGTAATCTTCCATATGTTGATTTAAAATCATTCACAAATTTTTTATTTGCTGCATTATCAATATCTTTTGACCATTGAGATGTATTTTTTACACCCAAAGCAGCATCACCTACTGCCTTAAGTATACCTTGATCAAATGAAAAGGCTGGCCCAATAACTGGAAGCTTAATACCTGATTGAGAGAACTGTTTCATAAAACCTATTCCCATACCTCCAGGCAAGAAGAAAAATATACTGTCAGCTCCAGATGCTCTAATTTGAGCTATTTCTGCAGCATAATCTTTCTGACCTAACTTAGTATATATCTCTCCAGCAAGTTTGCCTTTAAAAAATCTCTTGTACCCTGTAAGAGCATCTTTTCCTGCAGGGTAGTTGGGAGCAAGAATAAAAGAATTTTTAAATCCTGCTGAGTTTGCATATCCTCCAGCAGCTTCATGTAAATTATCATTTTGCCACGCAACATTAAAGTAGTTCTTATGACAACCTTTCCCTGCTAAAGCAGATGGTCCTGCATTTGGAGATAAATAAAATTTTCCTTGGTTAACAGTAGCAGGAACAACTGCCATAGCTAAATTTGAAAATATTATACCTGTTAAAACATCAACTTTATCTGATTGTATCATCTTATCTGCCAACTGAACTGCAATATCTGGCTTTCTTTGATCATCCTTAATTATCACATCAATATTTTTATTATTTTTAACAGCCAGCATAAAACCGTCTCGCACATCAATACCTAGACCAGACCCCCCTCCAGATAGAGTTGTAATCATTCCAACTTTTACTTTATGATCATCTGCATTTGCAAACGTTGAAGTCATAAGTAATACTGCTCCAAATATAATTGTTGATTTATTCATTTTCTCTCCCCTAATGCCTACTTTAAAAATTTAATGATAAAAAATACCTAATAATTTAGATAATAGCAAAACTTTAAAAATTTGATTAAAAATTGAACAGATTAAAAATCTATATCCATACCATTTATAGAAAATGTTTTGCCATTAAAACCCTGATCCATTTTTTCAATTTCACTCATATTATGACTATCCACTCTTTTATATGGATTTTTTTTCATCTGCTCTAAACGACTTTCTAATTTAAGATCTTTATTGTTTTCAACTTTATTTTTATTATTTTTTAGCCATTTAAACATCTAATTATAATACCTTTTGGCTTGCTAATTGACAATGCGTTAACTTTTTAAATCTATATTTTGCAAAAATACGATATAATCTATTTGTGCATTGATATATTAGAGGCAATTTAATAATTAGAGACAAAAGACGCCAATATTTTAATTTGCTCCACATTAAAATAAAAGCATCAACTCCTACTTTTAATTTTAAATTTTCATCTTGAGCATGCAAAAACATTAAAGCATCATGTTGAGAAATTTTAATATTTTTTAATTCACTAGGGTTATTGGCTATGTCGAGCCACTCAAATGTATTTGATGGAGCTATTTTTATATAATAATTTATTTCTTTACTACAAAGACCACATTTACCGTCATAAAAAACTTTAACCAAATTCATAATCCATAATTCTGTTATATTACTCTTGAAATATTAACTGCTAGACTTGAGCCTTTTCCAATAACATACGACCACATTTTTTCATAATTATTTTGTACTGATGACCCTTTAGCTTTTAAAGCTTCCATTTGATGATCTACTTCTTCATTACAACAAATTTGTAATACTTGTAAAAGATCATAAGAAGCAGATCTATCGTATAAAAATTCTATTTGCTCTTGATAATGTTTTTCTACAAAGGTTTCTATAGCTTCTATAGCTGAACAAAAAAACTTAAAGCCTAATAGAGCGGAAATTAAACCAATAAAAAAACCAAGTATCCGCCATAAAATTAATAATTTACTTCTCTTCATCTTTGGAACTAGGTATTTCATTACAATCAGGTGATTCTTTTCTGTCTTATAATGGTCTGTTGACATGTCCCTAATTGATTTATTCCAGAAAACACATCTTGCGCCTATATAAATCCAAACTGCTCCAGTTTCACCAGCATGATTTGATCTCATCCAGGGCATCATGTTTTTAGGAACACTAACTTTATATGCTTTATAACTATCAATTATATTTATTTTATTCATTTAACTTTTTACAATTAGAGTTGGTTATAAAATTCATAAAATTTATTTTAATCTAATAGATTATTTAAGCTTCTTAAAAAAATAAACAAGATGTTAATATCATTTTTATTTATATATTAAAGCTATTATGGCATGAAGATTGCTCCAAATATGTGATATATATAAAGAAAGTTATTATGGAACCATTATCAATTTTGTCAGTTATTATTCAATTAGCTACAACTGCTCCTCAATTGGAAAAGTTATTAATTGATAAAGAAGAAAAACCATACACAAGAACTGAAACTATAGAAATTTATAGACAGAACATGAGTTCATTAAATTATAAAAAATATTAGAAAATAATTACTCAAGAAAAATATTTACAAATAAATAATCTTTAAATATATCTTACCTCATTTATCGTAATACTTGACTCATAGAACTAAGATGCAATAATCCATTCTATTCATTTTAAATAGCCAATTAATGTTTTTTTTAAAATTTTGGGGACAAATAAAAATGGGGAAAGAAATAAGTATTTTATAAATACTTATTTAATACTGGTAAATCATTATGGAGGAAATTAAATGATTAAATCTAAAACACTATTCAAGACAGGTACAAGTCTTGCTGTCCTTGTGTCAGCTATTGCTTTTACAACATCTCCAGCTATCGCTGCAGATAAAAAAGGAACTATTGAAGTTGTTACTCACGCTGGAGCAGGCGGAGGAACAGACGTTAACTCAAGAATGATGATGCTTCGTTCAAGAAGAGTTTTAAAACAAGATATGGTTGTTGTTAATAAAAGAGGCGGCGG
>CAZWGZ010000094.1:0-6417 GCA_964633395.1 uncultured Rhodobacterales bacterium
CTTTTAAATGAATTTTTTTCATCTAAATTATTAAAAATATAATTAATATTATTTTTATCTAAGTTTGCTTTAATTTGATCGATATTATCAACTATAATAGAAATATAACTTCTTCGACTTTGTAGAAATTTTGTGATATTTAAATCTGGTTTTGGTTTATACAACCTTAACCCGAACCCCCCTCTCCCCAAAAAGACACTTTCTTCATTATCAACAAGAGGTCTATAGAGTTCTTTATCATTTTGATTTTTACCCAAAAGTATTTCGTAAAATTCTTTTGATTTATTTAAATCATAAACAGGTATAGAAACATTTAATATTTTCCATTTCATAGATATATCCTTAATTTTAAATATTAATTTATAGTATAATTATTAGTTATCTAAAAAATCAAGATATAGTTAACATATCAAATGTTTACAAAACTAATAAATTTAATAAGATTATATTATTGATTTGAAGGGGGTTAATTATGCAAATAAATATAGAAAAGTTAACTGAAAATTTTGGAGCTCAAATTAATAATTTTGACTGTTCTAAAACTTTAGAGGTTAATGAATTAGAAATTCTTAAGAATACAATGCAAAATAGTCATTTCATATGCTTTAAAAATCAAAAATTAGACGGGAATAGTTTAGCTAAATTTACAAAAAATTTTGGTGATTTAGAAGCTTATCCTGAAAAAGATAAAACAAAAGGTAAATTGGAAATTTTTAATGTTTCTAATGTTTCTGAAGATGGCAAACATTTATCACCCGATGATCAAAGAGTTATACTTCAAAAAAATAATTCTAGATGGCATACTGATAGCTCATATAGATATTACCCAGCTTCTTTTTCAATTCTTTTTGGGCAAGAAATTCTCCCAAACCAAGCTGAAGGAGGACAGACTGAATTTTCAAATATGTTAATTGCATATGATAATCTTCCCGAAGATAAAAAAATACTTTTAAACCCATTACATCAAGTCCATTCATACAACGATATCAGACGATTAGAGCCAGGTCTGCCTGAGTTGACTTACGAAGAAAAGTCAAACTTTCCACCTGTAACTCATCCAATTATTAGAGTGCATCCCGATAGAAATCATAGAAAATCTCTATATTTCACTTCAAATACAAGCCTAGAAATTGGAGGAATGAGCCTTGAAGAAGGTCAAAAAATCCATAAATGGTTAGTAGACTATATAAGTAAAAAAGAGTTTTGTTATAAACATTACTGGGAAAAAAATGATTTAATAATGTGGGATAATAGAGTTTTATTACACCGAGTATTACCCTACGATTATGCCAAATACAGACGAGCAATGATTAGAGGAACCGTAGAAGGAAAAGTTCCTGTTTTAGGACCTTTTTCTAATCAAGTAAGAATAAAGGTATAAAATCAGTAAAAAACATAGGATCTAATTAATGATAGAAAAGATTCCATTTTCGTCTTTTTTCATGTGCTTAATGTAATCAGCAACATCTTTAGCAAAGATAAATACTATCTTTAGATCAATATCATTATTTGACATGTATGAATATAACCTTCTATTTTAGTAATACATGTATATTACATATTAAAATAATTTGAAGGTTAATTATATTAAATTTGAAAGTTAATTTAATGAATAATTTTAATAAAATTTTTGGCTCTTTTAAATTTTCTTTTATTCCACCTTTAATGATTTATCTTGCTGCGGGTGTATCAGGAATCACTAATATTGTTGGTCTTTTTTTTGTAAAAGAATATTTGGATTTATCTGCTATTTTCCTTGCTGGATTAGGGTTTTGGGCGGGTCTTCCTTGGGTACTTAAAATGCCATTAGGACATTTAGTTGATATACTTTGGAAATTCAAGTCCATCCTGGTTATATTGGGCGCTCTAGTTATGGCTACTAGTAGTATAATTATGTATTTTCTTATTAATTATAAATCAGAAATGCTTAATGTATTTAATGCAGAAACATGGTTTGTTATTTCTTCTTTATTAGCCCCAATAGGTTTTGTTTTACAAGATGTAGTAGCTGATGCTATGACGGTTGAGGCGGTGCCTAAAATTGATGAAAAAGGTAAAATTATAGATTTTAAAACATTAAAATCTATGAATATTTCAATGCAATTACTCGGAAGAGTTGCTATTATCTTTGGTACTTTACTAGTCTCAATGCTCAACTTGATAGTATTTTCAGATTCATCTGAAATGACTGAATTGGACAAAATAAAAGCCTATGGTGAAATCTATTTATATTCTTTAATCGTTCCATTAATTTCAATTTCAGGGATTATTTTAGCTTATTTTAATAAACAAAATAAATATAAATCTCTTATTAAAAATGGAATAAATGCTCAAAAAGCTAAAAAAATGATCTTTACTATTTCTGAAATCACCAAACCAAATTTACTCATTATAATTGGTTCAATAATTTTTGTTTTTTTTACATTAGCTATTGGCTTATCAAATATACAATTTTCTCAAGAAATTGTTTTTATTGGATCTTTTGGAATAATTTTATTTTTACTCATGAAATTATCAGATGAGTTAGATTTAAACGCTAAAAAAATGCTGCTTGGAACTGCAGTTATTATTTTTGCTTTTAGAGCCATGCCTGGTGTCGGTCAGGGTGGCAGTTGGTTTGAAATAGATATTTTAGAATTTGATCAAGAGTTTTTATCATTACTTGGCCTAATTGCATCAATCCTAACTATCATAGGTATTTTTATTTTAAGACCTTTAATGGAAAAATCTTCAATGACAACATTGATAGTTATTCTTTCAATTAGTGGTTCACTTTTTGTTTTACCTTCAATTGCTATGTATTATGGTTTTCACGAATATACTTCAAAAATCACCAATGGTGTTGTTGATGCAAGATTTATAGCTGTTTTCAACACAGCGATAGAAAGTCCGTTGGGTCAAGTATCTATGATACCCATATTAGCATGGATCGCTCAATCTGCTCCAAACCATCTCAAAGCAACTTTTTTTGCAGTGCTAGCAAGTTTTACTAACTTAGCCCTTTCTGCAAGTAATTTAGGAACTAAATATTTAAATCAATTTTTTGTAATTACTCGTGAAATCAAAACTGAAGCAGGGGAAATAAAAATACCAGCTGATTACTCAGATCTTGGTGTGCTATTAATTATTGTTGCTCTCTTAACTTTAACAATCCCTATCTTCACCACTTTTGTTGTAAAAAAAGTTAGACTAGTCTCATATTAAGTAAGATTATACTTTTCATATTTTTAATTGAATTTTATAAATTCAAATAATCTGTAAAATAATGATTAAATCATTTTTAAATAGATGACACTTAAAATTCCAACAGATGCAGAGGCTGTAAAACCTATCGCTAAAGGTTTGATTCCAAGTTTTGACATACTCTTAAGATTTGTTTGCAAACCTAATGCAGCCATAGCAAATAATATACAATATTTTGATACATCTTTAATGATAACTAAATACTGCTCCCAATATAAAAAAATAACATCTGCTATAAGCTCATCTCCAATAGTTCTTAAAAGCGAACAAAGAATAAATCCAACAACAAAAAATGGGAAAAAATCTTTTATTGATCCTTTAATATTTACGTTTTTATCCTTATTATAAAGGTAAGATATTAATGGAATTAAAAGTATTAAAAATGAATTTCTTAATAGCTTTGTTGTCATTGATGAATTAAGTGCAACTTCACTATCATACATTTCAGAATAAATAACACCAGCAGCGCTTACTTGAGCTGTGTCGTGAATAGCTGTACCTAAAAAAACACCAGCTAATTCAGGAGTTGAACCAAAAAGATAATGAGCAAGATAAGGATATGTAAATACGGCAATCATTCCAAATAAAGTAACTATACCCACAGCGTAGCTAGTTTCATCTTTATTAGACTTAATAATTGAAGAGGTTGCTATTACCGCAGTTACCCCACAAATACACGTTCCCATAGTTATTAAATACCCCAAGCTATTTGGTATTCCAAAAAACTTACATAAATAATTTAAAATTATGAAAGCAATTATAATATTAAAAACAACTAATAATAAAGAAATAGAGCCATAATTAAAAAGCTCCGTAAGACTTAAGCTAAAACCTAAAAATGCAATACCTATTCTTAATATTTTTTTTAATGAAAAATTTACAAACCAATCAATTTTTTTACTAAGATCAAAGGTGTTTCCAAGAAACAAACCTAATAAAATACATATAAAAGCTGAAGAAATAAGAACATTGTTAAATGATAAAATTTTATTAATTATGATTGAAATAATTACTAAAGTAGCAATAAAAACAAATCCAAAAATATTCTGTCTAATTAAATTCATGGGTAATCTTTTCTTAAAGTTTTTAATATTTCTAACATATATAAATAATTTTTTTAAATATTTTTATAAATCACAAAGTAAATTATCAAAACTAAGTTTAAAACTTTAAAAGTATTAATTTTTTTGATTTTATCTTCTCCATTTATGAAACCTTTCTAATATTTTTATTGCAAATGTTGGTAAATGTTCCTTCTTCCAATTACCTGCTACATATTTATTTGCCTCAGATAAAGTTGGATAAATATGGATGGTAGCAAGTATTTTATTCATTCCAAGCCCATATTTCATAGCTAAAATATACTCAGCAATTAAATCTCCTGCATGTCTGCCAACAATGGTCACACCAAGGATTTTATCCTTATTTGGTACTGTTAAAACTTTAATAAATCCATGAGCCTCAGAATCAGCAATTGCACGGTCCAAGTCGTCAATGTCATAGGTAGTTACTTCATAAAGAATATTTTGTATCTTTGCATCTTTCTCATTCAAACCTACTCGAGCTACCTCTGGGTCAGTAAAGGTTGCCCAAGGAATTACGGTGTAATCTACTTTAAATTTTTTAAGAGGACTAAACAGCGCATTAACACATGCATACCAAGCTTGATGTGCCGCCGTATGAGTAAATTGATATGGACCTGTTACATCTCCACAAACGTATATACTTTTAATATTAGTTTGTAAAAATGCGTTTGCTTCAATCGTTTTTGTTTCGCGTATTTTTACACCTAACTCTTCAAGTCCAAAACCTTCAATGTTAGCTTGTCTTCCAAGTGCAATAATAACTTTATCAAATGGAATAGAAACATCTTTACTTTTATGCTCACAAATTAACAAATTATGTTTAAACTCTTTGGCTTTGTGATTTATTAAAACTTTGATACCTTCTTTTACAAATCTTTCTGTCACAAGTTCAATAACCTCTTCATCCTCACGGATTAGAATTTGTGGGGTCATTTCAACTATTGTCACTTCCGCTCCTAAACGTGAGAAAGCCTGAGCCATTTCTACACCTATAGGACCTCCTCCAAGTACTAAAAGTTTTTTAGGTAATTCTTTTAAATCCCAGACATTATCACTAGTGAGATAATTAATTTGATCTAGGCCAGGAATATTGGGTATTAATGGCTTTGCTCCTGTTGCTATAATGATAGAGCGTGCTGTTAGTGTGATTCCATTTACCTCTACATTATGTGGAGACAAGATTTTTGCCTCTCCTTCTATACATTCTACTCCGAGGGCTGTATAACGTTTACGTGAGTCGTGTGGTTCAATTATCTTTATAATATTTTGAACGCGATTCATCACATCTTTGAAATCAAAATCTACAGTAGTCTTTTTAAAGCCAAATTCTTTTGCACGCTTAGCATAGGAGATCATCTTGGCTGATCGCAATAAAGCTTTACTAGGAACGCACCCAGTGTTGAGACAATCTCCTCCCATTTTATGTTTTTCAATGAGTGCTACTTTAGCCTTTACTGCTGATGCAATATAAGATGATACTAATCCGGCAGAGCCACCTCCGATGACAATAATATTGTAATCATATTTAGTCATAATTTTTATCCTTACGTATAAATTGAATAAAGTTTTTAGCAATAAGTGGAAACAATCCTAGTAATGCAAAGGCTATTAACATTGAAGGTGAAGTAATATCTGAGAATGTTTCTATTTGAGCAAGTTGTGTACCTGCATAGACATATACAATTGTACCAGGTAACATCCCAAGTTGACTTACCCAATAAAATGTCCAAGTTTTAATGGTCATAAGGCCCATGACCACGTTAATTATAAAAAAAGGAACAACTGGAACTAGACGTAAGGCGAATAAATAAAATGACCCTTCACTCTTAAACTTTTTATTTATTTTAGAAAGCTGGTTTTTAAAATTTTTTTGCACGTAATTCTGCGCCAAAAATCTTGCCATCAGAAACGCTAATGTTGCGCCAATCGTACTGGCAAATGATACAATAATTAATCCTGTAGAGAAACCAAATAACGCTCCACCTACTAAAGTAAGGAAAGTAGCAACTGGAAGAGATAATGCTGTTACTAAAACATAAAGAAAAATAAAAAGAACCAATACAAAAAAAAAGTTTTGCTTATAATATTC
>CAZWGZ010000095.1:0-6387 GCA_964633395.1 uncultured Rhodobacterales bacterium
ATTGTTAATGGAAGGTTTATTAAAGTCAAAATTAAAGAAAATGTTAAATTTACACAAGATTTTTTAAATGTAATTTCAAATATTAAAGGCATAAGATCAATTAGTTATTCATAGTAATTTTGGAAACTAAAATGCTTGCATAATTAACAAAAATAATTTAATAAAAAGTCATCTTGTGTAACGCTTGGTTTTAAGTCAACCTTCCGGTGTTTTTTTAAGCGTTACTTTACATTAACCGGTAAAAAGGAAATATTTATGACAATACCTACATTTACTATGCGTCAACTTTTAGAAGCAGGCGTACATTTTGGACATCATACTAGGCGTTGGAACCCTAAAATGGATCCATATATTTTTGGTAAAAGAAATAATATACATATTCTAAATTTAGAAAAAACTGTTCCCATGTTATATGAAGCACTGAAAGCGATTAATTCCATTGCAAAAAATGGAGGACAATTTTTATTCGTCGGCACCAAACGCTCTGCATCTGATTTGATTGCACAAGCTGCTATCAATTGTGGTCAGTATTATGTTAATCATCGATGGTTGGGAGGTATGCTTACTAATTGGGAAACAGTTTCCAAGTCGATAAAAAGGCTTAAAAACTTAGAAGCTAAAATTGAATCAGATGAAATTAATAGTTTAACAAAAAAAGAAAGATTAAATATTGAAAGACAAAAAGATAAATTGGAATTAACTTTAGGTGGAATTAAAAATATGTCTGGGTTACCTGATGCTATTTTTATAATAGATACTAATAAAGAAGCAATAGCTGTTTTAGAAGCTAATAATTTAAATATACCAGTTATTGCAGTTTGTGACAGTAATAGTAATCCAACCGGCGTAGATTATCCAATTCCTGGAAATGACGATGCTCTTAGAGCAATATCCTTATATTGTGATTTAGTAGGATCGTCAATTTTGCAAGGTTTAGAAAGTAACCTTGAGCAAAGTGGCATTGATATTGGAGCATCTGAAAATTTGATGGAAGAAAATTTGGATGTTATTAATCAAGAAACAAAAGAACTTATTATTGATGATGAAAACAAAGAAACTATTTAACTTCTTAGAGTTTTTATTAATTTGATAAATAATTTTCGAAAGGAATATAAATGACACTTTCAGCTTCCATGGTTAAAGAATTAAGAAATAAAAGTGGTGCAGGGATGATGGATTGCAAAAAAGCTTTGCAAGAAACTAATGGTAATATTGAAGAAGCTATTGATTGGTTAAGAAAACAGGGGTTATCTGCAGTTGCTAAAAAATCAGGTCGCGTTGCTGCAGAAGGATTGATTGGTATAACAGTCATAAATAAAATTGGTTCTATTATTGAAATAAATTCTGAGACTGATTTTGTTGCTAGAAATGAGTTGTTTCAAAGTTTTGTTACTACTTGTAGTGAATTGGCTATTAAATCTAATCAAGATATAAGTTTATTAAAAAATATGTCTTATCCTAATTCAGATAGAACAGTTGATGAAGAACTTACTCATAACATAGCTACTATAGGTGAAAATATGAATATTAGACGCTCTGAACTATTAAGTGTGTCTAATGGTGTTGTAATTTCATATGTACATAATAGTGTAAAAGACGGTTTAGGTAGATTAGGAGTTTTAGTTGGAATTGAATCAGAAGCAGATGAAGCAAGTCTATTAACTGTAGGCAAGCAAATTGCAATGCACATTGCAGCAACATCGCCAGCATCTTTGAATATTGAAGATTTAGATCCTGATTTAATTGAAAGAGAAAGACAAGTTTTAATTGATCAATCTATTGCATCTGGAAAGCCTAGTGAAATTGCTGAAAAGATGGTAGTTGGAAGAATGCAAAAATTTTATCAAGATGTTGTTTTGAACGAACAAACGTTTGTAATAGATGGTGAAACTAAAATAAAAGATGTTATTAAAAAATTAGAAAAAGATTTAAATACTAAAGTTAAATTAAGTGGTTTTAAAAAACTGACATTAGGTGAAGGTATTGAAGTAAGTGCAAATGATTTTGCTGCTGAAGTTGCAGCAACTGCAGGAATGTAATTTTTTATAATAACTCCATCAGATTTGAGGTTAAATTTTGAAAAAATTTAAATGGAAAAAAGTTCTTTTAAAAATTTCTGGTGAATCTTTAATGGGTGATAGTTCTTATGGAATTAACCCATTTGTAGTAAAATCATTTGCTAAGGAAATCAGTGATGTAGTCACTTCTGGGTTACAAATTTGTATTGTTGTAGGTGGTGGTAATATTTACAGAGGTATTTCCAGTACTGAAAATGGTATGGATCGCACTACGGGTGATTATATGGGAATGTTGGCTACAGTCATGAACAGTCTTGCTATTCAAAATGCACTCGAACAAATTGGTGTTGAAACTAGAGTTCAATCAGCACTTCCAATTGCAGCTATATGTGAACCATACATTAAAAGGCGAGCTATTAGGCATATGGAAAAAGGAAGAGTAGTTATATTCGCTGCTGGTACTGGTAATCCATACTTTACTACTGACACTGCAGCTGCTCTTAGAGCATCTGAAATGAACTGTGAAGCTATAATTAAAGCTACTCTAGTTGATGGAGTTTACTCTGCCGATCCAAAAAAAGACAAGAATGCAATAAAATTCAATCAATTAACATATTTAGATGTATTAGCTAAAGATTTGAAAGTTATGGATGCTTCATCTATTTCTTTAGCAAGAGAAAATAAAATACCCATCATAGTTTGTTCAATAGTTGAAAACGAAAACCTTTCCAAAGTTTTGTTAGGTGAAGGTTCTTACACAATTATTTCTGATTAGGAGTTCAAAATATGGTTGAATTAAATTCTAATGACATAGAAGTTCGTATGGAAAAGGCAGTTGAATCTTACCAAAAAGATTTAAGTGGCTTAAGAGTTGGTAGAGCTTCATCTTCAATGCTGGATCCAATAAATGTTAAGGCTTATGGAAGTGTTCTACCTTTAAATCAAATCAGTACAGTTAGCGTCCCTGAATCACGTTTATTATTAGTATCGGTCTGGGATAACTCTCTTGTTTCTTTTGCTGAAAAAGCTATTAGAGAAAGTGCATTAGGACTTAATCCTATGGTTGAAGGTAATGTAATTAGAATAGCTGTTCCACCTTTATCTGAAGATCGAAGAATTGAAATAGCTAAAGTAGCTTCAAAATACGCAGAAAATGCAAAGATTGCTGTTAGAAATATTAGAAGAGATTTAATTGAAAATATTAGAAAACTACAAAAGAATAGTGAAATTAGTGAAGATCAGAAACGTGGAGATGAAATTAAAGTACAAGAAATCACTAATACAATTATAAAAAATATTGATTTAATATTATTAAATAAAGAAAATGAAATACTAGAAAAATAAGAAATATTAATTATGAACCTTAATCATTTAGCTATTATAATGGATGGGAATAGACGTTGGGCTATTTCAAAAGATCTAGATCTTCATGAGGGTCATCTTAAAGGGGCTGAAAATCTATGGATAGTCATTGAAAAAACTAAAGAACTTAATATAAAATATTTAACTGTCTTTGGGTTTTCTACAGAAAATTGGAAACGTTCACAAAAAGAAGTTTATTTTTTGTTGTCTTTGCTAGAGAAATTTCTTGATGATGCAAATTTAAAAATTAAAAAATATAATTGTAAAATTAGATTTATTGGAAATCTTTTAGTTTTTGATAAGAGTATTCAAGATAAAATGCTTTTAGTTGAGGAAATTACTTCTGAAAACAAAGAATTTGTTGTAACTATAGCTCTTAATTATGGTGGCAGACACGATATAATTAATGCAGCCAATGAATTCTTAAAATTTAATAAAAGTAAATTAGATTCCATAGAAATGAAAGAAGCAGATTTTAAAAAATTTACTTTAAATAAAGATATTCCTGATCCAGACCTATTGATTAGAACAGGAGGAGAAATTAGATTATCTAACTTTCTTCTTTGGGATTTAGCATATACTGAATTAATTTTTTTACCTGAAATGTGGCCTGATTTTACTGTATCATCATTAGAAAAATCTATTTTAGAATATTCTAAAAGATCTAGAAAATATGGGGAGTGACAATTAGTTATTTCATAAGAATAAAAAATTTTTTAAATATTGAAAACTTTAGAATAAGATCCATCACAACTTTAATATTATTTTCTTTTTTCTCTCTATTGTTTTGGTTAGGTGAATTATTTATGTCACTTTTCTTTATTTTTTTGTTTGTGGGTGTACTATATGAATTAAAATTAAACTTCTCAAAAAAAGTTACCTCTTTTCACAAAATACAAATTCTTATTATTCCTTTTTTATTATTTCTATGTTTAATATGTGAAGTAAATAAAATTGGATTTGAAAATTTATATATAGATAATTATGATATATTTTTAGCTTCATCTATTGTTTTAAGCGTTCTCTTTTTTGGAAGTTTAAGTAATGTATTTTATAGTATCATTTCTATTCTTGTTGTTATTTCTTTCTTTTCCATAATTCAAATTTTACTTTCTACTAATGGTTTGTATATTGTTTTTTATCTGGTAGTTTTAGTAACTTCAATGGATATTTTTGCATACATTGGGGGAAATATTTTTGGTAAAATTAAAATTGCTCCAAATATAAGTCAAGGCAAAACAGTTGAGGGAACAATTATTGGTTTATTTTTTACAATTTTAATGTCAATTGTATTAAAAGATTTTGTGTCTGTTAGTTTTACTAACGCTATATTTTTAGGACTTGTTATTGGTATTTTAGCTTTTTTAGGTGACCTTATTGAATCTATATTTAAAAGAAAAGTCGGTGTTAAAGATAGTGGTACTTTAATTCCGGGACATGGTGGTCTTTTAGATAGGTTCGATGGATATTTATTACTAGGGCCCTTTACATTTCTTTTTTTTAATTTTCTGATTTAAAAGGTTTTATGTGAAAAATAAAAATAAAAAAAAGAATGTTATACTTCTTGGTGCAACGGGATCTATAGGTTATTCAGCTTTAAGATTATTAAGACAAAACAAACATTTATTTAATCTTATTGGAGTTTCTGCGAATAAAAATGCAAAATTATTAAGTCAGATTGTAAATGAATTCAATGTGCCAAATGTCGTGTTGTCAAACGAAGAAAACATTGATGATTATCATGCTAAACAAACATTGCAAATAGGAGATGCATCGTTAATAAATTTAGCTGCTTTAGAATGTGATATTGTAATATCAGGTATTTCAGGTTTGTCGGGATTGCATGCTGCTTATGCTGCAGTAAATGCTGGAAATGATTTAGCTATTGCTAATAAAGAAACTTTAGTAGCAGCAGGTAAAATATTTATGGACAAGGCCAAAAAGACAAATGCTAAAATTTTACCAGTTGATTCTGAACATAGTGCCATTTTTCAATGTTTAAATAAAAATAATATTGCTAATGTAGATTTTATAACACTTACTGCATCAGGTGGTCCTTTTTTAAATACGCCTGTTGAACAATTGAAAAATATCAAGCCTGAAGATGCAATTAAGCATCCAGTATGGGATATGGGCAAAAAAATATCTGTTGATAGTGCTACAATGATTAATAAAGCTCTAGAAATCATTGAAGCTTCAGTGTTGTTTGGTATTGAAGGAAAGAAAATTGAAGTTGTAATTCATCCACAATCTATTGTTCACGGCTTGGTTCATTATAATGATGGTTCTATAATAGCCAATTTAGGTTATCCAGATATGATTACACCCTTAAGTGTCGCTCTTGGATGGCCAAATAGATTAGACTTAGATTTAAAAAAAATTTCATTAATAGAAATTTCTAATTTAACTTTTCTCAAACCAGATTTTGATAAATTCCCTGGTCTTAAATTAGGTTGGAATGCTATAGAAAATCCATACTGTTCTCCAATTGTGCTTAACGCTTCAAATGAGATAGCCGTTGAATATTTTTTAAACAATCAAATTAAATTCACTGATATTTATAAGGTAATCACTGAAATTTTAAATGCTTATAGTCCTAAAAATCCGACATGTATTGATGATATTATTGAAATTGATACTTTAACTCGGCTTAAAACTTTGAATTATATTAAAAGGCGTTTATAAAATGTTTGAATCTACAATAGTTACATCCTTAATTGGTTTTTTTGTTATTTTAACTCCATTAATTTTTATCCATGAACTAGGTCATTACTTTGCGGCTGTTAACTCAGGGGTAAAAGTTGAGGCATTTTCTATTGGATTTGGTCCAGAGTTAATTGGTTTTAATGATAAAAGAAATACTCGTTGGAAATTTTCTTTGATACCCTTAGGTGGGTATGTAAAGATGAAAGGTGAATTAATAAATTCTTTGGAAGATCAAAATAACTCAACAGTTTCAGTTAAAGATACTTTTTTAAAGGCTAAATTAGTTTCTAGAATTCTAATT
>CAZWGZ010000096.1:0-6344 GCA_964633395.1 uncultured Rhodobacterales bacterium
ACTCCTGACCCCTAGATTCGTAGTCTAGTGCTCTATCCAGCTGAGCTACGAGCGCATATATTTTAAATGAACTTAAAATATAATTATCTATTTAAATAATTATAAGCAAGTAAGAAAATAAATATTATAAATTTATCTCATTTTAGTGTATTAAAAATATTTAATCTTTTTGAAGAGTAACATGAGTAATAATAGTAGTTATGATAAGTCATTCCCTGTTTCATGGGAAGAATTACACAGAAATAGTAGAGCTTTAGCATGGAGGCTACTAGAGATGTCAACATTTAAGGGGATTATAGCAGTAACTAGAGGAGGTTTAGTGCCAGCTGCTATTGTAGCTAGAGAATTAGATATAAGGCTCATAGATACCGTTTGTGTGCAGTCATATAATGAAAAAAATAAAGGTAAAGTTAACTTATTAAAAGATCCAAGTAATGCTGATACTGGAAAAAATTGGTTGATTGTAGACGATCTTGTGGATACTGGTGAAACTATCAAAGCCATAAGATTAAAGTTGCCTGATGCGCATTATGCTACGGTGTATGCTAAACCAAGTGGGAGAGAACAAGTTGACACGTTTATAACTGAAGTTTCTCAGGATACTTGGATTTATTTTCCATGGGATATGGAAATGAAGCCAGCTCCAACTATTTCTGAAAGAGCTAAAAAATAATCATATTGACTATTCAATACAAACTCTTTAATTAATATCAAATAATTAAACAAAGAGGCTGTATGAAAATACAGATTTAAAATGAAACGTACTTTTCAACCAAGTAATTTAGTAAGAAAAAGAAGACACGGATATAGAAGTAGAATTTCCACTGTCGGTGGAAGGAACGTAATCCGTAGCAGAAGAGCCAAAGGTAGAAAAAGACTTTCAGCTTAAAGCATAAGATACACATTTTAAATTTTATCTAATATTAGTTAAATTTATAAATGGACTGATGAAATGAAACTCCAAACTTTAAAAAAGAGAAAAAATTTTATTTTATCCAATCAATTTGCTAAAAAATGCCATAGTAAAAATTTTATTCTTCAAAAATATAAAGACCCCGAACAAAAAAATATAAATTTAAAGTTTGGTTTTACAGCTACTAAGAGGATAGGTAACGCTGTATATAGAAATAGAGCAAAAAGAAGAATGAAAGCATTGATAATCTTATTTTTAAAAAATAATATATCTAGTTTTGATCTCACCAGTAGTTATGTTTTGATTGCCAAAATAAGTTTAATACAAGCTTCATTTGCTGACCTAAAAAATGAAATGAAACATTGTTTGAATAAATTATGATAAATAAAGCTCTTACATTTTTCTTTCTATCTTTAATTAATTTATATTCATATATCATATCGCCTATTTTAGGAAATAATTGTAGATTTCTTCCTACTTGTTCGGAATATACTAAAGAATCAATTATTAAATTTGGTTTTTTCAAAGGTGTTTGGTTGGGTATTAAAAGAATTGTTAGATGTCATCCATGGGGAAAGAGTGATTATGACCCAATTAAATGATTTATTTTTTTCATTTCTTTGAAATAATGGATCTTTAATGTAATTAAATATAGTTTTTAAATTTTTAGTAATTATTAATGTAATACGTAAAATTAAGTGAGATCCAATGAATCCAGAAACTCGAAATCTAGTAGCAGCAATTTCTTTATCTATGGCAGTTTTAATTGGGTATCAATTATTTTTTGTAGATATAAAAAAAGATCAATATCAACAAGAAATAATTGCTGAAAATGTTGGTGATAGTTCAAATATACCTATTCCATCTAATGATAATAGTGGAATATTAAATACTGAAAATACTAAATCAACAGTAGTAACAACAGTTCCTCGAGTTTCTGTAATTAGTAAAGAAGTTACTGGTTCTATATCTTTAAAAGGAGCAAGAATTGACGATATAACTCTATCTCAATATAGAGAGACACTTGATCCTGATAGTAATTTAATTGATTTATTGTTAAAATCTAATGAAAGAAATCCGTACTTTTTAGAATTTGGTTGGAGTAGTCCTGATGGTGTAAAAGTACCTAATGGAAAAACATTATGGAAAGCATCAAAAGAAATTCTCTCACCTGATAGCAATGTAACATTATCGTGGGATAATGGTGAAGGAGTAGTTTTTTATCAAGACATAAGTATTGATGATACATTTATGTTTACTGTAAATCAGAGAGTTAAAAATAATTCAAAAAATCTAATAACATTATATCCATATGGTCTAATTAGAAGAACAGGAGAGCCAGATACTACTAGGTTCTTTGTTCTACATGAGGGACCTTTAGGTGTTTTTGATGGAACTTTATCTGAAAAAAGTTATGAAGACCTCGAAGATGCTGGTAAAAAAGGTATTAATATTAAACCATTAGAAGCTGGTGGTTGGATTGGTCTTACTGATAAATATTGGCTTACAGCCCTGTTGCCAGATCAAAAAGAAATATTTAATTTTACCTATAGGCATTTAAATTCAAATGGTGGACAATATCAAACAGATTTTCTTGGAAAAGCTATTAAGATTAAATCTAATTCTCAGGGTGAATCTTTATCAAGAGCTTTTGCAGGAGCAAAAAGACTGACTTTATTTGATGATTATGAAGAGCGTTTTGATATAAAACATTTTGATTTAGCAATTGACTTTGGTTGGTTTTATTTTCTTACAAAGCCTTTTTTCTATGCTTTATCATGGGCAAATGACTATTTAGGCAACTTTGGATTAGCTATATTAGCTATTACTGTGATTGTTAAACTTGTGTTTTTTCCTTTAGCTAATAAATCATATAAGAGTATGGCCAAGATGAGAAATCTTGGCCCTGAGATAAAAAAATTAAGAGAAAGAGTTGGAGATGACAGACAAAAACTAAACCAAGAAATGATGAATTTATATAAGAAAGAAAAAGTTAATCCTGCTGCGGGTTGTTTGCCTATTTTAGTGCAAATTCCAGTTTTCTTTGCTCTTTATAAAGTTTTATTTGTTTCTATAGAAATGAGACAAACTCCTTTCTTTGGATGGATAAAAGATCTTTCTGTTGCAGATCCAACTAGTATGTTTAATTTATTTGGATTATTACCATATAGTACTTCAATGTTGCCTGACTTCTTAAACCTTGGTGTTTGGCCGTTGTTAATGGGTGTAACAATGTTCTTACAACAGCGATTAAACCCAACTCCTCCTGATCCAATTCAAGCCAAAATATTTGCATGGATGCCAGTTGCGTTTACTTTTTTGCTCGCAACCTTTCCAGCTGGCCTCGTCATATATTGGACATGGAATAATTTACTTTCTATTTGTCAGCAATGGTTAATAATGAATGGTATGAAAAAAAAGACTAAATAAGAAAGTTTAAACCTTTGTTATATGAAGATGTTGAAATTGAAAACGCTCGAAAACTATTTTCTGGAGAATGTAAGTTTATAGCAGCAGCATTAAATTCAAATGCTGTTCCTGATGAGGAATGTTATGAAATAGCTTTTGCAGGTCGATCTAACGTTGGTAAAAGTTCTCTCGTTAATGCATTAACAAATAGAAAAACTTTAGCTAGAACTAGTCAGACTCCGGGAAGAACAAGGCAATTAATTTTTTTTGAACTTCAACATAACCTTACAAAGCTTAGATTAGTTGATTTGCCTGGTTATGGATATGCGAAAGCTCCTAAAAAAGATATACAGTCATGGACATCTTTAACTCTTAAATATTTAAAAGGTAGGCCTTCATTAAGAACGATTTGTCTTTTAATCGATTCTAGACGTGGGATAGGTGTTTATGATGAGTTAATAATGAAAGAACTTGATAAAGCAGCTGTCAGTTGGATTGTTATATTAACTAAAGCAGATAAACTAACTAATGAAGAAATTGAGAAAATAAAAGACAGTACAAGTAAAAATATATCTAAGCATCCAGCTGCTTATCCTGAAATTATTGTTACCTCAAGTTTAAAGAGTGATGGTATTCCGATGCTTCGAGCTTATTTAGCAAGTCTATCTTAAAAAATAATTAATAAAAAAAATGATTGTTTACACTATTATGTGGTAATATTTGTTAATTTTAATTGTCTAAATAGGTTAAATTTTTGAATAAAAATAAAGAACAAATACAAGCCGAATGGCTTAAAAAAGCTGATCTCCTTACTGAAACTCTACCTTTTATGAAAAGGTACGCTAATAAAGTGATAGTGGTTAAGTTTGGTGGGAATGCTATGGGCAAGAAAGAATACGTCTCTAGTTTTGCTGAAGATATTGTTTTATTGCAGCAAGTAGGAATGTTACCAATTGTAGTTCATGGTGGAGGTCCGCAAATAGGAGAGATGCTGTCAAAGTTAAAGATAAAGACTGAATTTATAGATGGGCTAAGAGTAACTGATTCTGAAACTATAGATGTTGTTGAAATGGTGTTAAGCGGTGTAACAAATAAATCGATTGTAACAGCAATTTCCAACGCAGGAGCAAAAGCAGTAGGTATTTCAGGGAAAGATGGGAATCTTATTACTGCCAAGAGACTAATGAAGATAGATGAAAACTCTGATTCAAATGTAGAACGAGCAATTGATTTAGGTTTTGTAGGGGTCCCAAAAAAAATTGATACTCAAGTTATTAAAGCTTTGATTAATGAAAAAATGATACCTGTAATAGCCCCTGTTGGAATGGGGGAAGACGGTCTTACATATAATATTAATGCCGACACTGCTACTGGTGCTATTTCAGCTGCAATGAAAGCATCTAGAATGATAATGTTAACGGATGTTTCTGGTGTTATAGACGAAAAAGGTAAGTTAATTCCTGAATTAACAATAAATGAAGCATTAGATCTAATTAAAAATAAAGTTGTTGTTGGTGGCATGATACCTAAGTTAAGAACATGTATTGATGCAGTTGAAGGTGGTGCTGAAGCTTCAGTTATAATGGACGGGAGAATGCCTCATTCACTGTTGTTAGAATTATTTACTGAACATGGAGTTGGTACTATTATAAGAAAAAACGATAATTAAAGATGACTAATTTCCAAATAAAATCAAAAAATAATATTAATTATAATTATACAAATTTTGTTTCAAAATATGATTATTGGATATTTGATTTAGATAACACTTTATACGATATCAATCTTGGTTTATTTAGAAGAATTTCAAAAAGAATGACGGAGTATATTAAAGAATTTTTTGATCTTGAGCATGACAAGGCTCTATCTCTCCAAAAAAATATGTATAAAAAATATGGATTAACTTTAAGAGGATTAATGATAGAAAAAAATATGGATCCTGAACCCTATCTTAAATACGTCCATGATGTTGATTTTGACGATTTAAAAATAGATAATGAATTAAAAAATTTATTAAAGAAACTTAAGGGTAACAAATTTATTTATACAAACGCATCTTATGATCATGCCAAGAATATCCTTCAAGCTATGGGGATATTTGAAGAATTTGAAATGATTTTTGATATTAAAGATTCAAATTATATAGCTAAACCAGATTACAAGTCATATGATATGATGATATCAAAATTTGGAATAAATAATAAGAGTATAAAGCGAAGTATTTTCTTTGAAGATACAGCTAAAAATTTAAAACCTGCTAGTGAATTAGACATAACTACAGTTTGGGTTGATAATGAATTTAATAAAGAAGATGCAGAAATCCATAAGCAATATATTGATTTTACTGGATCAGATATTAAAACTATTTTGAATGATATGACAAAAAATTAATGAAATTAATAAAAGGAAATATGATGAGCTTTGAAGATATTAAGTTAGTAATTGAGAGAGTTTTTGATAATAACGAAGACGTTAATCCAAGTACTTCTGGTGAGGTAAGAGAAGCAATTGATTTAGCTTTGAACTGTTTAGATAAAGGAGAGTTAAGGGTTGCTGAACCTACTGGTAATAGTCAATGGAAAGTAAATCAATGGCTAAAAAAAGCTGTCTTATTATCTTTTAAAGTAAATGATATGAATATTATTACCGGTGGACCACAAAGTTTAAACAATAGTCCAGCCAATTGGTGGGATAAAATCCCTTCTAAATTTTCTGGATGGAACAAAGAAGAATTTAAATCAGCAGGGTTTAGAGCAGTTCCAGGATGTGTAGTAAGGCATTCTGCTTATATTTCTCCAAGTGTTGTTTTAATGCCTTCCTTTGTAAACATAGGTGCATATGTAGACTCAGGAAGTATGATTGATACTTGGGCAACAGTTGGATCTTGTGCGCAAATTGGTAAAAATGTTCATATATCAGGAGGAGCGGGAATAGGTGGTGTTTTAGAACCTATTCAGGCTGGTCCAGTTATAATTGAAGATAATTGTTTTATTGGAGCAAGATCTGAGGTTGCAGAAGGTGT
>CAZWGZ010000097.1:0-6338 GCA_964633395.1 uncultured Rhodobacterales bacterium
ATTAAAATTGAATATTAAAAAGTTCAAGATAATAAAGGAAATAGGAATAATATTACAAATTAAATTAACTTTAATCTATATGTAAATTATAAATATTATCAAAAATCAATAATAATTATTATTATACTTCAAAAGAATTAACCACCAAAATCATCGAGCATTATATCTTCTTTATCTACGCCTAAGTCTAATAACATATTTGTAACAGATTGATTCATTATTGGTGGTCCACACATATAGTATTCACAATCTTCTGGAGCTGGATGATTTTTCAAATATTCTTCAAATAAAATATTATGGATAAATCCTTTATGACCTTTCCAGTTATCATCAGGTATTGAGTCTGAAAGAGCTACATGCCAAGAAAAGTTATCGTTTTCCTCATCTAATTTATCGAAGTCTTCTACATAAAACATTTCTTTTTTAGAACGAGCGCCATACCAAAATGAAATTTTTCTATCAGTTTTTATCCTATTAAATTGATCAAAGAGATGACTTCTCATTGGAGCCATACCAGCTCCTCCACCTATAAATACCATCTCTTTTTTAGTATCTCTGGCATAAAATTCTCCAAAAGGACCAGAAATAACTACTTCATCACCTTTTTTTAGATTGAAAATATAAGATGACATTTTTCCTGCAGGAATACCTTGAGAACCTGGTGGTGGTGAAGCTATTCTCACATTTAGCATAACGATACCTTTTTCAGCAGGACAATTTGCCATTGAATAGGCTCTTTCAATAGGCTCATCAATTGCTGCATTAACATCCCATATTTTAAATCTGTCCCAATCTTCATGGTATTCTTTAGCAACATCAAATTCTTTATAAGAAAGTGAGTATTTAGGAGCTTCTATTTGAATATAACCTCCAGCACGAAAATCAACATCTTCACCTTCAGGTAATTCTAAAATTAATTCTTTAATAAATGTTGCTACGTTATCATTACTAGTAACTTTACATCGCCACTTTTTAATACCAAAAACTTCTTCTGGTACTTCAATCTCCATATCTTGTTTAACTGCAACTTGACATGAAAGTCTATCTCCACAAGCAGCCTCTCTCTTATTAATATGTCCTTGTTCTGTTGGAAGAATTGACCCTCCACCAGTGTGAATTTTCACTCTACATTGAGCACAAGTTCCACCTCCCCCACAAGCTGATGGAACAAAAAGCTTTGCCGTTGCAAGCGTTTGTAATAATTTTCCTCCAGCTGGGACTGTAATAGTTTTCTCACCATTTATTGTAATATTTACATCACCTGTAGCAACCAACTTACTTCTTGCAAAAATTATTACCGTTACAAGTGACAAAACAATCATTGTAAATAAAGTTATACCAAGAACAAAAGTATCCATAAAAAAATCCTTATAATTTAACACCAGAAAAACACATGAAAGCCATAGCCATTAAGCCAGCGGTTATAAAAGTAATCCCAAGACCTTGAAGTCCATCTGGAATATCACTGTACTTTAATTTTTCTCTAACACCTGCCATAGTAGCAATTGCTAAAGCCCAACCAAATCCTGAAGCAATACCATATGTAGTCGCTTCAGAAAAATTATAATCCCTTTCAACCATAAATAAAGATCCACCTAAAATTGCACAATTAACTGTTATTAATGGAAGAAAGATACCAAGTGCGTTATAAAGAGTAGGAAAGTATTTATCTAATATCATTTCAAGAATTTGAACTAGCGCAGCTATCACACCAATATATGAAATCAAGCCAAGAAATGTTAAGTCTATGTCTGGAAAACCAGCCCATGCAAGAGCTCCGGGTTTTAATAAATAAGTAAGAATAATATTATTTGCTGGAACAGTGATTGCTTGAACAATCATTACTGAAACACCTAATCCTATAGCAGTTGATATTTTTTTTGAAACAGCAATAAAAGTACACATTCCTAAGAAAAAAGATAAAGCTAAGTTTTCAACAAATATAGCTTTTACTGCAAGTGAAATCAAAGCTTCCATTAATGAACCTCTTGAGATTGTATTTTATATTCGCGAGCTTCTACTTGAGTTTTTTTCCAAGTTCTTATTCCCCAAATTAAAAACCCTATTATAAAAAATGCAGATGGAGGTAGAAGCAAAAATCCATTAGGAACATACCAACCACCATTATTAATAGGATTAAGGATCATTATTCCAAATAAAGACCCTGAACCAAAAAGTTCTCTAAAAACTCCAACACACATTAGTAGTAAGCCATACCCTAAACCATTACCAACACCATCAATAAAAGAGTCGATAGGAGTATTTTTCATAGCAAATGCTTCAGCTCTACCCATGACTATACAGTTAGTAATAATTAAACCAACGAAAACGGATAATGTTTTTGATATATCGTATGCATATGCTTTAATTATCTGATCAACTAGAATAACTAATGAGGCAATTATTACCATTTGTACAATAATTCTTATGGAACTAGGTATGTAATTTCTTATCATTGAAATAAACAAAGAAGAAAAACCCGTGACCGCAATTACAGCAAGTGACATTACAAAAGCTACATTTAAAGAAGATGTTACCGCTAATGCTGAACAAATACCTAAGACTTGAAGGGTAATTGGATTATTGTCTACAAGTGGATCAATTAGAAGTTGTTTTCTAGTTTGAGACATTAGACAGCTCCATTTTTTAAATTCACAAGAAATTTTTTAAATCCAGATTCACCCATCCAAAACTTAACTAAATTATCAACACCGTTAGAAGTTAAAGTCGCTCCAGCTAAAGCATCAATGTGATGTTCTTTGTAATTAATAGTTTTTGCAACTTCAATCATTAAGTCACCTTTATTATTATTCAATTTCTTTCCATTCCATTGAGCCCTCCATTTTGGATTATCTACTTCAGCTCCTAATCCAGGAGTTTCTGCATGTTGATAAAATTGAAGGCCAAAAATATCATTACAATTTTCTTCTAATGCAATAAAACCGTATAACGTTGACCATAATCCATAACCATGAATTGGCAAAATAACTTTATCTAATGATCCATCTTTATTTTTTAATAAATAAACCGTAGCAAAATTAGTTCTTCTCCCAATTGAAGCAGGATCATCAATTAACAAAGTACTTAAAACAGGGTCTGATGAAGCTTTTTTATCATCAAATGTTTTGGGATCAAATTTATTAGAGTATGAACCTTTATTAATATCAACAATCATTGGTTCAAAAGATAAAAAAGTTTCTTCAATGTTTATTCCATCATAATAAACGCCTGCTACTTGAAGAATATTTTTTTGTTTATCACGTATTTTATTTACATCTTGAATAGATTTTAAATTCACTGCAGCAAATGAAACAATCATTGAACAAAATAAACAAAGGCCAACAGCAACTAAAATAGTTTTAGGAATACTATCTGTTGACATGTTTTTAAATTTAGAAAAAAAGCTTTTTGTATTTAAATCAGACATTTATTTTTGCCCTTTTTTTGATATTTGCCATAACTACAAAATGATCAATTAATGGAGCAAAAATATTTCCAAAAAGAATAGCTAACATCATACCTTCTGGAAATGCTGGATTCAATACTCTAATCATAACAACCATAAATCCTATTAAAGCTCCATAAATGTATCTACCTAAATTAGTATGACTTCCTGAAACAGGTTCAGTAACCATAAAAACCAGACCAAATGCATAACTTCCGATCACAAGATGCCAATACCAAGGCATACTAAACATAGGATTAGTATCAGAACCAATCAAATTTAAAAGAGAAGAAAATGTTATCATGCCAATAAGACATCCAACAATCATTCTATAATTTCCAATTTTAGTTAAGAGAAGAAAGCATAAACCAATTGCGATGGCTAAAGTTGATGTTTCACCCAAAGATCCTTGAATATTTCCTAAAAAAGCATCTAACCATGTAATACCATAATTACTGAGGGATTCAAAACCTTCTGAAGCAGAAATACCCAAAGAAGTAGCCCCTGAAAATCCATCAACTGGAGTCCAAATTGAATCTCCTGACATATAAGCAGGGTAAGCAAAGTATAAAAATGCTCGGCCAGTTAATGCTGGATTTAAAAAGTTTTTACCGGTACCTCCAAAAACCTCCTTACCAACAACAACTCCAAATGAAATACCCAGAGCAACCTGCCACAATGGAGTTGAAGCAGGCAATGTCAAAGCAAACAACATAGAAGTCACTAAAAAACCTTCGTTAACTTCGTGTCCTCTTACAGTGGCAAATACAACTTCACAAACTCCTCCAGCAATTAAAGTTGTTAAATAAATAGGAACAAAATAAAGTGAACCATGAGCAACATTTGCCCAAATACTATTAGGATCAAGTCCTATTCCAATTACTTGCAATAAAAATATTCTCCAACCATTAAAATCATCTGGGTTTAATGAAGATAAAGCAGCATTGGTTTGAAAACCTGTATTATACAAAGCCCACAAAACACATGGAATTGTAGAAATAACGACATAAGTCATTATTCTTTTCATATCAACAAAGCTACGTGCATGAGGAGCAGCTTTAGTAACTGTGTTGCTAGTAAAAAATATAGTTTCAACCATTTCAAATATTGGATAAAACTTTTTATACTTCCCATCTTTTTGGAAATGAGGTTCTAAAGAATTAAAAAAATTGCGAAGTGCCATATTACTAACCTTCCTTCTCTATTTTTTCAAGACTATCTCTAAGAGCTGAGCCATATTCATACTTAGCAGGACATGCAAAAGTACATAATGAGATATCTTCTTCATCTAACTCCAAGGCTCCAAGAGATTGGGCTACGTCTGTATCCATAACAATTAAGGAACGTAATAATTGTGTAGGCAAAAAATCTTGAGGCATTAACGTTTCAAAAACACCAGTAGGAACCATTGCTCGCCTACCACCATTTAAATTAGTTGTAAGATTAAATAATTTAAAAAAACTAAACGCTGAAGCTAAAACAGGCATGACTGAAAATTTATTAGGTTGAGGATTAATCCATCCAAAAAACAATTTATCTTCATCTTCTTTTATAAGTGTAACTTGCCTTGAGTATCTTCCTAAAAAAGATAAGTCACCTTCCGCTTGAAAACCAGACAACACAGATCCAGAAATAACTCTACAAGGCTCGTTTTCATAAAATTCATCTTTTAAAATATCAGTTAAAGAAGCACCCAATACCGTTCTAATTAACCTTGGTTTTTTAGCAAGAGGTCCAGCAATTGATATAACTCTAGAGATATTTAGATAACCAGTTAAAAATAAATTACCAACAGCTATTACATCTTGGTAACTTATTGACCATACTGTTTTTGTGGAATTAGGTGGATCTAAAAAGTGCATATGCGTTCCAGTTAAACCTGCAGGATGCGGGCCATTAAACTCGTATGTATTAGAATTTTTTATATCGACACTACTACCAGTTTTCTTACAAACAAACACTTTACCTTTAGTTAAAAATGATATTTTTTTAAAACCTTCTTCAAACGCTTCAAAATTTTCATTTATAATTAAATCAGCATCTGGACACAATGGCTCGGTATCCATTGCAGTTATAAAAATAGAAGAAGGCTGAGAATCTATTGATGGGACTTTAGAGTAAGGTCTTGTTAAAAATGAAGTCCAAAGACCACTGTCAAACAAACATTTTTTAATTAAATCAACTTCATTTTTTAATTTAGAGTTAGATTCAAGAAAATTTATTCCCTTATCATTTAAGTTTTCAATTGAAATAACAACGCTTAATAAAACTCTTTTTTGTCCTCTATTAATACTTTTGACAAAACCTTTACATGGTGAAACATAAAAAATATCAGGGTTATCTTTGTGACAAAATAGAGGTGTCCCCCTTTTAACCTTGTCTCCAACATTAATTAACATTTTAGGTTTTAAACCATTATAATCTGGACCAAGCACGGCTAATGTTTCAGGATTTTTTCCATCATATATTTTTTGCTCAGGAACACCTGATATAGGAATATTCAAACCACGTTTTAATATAAAATTTGTCATTTATAAAATAGTCTAGCCTTTTCTAAAAAGTCAAAATCAAAACCATGAATATTAAAATTGATTTAAACAAGATACTGAATTGATATATAATAAAATAAAAAAAAAACAAGTGTATATATGGTTAAATCTTTATTTTTTTTATTTTTCAAATCTTTTTAATTATTAATAAAAAAAAAATAGTTTTCTTTCAATTAATATGTTAATTATTAAGATTATATTTTAATTTTATTATTTGTATAAACCTTTTTCAATGATAATTTTAATCAAATGATAACACTCAATACATTTATTTTCCATTATGAAATATACTTTTTTAATTCCTTACATTCTTTTATTATTATCAATTTTTTCTTGCTCAGAAT
>CAZWGZ010000098.1:0-6306 GCA_964633395.1 uncultured Rhodobacterales bacterium
ACCCTCAAACTCCTAATGTAAGTGTTGTTTTATGGGAGTTTCCTGATAATGATTCCATGAAAAAAATTGAGAAGTTAATAGAAGAAAACATTTCAAAGTATGTAAAAACATTAGCTCCTAAAACAGTCCATTTTGTTGGAGCTGTTACACAAGATTTTGGTGAAACTTCTTTTTAAAAATAAATCATTTCTTTGATTTACCAATATCCATTTATAGCCTTAATTCTTTGGGAAAAAAATTCTATTTTTTTATCTGCTTCTTCTCCAAGTATTTCAAAACATTTTTCTAAAACATTTTCAATTACTGTTATCATTGGTGCCATGTTATTTAGTCTATTTACTTTTGAAATCTGAACTTCAACAACATAATCAGAGTGTTGTGCAAGAGGAGAAATGATACTATCCGTGAATGACAAAGTTTTAACATTTAATGATTGAGCTGTTTTAATTAACCTTACTGTTTCACTGGAGTAAGGAGCAGTGGAGAATGCTACCAACAAATTATTTTTACTAAAATGAGCTATATCTTGAGCAGCAGAAAGTCCAGAGTCAGGTAACAAATAAAAATTGTCAAATACCATTCTCCCCATATAGTTCATATATAATGCAAATGATTTTGCACTTCTAAACCCTGAAATATATACCCTGTTTGATTCAGTTAAAATTTTAGCTGCAGATAAAATTGAATTTTCTATTTTTTTTTCATCTAAATTACTTAGACTAAATATATTTTTAGTTTGCCCAGCAGGATAATACTCTAATCTTACATTTGATTGAAAATCAGAATACCCTTTAAAACCCCAAATTTTATTAAGTCGTGAAATAGAAAGCGCTGAAACATCTGCTTTTTTAGCTGTTTCTCTTATAGTTTGGAAAGGTATTTCATGTAAATTAGATAAAATTGATTGACTAGCTTGCTGTAATTTTGGTGTTAAATCATAGTAGTTCAATTTAATTTTTTTAACTAATTCCATAAAATATTCCCTGTTAAACATAGATATTACATATGTAACATTAGTGTTTTAAATATAACAATTGTTTTTTTTATTTATTCTTGTAATGTTTTTACAATAGTTAATTCACTTAGGGAGAAATATTATGAATTTTAAAAAGTTAATGGTGGGGGGAATAGTGGCAGGATTTGCAGCTATTACACTTACAGAAGCATCTGCACAACAATTTGTATCTATAGGTACAGGTGGAGTTACTGGTGTTTATTATCCAACTGGTGGCGCTATATGCAGATTAGTTAATAAGGATAGAAAATCACATGGAATACGTTGCTCCGCAGAATCCACAGGTGGATCAGTATATAATATAAATACTGTTCGCGCTGGAGAATTAGAATTTGGTGTTGCACAATCTGACTGGCAGCATCATGCTTATAGAGGAACTTCTAAATTCAAAGATAAAGGTAAATTTAGTAAACTTCGTGCAGTTTTCTCAGTTCATCCAGAACCCTTTACTTTAATAGTAAGAAAAGATTCAGGAATTACTTCATTTGAAGGCTTAAAAGGTAAAAAAGTTAATGTAGGAAACCCTGGTTCTGGTCAACGAGCTACCATGGAAGTTGTAATGGAATCATTTGGAATGAAAATGAGTGATTTTTCTCTTGCAGCAGAACTTAAAGGCTCTGAAATGGCACAAGCTATTTGTGACGGAAAAATTGAAGCAATGATTTATACAGTTGGTCACCCAGCGGCTGCAGTTAAGGAAGCGGCTTCTAGTTGTGATGTTCAATTAGTTTCTGTTAAAGGGGCTCCTATAGATAAGTTAATTAAGGATAACTCTTTTTACAGAGTAGCTGAAGTGCCTGCAGGTATGTATGCGGGTTCACCTAATAAGACAACTACATTTGGAGTTGGTGCTACTGTTATAACTTCTGCTGACGTTTCTGAAAAAGTTGTGTACACGATTGTAAAAGCAACTTTTGATAATTTTGCTGACTTTAAAAAATTACATCCTGCATTTAAAAATTTGAATGAAAAACAAATGATTAAAGATGGATTATCTGCTCCTCTTCATCCTGGAGCAATTAAATATTATAAAGAACGTGGATGGATGTAAACTATTTGCGCAGACGCATAAAGCGTCTGCGCTAAAACACTTATTAAATATAAAGTCTTATTAGAATTGATGAACTATCTTATTTAGAAATATAGTACTATGAAGAAATCTAAATCAATTTTAGCTCCTAAAAAATATATTCAACGTGAGCCATCCTTTGGAATAACAATTTCTTTAATCTGTGTTATCTGGTCATTATTTCAACTTTGGATTGCATCAGATTTTCCTTTTTATTTAAGCGAAGTAACTAAATTAAATTTAGTATTTAATGGACAGGAAGCTAGACAAATCCACTTAGCTTTTGGGTTAGGGTTAGGTTTATTAGCTTATCCAGTAATTAATAAAATCAACCCCAATATAGATAAGCTAAGTCAATTTACACTTGCTTTCCTTGCTATTTCTGCTTGCATGTATCTATATATATTTAAAATTGAAATTTCTAATAGAGCTGGGTTACCAACAAATCTAGATATTTTCTTTTCAATTACAGGGATTTTGTGCATAGGAGTTGCAGTATATAGATCACTTGGCTTACCGCTATTGGTAGTGGCAAGTTTCTTTATGTTTTATGTAATGTTTGGTCACCTTGATTTTATTCCAGACACAATGAAATGGAAAGGTGCATCTCTTAATAAAGCATCTTGGCATTTTTGGATGCAAACCGAAGGAGTTTTTGGTGTTGCTTTAGGAGTGTCAACATCAATGATATTCTTATTTGTACTCTTTGGAGCTTTATTAGAAAAATCAGGTGCTGGAAATTATTTTATTAAATTATCATTTGCTGCTTTAGGCCATCTTAGAGGAGGCCCCGCAAAAGCTGCAGTTGTAGCATCGGGGTTATCTGGAATATATTCAGGTTCATCAATTGCAAATGTAGTTACAACTGGTACCTTTACCATTCCATTAATGAAAAAAACTGGGTTTTCTGCAGAAAAAGCAGGAGCTATTGAAGTAGCATCCTCTACTAATGGTCAATTAACCCCTCCAGTAATGGGCGCAGCGGCTTTTTTAATTTCTGAATTTACAGACGTAAGCTATTTTGAACTAATAAAGTACGCCGCTCTGCCCGCTCTTGCCTCTTATGTTGCTCTTTTCTATATAGTTCATCTAGAAGTATTAAAATTAGGTTTAAAAGGTCTCAAAAGAAATACTCCTTCACAATCTTTTTTGAGAAAGTTTTCCGGCTTTATGGTTGGTTTTATATCAATAAGTTTACTAGGAATGCTTGTAAACCTATTGTTTTCATGGACTAATAGCTTTAATCCAATAATAACATCTATATCAGCCGTTATTTTATTTATTCTATTATATATATTTTTTATATGGAAAGCATCTGATCAGCCTGATTTGACCCAAGGATTAAGTGAAGTAGAGATTAATAATTTACCAACAGTGCAATCTATAGCAGTCACAGGATATTATTTTCTTCTGCCAATAATAGTTTTATTATGGTGCGTCTTAGTAAGCCGATTATCTCCTTCTCTTTCTGCCTACTGGGCAAGCCTCTCCATTATTTTTGTTTTATTAACACAACAACCATTAAAAGCCTTTTTTAGAAAACAAAAAATAGATTTTATATTGCTGAAAAAGGGTGCAAATGATTTACTTCAAGGCTTAGAAAAAGGTGCTAAGAGCATGATAACGATAGCTATAGCAACTGGGGTTGCTGGAGTTATTATTGGCACAGTATCTTTAACTGGCGCGCATCAGTTTATAGGTGAGTTTGTAGAAAGTGTATCTTCAGGCAATTTAGTTGTGATGCTTATTCTAGTGGCTTTTATGAGTCTAATATTAGGAATGGGACTACCAACAACCGCCAATTATATTGTAGTTTCTTCACTAATGGCACCAGTTATAGTAATGGTTGGCGCACAAAATGGATTAATTGTTCCCTTAGTCGCCGTCCATCTTTTTGTATTTTACTTTGGTATTTTAGCAGATGATACCCCTCCTGTTGGTTTAGCCGCTTTTGCTGCTGCCGCAATATCGAAAGGAGATCCTATTAAAACAGGTATACAAGGTTTTAGCTACGATATAAGGACTGCTATACTTCCATTTATGTTTATTTTTAATACTGATATTCTTTTAATTAATGTTAACTTTTATGAAGGAGTAATTGTTGTTATTTCTGTAATTATTGCGATGTTGGCATTTTGTTCAGCAATTCAAAATTATATGTTAATTAAAAATAAGTTATATGAGTCAGCTTTACTAATTCTCATTGCATTTAGTCTTTTTAGACCTGATTTTTGGCTTGATCGAATCGAAACTCCATTTCATCAATTTCCTGGTAATCAGATTTTTGAATTAATAAAGAATAATAAAAAACCTATAAACTTAGATGGAAATAACTCAGTAAGAGTTGAGTTTTTAGGACCTGACTTTGATAATCCTGAAAAATTGGTTACACAAAATTCAATTATAGTTCTAAATGGACAACTTCCCATTGAAGAAAGAATACAAAATGCTGGATTAATATTAAATATCATAGATCAGAATGCAATAATGGATGAACCTTTGCCTGGCAGCGTTCTCTTTCAAGAAATGAAAACCTTTGACTTTTATGCAGATAAACCTGTTGTATTAAAAACGATTTATATAAGAAAAACCGATCGATTAATGAAAGAAATTTTTTACCTTCCTTCTTTATTAATATTAGCTTTAATATATTTCAATCAATATACGAGAAGAAGAAAAGGATTCTTAAATGAAAACTAGCAATATCTTTCCTCGTCATACCAGTTATGACTTACCTTATGCGGTTAGAGGTGACGGTTGTTATATAATTGATAAAAACGATAAACGATATCTTGATGCATCTGGTGGAGCAGCTGTCTCTTGTCTTGGGCATTCAGATATAACTGTCAGAAATGCTATAATTGAACAGACTAAAAAATTAGCATTTGCTCATACTTCTTTTTTTACTTCCGACCCTGCTGAAAAGCTGGCAAACCTTTTGGCAGAAAATTCTCCAAAAGGCCTAAATAAAGTTTACTTTGTGTCAAGTGGATCAGAAGCTGTTGAAGCTTCTCTGAAGTTAGCACGACAATACTTTGTTGAAATTGGAGAGCCTGAAAGACATCGAGTGATCTCTAGAAAACAAAGTTATCACGGAAATACACTAGGAGCTTTAGCGGCAGGAGGGAATGTCTGGCGAAGGTCTTTTTTTGAAAAGATTTTAGTAGATACTAGTTTGATTTCACCATGTTATCCATATCGTCATCAAAACGTTAATGAAACTGAAATAGATTATGGCTTAAGGGTTGCCAATGAACTTGAAGAAGAAATAAAAATTCTTGGGCCTCAAAATGTTATGGCATTTATCGCTGAAACTGTCGTTGGTGCCACAGCAGGAGCGTTAACCCCTGTTCCTGGTTACTTCAAGCGTATTCGAGAAATATGCGACAAATATGGGGTTTTATTAATCCTAGATGAAGTGATGTGTGGAATGGGAAGAACAGGATCTTTATTTGCCTGTGAAGAAGAAAATATAATACCAGATATATTAACCATCGCTAAAGGTTTAGGAGCAGGGTATCAACCTATTGGAGCGATGTTATGTCAAGATTTTATATATGACTCAATAGCAAATGGAAGTGGTTTTTTTCAGCATGGGCACACTTATCTTGGTCATCCTATTGCCTGTGCAGCTTCACTTGCTGTTCTAACAAAATTAATAAATGAAAACATGTGTAAAAAAGTAAAAGACAAAGGTGAAATACTTCAAAAAATTCTAGAAAGAGACCTTGGTCAAAGTCAATTTGTAGGCGATATTAGAGGAAGAGGGTTATTTAGAGGAATAGAAATAGTCAAAGACAGATCTACTAAAGAACCTTTTTCCAAAAAATTGAATGTAGCTAATAAGATTAAGAAAGAAGCACTAAACTTAGGTTTAATCTGCTATCCAATGCAAGGCACCGTTGATGGCGTTATTGGGGATCATATTCTTATAGCTCCACCTTTCATAATCAATGAAGATGAAATCAATGAAATTTCTAGTAAATTAAAGACTACTATTGAAAATATATGTAATTAATAATTTAGAATGAACTATAACTATTAACGTTAAGTTAGAGAATAATCTTTGACTAAACACCCAAAAACTTTTGGGCAATTTCACTAGTTAGATTTTTTGAAGGTCCATTCCAAACTGTTTTTCCTTTTTCAAGGATATAAAAATTATCTGCTAATTCTAATAATTGTTTAAGTGATTTATCTATAATTAATATCGATATATTTC
>CAZWGZ010000099.1:0-2081 GCA_964633395.1 uncultured Rhodobacterales bacterium
CTTTCAATTCCTGCAGCCCAACCAACCCCAGGCATAATTACACCACCTAATGTTTCAGACAAGCCATCATAACGCCCACCTGCCAAAACAGTTCCTTGAGCACCTAGTTCATTTGTAATAAATTCAAATGCAGTATGACAATAATAATCTAAGCCTCTAACAAGATTTTTATCAATTTTATAACTAATATTCAAACAACTCAAGCCTTCACATACTTTTTCAAATCTTTCTTTAGATTTTTTATTTAAATAATTTAGTACATTTGGAGCATTGATTAAAATATTTTGATCTGCTGGGCTCTTCGAATCAAGAATTCTAAGCGGGTTCTCTTTTAATCTTTTTCGACTATCGTCTGACAAATCATTTTTAAAATCATTTAAATAATCTACTAAAACCTTTCTATAGTTTAATCTACTATCAAGGTCTCCTAGAGAATTTATGTGAAGATATATTTTATCTTCTAGCTTTAATTGTTTTAAAAATTCGTACGCTATTGAAATAACTTCTATATCTGCCATTGAATCACTTAACCCAATTAGTTCAATGCCAAATTGATTAAATTGCCTCAACCTACCTTTTTGAGGCCTTTCATATCTGAACATTGGGCCAAAATAGGAAAAACGTTGAGGAATATCTTGAGTTAATCCTGCATTTAAAAAAGCCCTAACCACCCCTGAGGTACCTTCAGGCCTTAACATTAATAAATCACCACTTTTATCCTCAAATGTATAATTTTCTTTTGTTACTATATCACTTGTTTTACCAAGTGGTTTTGTAAAAACTTCTGCAAATTCAAAGATCGGCGTATTAATTTGATTATAGCAATATTTATCAGAAATATTTAAACCAGTGTTAATAACTAAGTTATGTTTATTAAGTGCTTCTGGCAATAGATCATGCACACCTCTTACTGTTCTAAGTTTATTCATTATAGACCTTTTATACTGATAAAATATTTTCTAATTTAATCTAAATTTTCTTTTCTTTGTGAAATTTTATTTTGTACAAAATTAACTATATAATCTGCAACATTTTGATTTCTAATTATATGGTCAGTGATACCATTCACATATATTTGATGATTACCTTTACCACCCCCTGTTAATCCAATATCAGTTTGTTTAGCTTCTCCTGGACCATTTACAACACATCCAATAATTGAAACTGTTATTGAATCAGTTATGTGCTGTAGTCTCTCTTCAACTTCTTGAACTGTTTTAATAACATCAAATTGTTGCCTTGCACATGATGGACATGAAATTACCGTAACCCCTCTTCTTCTTAAACCAAGTGATTTTAACATTTCATAACCAACCCGTATTTCTTCAGCTGGCTCTGCCGATAATGAGATTCTAATTGTATCACCTATACCAGCCCACAATAAATTTCCTAATCCAATTGCTGACTTTACTGTTCCAGATCGAAGACTTCCTGCTTCAGTAATTCCTATATGCAACGGACAATCAACAATATCTGCTAATTGAGTATAGGCAGCTACAGCTAAAAATACATCTGATGCTTTTACACTAATTTTATATTCATGAAAATCATGATCTTTTAAAATTTGAATATGGTTTAAAGCAGATTCTACTAACGCTTCAGGCGTTGGTTCTCCATATTTTTCAAGAATTGTTTTTTCTAATGAACCAGCATTTACACCTATTCTTATTGAAGCACCATTTTTTTTAGCAGCATTAATAACTTCTTTAACTTTATCTTTATTCCCAATATTACCTGGATTAATTCTTAAACAAGCAGCCCCTGCATCTGCTGCTTCAATAGCTCTAAGATAATGGAAATGAATATCAGCTATAATTGGAATTGGAGATAATTTAACTAATTCTCTAAGTGAAAAAGTTGACGCTTTATCAGGACAAGAAATTCTAATAATATCCGCCCCTGCTTCAACTGATTCTTCAATTTGCTTCATAGTTGCATTTATATCAGTTGTAAGAGTATTCGTCATAGTTTGAACTGTAATTGGAGAATCCCCTCCCACAAAAACATTTCCAACTTTAATTTTTCTAGATTTTCTTCGTTCTATATTTCTATACGGCCTAATATTCATTATTATTTCCTAA
>CAZWGZ010000099.1:2181-6275 GCA_964633395.1 uncultured Rhodobacterales bacterium
ATTATTTCCTAAAGCAAATATATTTAACTAAGAGGTTATAAATTATTATTTACAAATAATTAATTAATGATTTTTTTATCTTTAAAGGCTTCAATATTTAATGGCCAAGCTTTGATAGTTTCACCTTCTTCACCTAATGAAGATATTGTCATATCTCCATAAGATAAAGATAAAGCACCTGCATTACCAGTATTGAAGGTTAATCCACTCATATTTGGAACAACGAATGTTTCACCTGGTCTCATTATTCTTGCCATTAAACTATTGCCGTCAATATCTTCAATTTCTACCCAGCTATTTCCTATTGCTTTTATAACCATTTCTGAACTTCGATCTCTTTCTTTAGCCACAGCAGATATCTCACTTGATATATTTTTAACTTTATTTATCTCAACTTTATCCTTAGTTATCAAAACAGTTTCTTGACTAATTTTGGGACTATTCTCTTTTGAAACAAGATCATCAGACACTGTTCTCTGTTCTAATATTTTTTTATATACAATGGCCTTTTCTGACAATTTAGAAACTTGTATATTATTATCTTGCTGTATTGAAGGAAGGGTATTGCTTTCAGAATTTTCTTTTTCTTCTATTATTATATAATTATTAGCTTTTTTACTTTCAATAATTTGGTTAGATACTATTTCTGTAGTTTTATTTCTTTCACTATAATACCACCCTGAATAAATAATTACCGCAATTAAAAAGGAAAGAACTGCTCCCGTAGGCAAAAAGTTTTTATTTTCAGTTTTAGGTGAAAGAAACTTATATTCTTCTCTAAAATTACCTGGCTTTAAATTTGATTTAAATTCTTGCACTAAAAAATCGCCATCTAAATCTAATAAACGAGCATATGATCTTACAAAGCCTACTTTATAAGTTAAGCCTGGCAAATCTATCTCATCACCATTTTCAAAGTCTTTAATTATTTTCACTCTGACCTTAAGAATACCGCTAGCTTGCTCTTGAGTTAAACTTTTTTTAACTCTGGCGTCTAAACAGCTTTTTCCAATAGTAGATAATTCAACGTTATCAAAAGCTTTACTAATTATATCTGATACAGAAGTATCAAATAAAGCTTTTTCGTCAAACAAAGTTTCGTTTTTGTTTTTTTTATCTCTCTTGGAATTCATGCATGCTCCATAAACAATACTATTGTTATATTGAGTTCGTTTTTAAATCAACTACTAGTTTAATACGTCTTATTTTAAAATAATGTAAATATTCATCATTATTTATCTAAGCCAAAAGCTGAATGAAGAGATCTCATAGCTAATTCCTTATATTCTGAAGATATAAGTACAGATATTTTAATTTCACTAGTAGAAATCACATGAATATTAATTTGATTTTTAGCTAAGGTTTCAAACATAGTATTTGCTATTCCAGATTGCGTCCTCATAGCGTTTCCTACCACCGAGATTTTAACTACGTTAGTATCACTAGTAAATTTTAGAAATCCAATCTTATTTTTAATATCTTTAATAACCTGCTGGACTATTTTTAAATCAGTTTCTGGAATAGTAAAGGTAATATCAGTGGATGTGTTGTCGATTGTAGAAGATTGTACAATCATATCAACGTTTATAGCATGTTTAGCTAATGCTCCAAAAATTTCAGCAGCTTGACCTGGTTTATCCAGCACCCCAGAGAGAGTTATTTTAGCTTCATTAAGACTGTAAGCTATTCCACTAATTTCAGTTTTTTCCATATTGTATCCTTCATTTCTAATCGTAGTTCCAGGCAAATCTTCAAAACTACTTAAAACTCTTAAATTAACTGAATACTTCATAGCTAAAGCAACTGACCTCGTTTGAAGTACTTTAGCACCTTGAGACGCTAGCTCTAACATTTCTTCATAAGTAATATAATCTAATTTTCTAGCATTTTTGACTATTCTAGGGTCAGTTGTGTATACCCCATCAACATCTGTATATATATCACAACGATCAGCTGAAAATGCAGCAGCCAAGGCCACAGCTGATGTATCTGAACCACCTCTTCCCAATGTTGTAATTCTATTTTCACCTGAAATTCCTTGAAAACCAGAAACAATAGCTACAAAATCATTATCTAAAGACTGTGATATATTTTCTGTTTTAATTTCTTTAATTAATGCTTTTCCATAAAAATTATTAGTTATAATTGGAACCTGCCAACCAAGCCATGAACGTGATTTTATATTAAGAGCTTGCAGTGCAATTGATAATAAGGCTGCTGTAATTTGTTCACCAGAAGATAGGATGGTATCATACTCTGAAAGCTGATAATTTTCAGAAGTCTCCTTTACAAGGTTAATAAGATCATTTGTTACACCTGACATCGCGGATACAACAACAATAATCTTATTTCCTTTATCAACTTCTAACTTAACTTTAAGGGCAACTTTTTTTATTCGAGTAATATCAGCAACTGAAGTACCACCAAATTTCAATACCAATAGTTCCAAATCTCTGATATCCTTTTAATAAGCGTATTAATTTAAACTAAACAAATATATGAATATATATGACTAATACAATAGACAAACAAGAAATAGAACAATTTTCTTCTTTAAGTAATGAATGGTGGGATAAATCTGGCTCATTTTCAGCATTACACAAAATGTCAAATGCAAGAATAGAATTCATAATAAGAAATTCTAAGAGAATTATATCAAAAAACTACTCTGACGTTAACACACTAAATGGATTAAAATGTCTAGATATTGGTTGTGGCGGAGGTATTTTATCAGAGCCTATGAGTAGATTAGGAGCTTTAGTAACAGGAATAGATGCTTCAGAAATGGCTATTCAATCAGCAATTGACCACTCAAAAAAAAGCAGGCTTGATATTGATTTTAAATGCATGAGTACAGGAGATTTAATTAAGTCTAATAAATCAAGTTTAAATGATCAATTTGATATCATCATTGCATCTGAAGTGATTGAACACGTTAATAATAGGGCTTTATTCTTATCTGATATCGCAAAGCTCTGCAAGCCAGGAGGACTAGTGGTTTTTACTACTATAAATAAATCTGTTTTAGGAGTATTATTAGGTAAATTTTTTGCTGAAGAATTTATAAAAGTTGTTCCAAAAGGTACCCATGACTTAAAAAAGTTTATTTCGCCTAATCAACTTATTAAAGAAGCCGAAAATTATAAAATTATTTTAGACGATATAACTGGATTTATTCCAACTTTTAGCATTAAAAATATATTAAATAAAGAATTTGGAGAGTTTAAACTTTCTAGCAATATAGAAGTAAACTATGGTTTAGCAGGGATAAATTTAAAATAAGTTAATTATCGTCAGGTATCCAGGGGATATTTAAAACATTAACACCTTCTTCTTTTAGTTCTTCAATCTCTTTCTTTGTTCCATGGCCATATATAGACCTTTCTTTAGTTTTATCTACTTTCATTGAACGAACTTCTTTTACAAAGTCATCTCCTACAAATTCTGAGTTTTTTTTAATCTCTTTTTTCATAGCTCTTAATAATATTGAAATATCGTTCATTTTATCATTTAATTTAATCGGATTTCTTAGATTTTTATCATCCACTTGTTTTTGTTTAACTTCAATTTCAGTTGATTTTACTTTACTTAAACGAAAAGAAGGCGTCGTTAATGATTTAATTACATCATCACTTCCACAAAGTGGGCAAAGTATTAATCCCTTAGATTTTTGATTTTGATATGCTTCAATATTTTGAAACCAGCCATCAAAATTTTTTTGCTTAGAACAATATTGAGATTTACATATAAGTGAGTATTTAATCATTTTATTTTTTAAGTTTAAAATTTACCGTGACAATGTTTATATTTCTTGCCTGTTCCACAAGGACAAATTGCATTTCTAGAAATTTTATTATTTTGATCTATCTGTTTATCCTTGTTACTTTGTTGATTAAGGGCTTTTTCATCTTGTTGAATTTCAATATTAGATAAAACTGATGTAATTGTTTTTCTTAATTTATCAAGCATTACCTCAAATAAATTAAAAGCTTCTCTTTTATATTCATTTAATGGATCTTTTTGCCCATAAGCTCTTAAACCAATAGATTGTCTCATTTGATCTAACATTAATAAATGATCTTTCCAACCTTGAT
>CAZWGZ010000100.1:0-6264 GCA_964633395.1 uncultured Rhodobacterales bacterium
CAAACAAATCTATTAACTTTAATAATTTTATTTCAAAAAAGAATATTAATGAACAGGATGCAAAAAAGATCATTCCATTAAAAACTGCTTCAAAAGATAATATTTCCAAATTAAATGATGATTACTTAATCAAAAAAAATAGTTCTGATGTGAATAATGATAAGTATGATAGTTTTTACAATGACGAAATCACTCCTGCATTGAATGATTTTCCAGAAGCTCCAAAACTTAATAAGCAGGCCAAAAACTTTAGATTTGTAGCATCAGTTGATAATGAGTTATTTTTAATGGAAAATGTGTTCAAGGTTATCAATGTTAAAATAAACAATGCTGATTTAGTTAGCGTTGACAAACTTTTGAGAAATAGTGCAAATATAGATCCTGATAGTAATCAATTTTTTACAAGCCTTAAAGAACGTCTCAACTTGCTTGCAATTTATAAAGATGCCCTTCAGTTTATTCCTCTAAAGCCGCCAATGGAGCATTATTACGTTTCAAGCAAATATGGAAAAAGGAAACATCCTGTTACTGGTAAATACAGAATGCATCATGGAATTGATCTTGCTGGAACTTGGCAAGAAAATATATCTGTATCAGCAGATGGAACTGTAGTGTTTGCTGGATATCATGGATCATTTGGAAAGGTCATAAGAATAAAGCATAATTATGGAATTATGACTACTTACGGACATTTGGCCAAAATTAATGTAAAAAAAGGTGATATCGTTAATGAAGGACAAACTATAGGTAAAATGGGTCGAACTGGTAGAGTTAATGGAGCTCATTTACATTATGAAATTTCGGTTAATGGAAAATCACAAAACCCAAGCACCTATATCAAAATAGGAAGAAATCTATTAAGTAGAACAAGTTTAAAAAACCTGGCTAAAATTAATTAATTAATTTTATGATTTTGGCATAGCTTATGCAAATTATAGTTATTAATTAAGGAGTAAAGTCATGCATTTAATAAATAGTAAAAAAATAGAAAACTCAAAAGCTATTAATGTTTTCTCTAATCTAAGTGATTATTTCATCCAAATTGATTATTATGATAACAAAGGGATAAAAAAAATAAAAAACAACATACCTTTAAAATATATACTAAACAAAAAATAAATAATTCTTCTATTTTAAGCTAACTTTTAAGAGCCTTATTATTAAGGCATTAGAAATATTAAAAAGTAATGATCTATTTAATTATTTACGTATCTTTGTAATCTAGAAGTTCTTCTTCGTTGTGCACTAGATGGAATCTTAAGCATATCTCTGTATTTAGCAACAGTTCTACGTGCTACATCCATCCCTTCTTTACTTAAAATACCAGCTAACTTATCATCACTTAGAGGTTTTCCAGATATTTCTTTAGATATTAGTTTTTTGATAGTTTCTCTAACTGCAGAAGCTGCATGCATTTCTGATTCTTCTGAACTTGCTATAGATGCAGAAAAGAAACTTTTTAATGACATTGCTCCCCATTCAGTTAAAATTAATTTACCATTTGTCACTCTTGAAATTGTGCTTTCATGCATCCCTATGGCATCTGCTATATCTTTTAATATCATTGGCTTCATATGACTTAAACCATGCTTGAAAAAACCAACTTGTTTTTTAACAATTTCAGATGTAACTCTTAGAATTGTTTTATTTCTTTGTTCTACAGCCTTTTTTAACCATCGAGCTTCTCCAATTTTCTCTGAAGTAAAATCAATGCTTTTTTCATCTAAACTAAAATTATTAATTTCTTCAATATAATCTTCATCTAAAGTTACCGTTGGAAGCGTCGATCCATTAAGATCAATTCTCCAACCTTTTGGGGTCTTAGAAACTACTACATCTGGTTGATCAATCAGAATATCGTCCTGAACAAATTTCTCAGCAGGCTTCGGGTTTAATGTCTTAATGATTTTTATCATTTCAAATAGTTTTTCTTCTGTAACAAAGCATAATTTACTTGCTTGTTTTATTTTACCAGCAGGTAACATATCAAGGTTATCCAAAAGAATTTTAAAAGATTCATTAAAATGATTATTTTCTATTAATTGAAATTTAAGGCACTCAGATAAATTTCTCGAAAAAATACCAGAAGGTTCTAATTTCTGAAGTTTTGATAATGTATTTGAAATTAAATTTTCATCTATATTTAAATCCTGAGCAACTTCAAGTATAGGAGTTATAAACCATCCACTAGGATGCAAATAATCTATCATACCAATAGCAATAGCTCTTTCAATTTTATTTTTAAAATCAAGATTAATTTGATTAATAAGATGGTCTCTTAAAGTAACTTTATTTTGTGAAGTTTTTTCTATAACTTCTCCAGCTGATATTGCATTGCCACTATTAATAACTTCCTTTTCGTATAAATTTTTATTTTCTGTTTTAAAATCTGAAGAAATATGACTATCAAATGTGTTTTGCATCTCAGTAATATTCTCATTTTTAAGAGGATCAACTGTATTATTTAAATTATCACATATATCAGGTGTACTTTTATTATCATCGAAAATTTTATTGTTATCGACTATATCCGCTTTTTCTTTAAGAAAAGGATTTTCTAGTTTAGCATTTTCAATGAATTCAGCTAATTCAACGTTAGATAACTGAAGTAATTTTATTGCTTGCTGTAATTGAGGAGTCATAATTAAAGACTGGCTTTGCTTTATTCTTAACTGTTGACCTAGTTTCATTTTAATCTCCAAGTTTCATATTGATAACTAATTAATTAGAGATAAACAGTTAAGTTGGCTAAAATCAAAATCTTAATTTGACAATAAAAAATAACAAATTAATGACATTTTAAGATAGTAATGTTTGATAGTTAAAAAGCTAAAATAAACAATTACTTAATATTATAAATAAATGAGTTTAGTTTATTATAATATTGTTTTAACATTAATATTAGCTTTTAATATTAAGTGTTATTTTATTCTGAAGTCAAATAATTGACCTCGCTTTTGTAGAGAAATTAAAAATGAAACGTTTTTATAAATCAATTAAATCTTCAAATTTAAATATTGCTCCAAGAACTTGTCAGAATTGTAGAGTAATTCGTATTTTTTTGTTGAGCGTTCTATTTATTCTACTTTTAGGAGTTATAAAGAGTGACAAACTGCATTATTTACAAATCATAACTCCAATGAATGCAGCTCTTACTATAATAACTCTAGGATTTTTAATGTTTATTATAAAATTAATTAAACATTTATCAGAAAAATAAGATCTTAATTATTTATTTTCTATCGCGAACTAATCTAACAAAATTAGGTATAAACCCAGGAAATCTTCCAAAGGTATAACCTGTAAAAAAATTAACAGTCCACATAAACTTTGGTTGCCATGAGTTAATTTCACTTGTCCAGAAAGATTCAGGAGGTGTATTAGGAAAAACTTTGGAATTAATTTTTCCATTTATACAATTTTGGCAAACTAATTTCTCTAACTCTTCTCTATTTGGCAATCTCCAGACACCACCTAACTGTTTCCCTGCTTCAAAAATAGCTATGTCAACCTCACTAAATTTAAGTTTTAAAGCTTTTCCAATACAATTTTTTTCTTGCCAAACCATGCCAACAGGACAAGTTAGCCATTCAATTTTTTGACTAAGGTCAATTACGTAATACCCTCTTGAAATAAAATCACTTGCGTAAATATTATTGTAATTAGAATAAATAAATAATATTATAAATGAGACATAAAATTTATAAGAATTTTTTTTAATACTGGACATAAAAAACCTCTATTAGTTATTTTTTTTGTATTAATTTAACTTTGGTCTCATTCTTGCAGATTTTGTGCCTAATATCATTTACTTTACAAATAAAAGGCAAAAAAATGGATATAGCTTCTTTAATTGGTATCATAGGTACTCTAGGCATGATAGCAGGTGCAATGATTTCATCCGGTGGATTAGGAATGTTTGTGGATACTCCATCTATGTTAATTGTTATAGGAGGCACTTTCTTTGCAGTTATGTACAGATCTACCTTACCTGTTTTTTTATCTTCATTCGGAACTTTAGTAAAAGTTTTCATGCCTGGTGCTAAAAAACATGATGAATTAGTATTAAGGCTAACTGAGTTAGCCGGAATGGCAAGGAAAGATGGAATGATGGCTCTTGAAGGACAAGAAGTCCCAGACAAGTTTTTTGAAAAAGGGTTGCAAATGCTTGTTGACGGAGCAGATGAAACAAAATTAACTGATCAACTTAATCGAGAGATTAAATCTATGAAAGCTCGTCACGAGGATATGACAGGAGTATTTCAAGCTTGGGTTGATATTGCCCCCGCAATGGGAATGATAGGAACCTTAATTGGATTAGTTGCGATGTTGGGTAACATGGCCGATCCAAAAGCGATTGGTCCAGCGATGGCCGTAGCATTATTAACCACTCTTTATGGAGCAATGATAGCTAATACTATTTTTATGCCAATAGTAACAAAGTTAGAAGGCTATTCAACTCATGAAGTGCTATATCGTGAAATGGTGGTCATGGGACTAAAGTTTATTTCAAGAGGAGAAAGTCCAAGAAATATCACAGATCAACTTGTTGCTAACTTACCTCCAAAAATACAAGCTAAAATTGAAGAAGCAGCAGCTTAATCTGAAGAATTTAATTAGGAGATTTTAATGGCTGAAGCTCAAGTAATAGAAGATGAAGAAGAAGAGGAAGAATGTCCTAAATGTCCACCTCCAGGAGCGCCTGCATGGATGGCAACATTTGCAGATATGGCGACTTTGCTGATGGCATTCTTTGTTTTAATTTTATCATTTGCTGAATTTAATGTTCCTAAATTTAAACAAATCAGTGGTAGCTTAAAAAATGCTTTTGGTGTTCAAAAGGTTATTCCAGTTGTTGAACAACCAAAAGGTACTACCGTCCTATCTTTAAACTTTAGCCCCTCTCCTGCGCCATCCGTAGTCAACAATATGAAGCAACAAACGTCTGAAGCTGAGCAAAAAAATTTAGATTTAAAATCTGAAATTACGGAAGGTGATAGTACAAAAAGTAACTCAAAAGAAAATTTAGATGCAAAAGAATTAGCAAACGAAATTATAAATAATGTCTCTTCCAATGATGTCAAGGTTGAAATAGCAGGTGATAAAGTTTTAGTTAGTGTAGAAACAGAGAATAAAACTAGTGAACAAGTTTCAAAGTTAATTAAAGAAACGTTAGATGCCGTAGAAGTAGCAAGAGAACAAACAGGAGCAACTGATACTGACGTATTAATTGGAGGAGTTGACCAAAATATTAAATCTATGGCTTCAGCCGTTGCTGAAAATAAGTCCCTTAAAGAGCAAGTAAATGAGCTCAAATCACAAAGTTCAAAAGATAGCGCTTCAAATAAAGCAAAATCTAAAAAAGCTGAATTTAGTGAAGATCAACTTCGAGTAGCCCTCAAACAAGAAATAGGACAAGGGCTAGCAGAAATACAAAGAGAAAAAGACAGAGTTGTTGTAACTGTTGGTTCAGCTGGTGCTTTTGGTTCAGGGTCTGCAAGACTAACAAAACAAGCTAAAGCTATAATGCAAAAAATTGCAAAAGTTAGTGGGAAGGGAGCTGGGCAAGTTAATGTTTCAGGCCATACAGATGATGTGCCATTAATATTTGGAGGTAAGTATCGTGATAATTGGGATTTGGCTGCAGCAAGAGCGTCTAGTGTTGTGCAGGAATTATCTAAAGCAAATACTATTCCAATGGAAAAATTAAAAGCAATCAGTTTTGGAGAAACAAAACCATTAGAACAAAATGATTCAGCTAAAGGAAGAGCTAAAAATAGAAGAATTGAAATTGAAATAAAGTATTGATATAATAAAAGTATTAATTTTATCTAAAATATTTAGGTGTTGATATGGCAGAAGAAAGAAACAATGAAAATGTTGAAGGCTATTCAACTGAAGCTACAGCTAACTTAGAAGTAGCTGTTGAAGAATTTGCAGAAACTTTAGCAGAAATAAAGTCTGAAGATGCAAATCTTAAAGTATTTAGAAGCCTTCAGATAGTAATAACTGGAAGAAAAAGAAGAATAGGTGATTTAGGTAACGTTGAATCTCCAGATGATCCAATGAAAATTGAAATAATGATCTATAATAAAGAACATATAGAATTGGTTTTAGATTGTATTAAACAAAATGGTTTTCCAGCTAAAAATGAAGATGGTTCTCAATTTATCAATGTTAGAGTTCCTAAGCCATCAAGAATGCAATTAGAAGAAATTGGTGATGATTTAATTAGAAGAACAAATGCAGTATGTGCTCGACTAG
>CAZWGZ010000101.1:0-6215 GCA_964633395.1 uncultured Rhodobacterales bacterium
CCAGCATCCCAAAATAAATGTCTTATACCATTTGATAAATGATAATATAAAGCAAAAGAAAACCCCATAAGAACTAGATGGCCAAACCAATGATTAGCAATACTCACAAAGTAAGAATAACTTTCAGCGCCTAAACTAAGTGAAACTATCCATAAAACTATTATTAAACTTCCAATTGATAAAGATACCCCTGTCATTCTATGAAGTATAGAAAGAATAGAAGTGATTTGTGGTTTATAAATTTGTAGATGCGGGGATAATGGTCTTGGTCTATTCATAATACATCTTTGATTTGATTTTGTAGTTAAGTAATTATTACTACTCTAATAAATAACTGAAAAATATTAAAGTTCAAATGTTAAATAATAAAAATTAAAATTTATTATTAATTATTATTAGAATTGACGCTCCAAGAAGCAATATTCCTATTAACTCAGTTCTTTTTATTTTTTCTTTAAATACTAACAGTGATACAAAAATTGAAAATATTAGTTCAATTTGCCCTACAGCTCTTACCTCTGCAGCTGTTGCAAGACCAAATGCTACAAACCATCCAAACGTAGCCCCAGTTCCACAAATACCTGCTGGCAAACTAGGTTTCCAATATTTGAAAACAGCAAAAAACTGTTCTTTTTTAAAAAAGAATAAATATAAACCCACTAATATAGTTTGAAATACTATAGCTATAAAAGAAATATATAAGGACTTATCTAATAATGGAGCATCAACTGAAATAATAGCCATTCTAAACGTAACAACAGAGGCTGCTAAGAGTAATCCGGATAAAAGTCCTATTAAGGTTCCCATAGACATCATTGAATTAAATAAATATTTAAATGTTCCTAATACTGTTTCAGCTTTTTTGGCAAAAGATAAAAATAAAACAGAAATTACGCCAAGTAAAATCCCTAAGATCAAAGGTAATGAAAATACTACGTTTAATATTATTACTTCCAAAAAGGCTATTAATATTACTTCTGTTTTTGAAAAACCAATTCCTGCTGCAAAACTCTTATGAGAGAATACTTGCATTAAAACATAAGTGAAAAGGATCTGAAAAATTGAACCTAGGCAACAAAGTATAATGGTATAGGTTGTTAAATCAGGTATGGGATGCCCTGAATAATAAATCCAAACAAGCCAAATTAAGGAAGTGAAAGGCAAAGCGTAACAAAATCTTATGTAGGCAGCACCGTAATCTCCTAATCTTGGTATCATGTTTTTTTGAAATGCAGATCTAGCAGTTTGGCAAGCTGCTGCAAAAATTGCTGCTAAAATCCAAATGGCATCCATTAAATTTGGGGAGTAATATTATATAATTCTCGCATTATAACTTAGTTCCTTTTAGTTTTTGACTTACTAATAATTCTGCTATCTGGACTGTATTTAATGCCGCTCCTTTTCTAAGATTATCTCCAACGCACCAAAAAATTATACCATTTTTTACAGATGGATCTTTTCTTATTCGACTTATATAAACATCGTCTTCACCAGCGACTTCAATAGGAGTTACATAACCTTCATCTGCCCTGTGATCTATAACAGTGACACCATCAGCTTCTCTTAGTAAACTTCTAACTTTTGTTACACTTATATCTTTTTCACATTCTAAAAAAACTGCTTCACTATGACCAATAAATACTGGAACTCTTACGCATTGAGCAACTAAATTAATATTTGGATCTAATATTTTTTTTGTCTCAACTCGCATCTTCCATTCTTCTTTAGTAAACCCATCATCCATGAAATCATCTATGTGTGGTATTACATTAAACGCTATCTTTTTTGTAAAATGTTCTGGCGTAGCTTGATCATTAACAAAAACTCCTTTTGTTTGAGTAAACAATTCATCCATTGCTGGCTTACCAGCCCCTGAAACTGCTTGATAAGTAGAAACAACAACTCTATTTATTTTAAAATTATCATGAATTGGCTTCAAAGCGACAACTAACTGAATAGTTGAGCAATTAGGGTTAGCAATAATATTTTTTTTATTAAATCCCTTAACAGCGTCTGGATTAACCTCAGGAACTATTAGAGGAACATCTTTATCCATTCTAAAACAAGAAGAGTTATCAATAACTATGCAACCCTTTTTTCCTGCAATTGGTGCGAATTTTTTTGCTATGTCTGAGCCAACAGAAAAAAGAGCTATATCTACTTTTTCGAAATCAAATTCATCTAGGGGAAGAACTTTTAATATTTTATCATCACCAAAAGATACTTCCCTTCCTATAGAAGCCTTTGAAGCCAATGCATAAATATTATTAATCGGAAAATTTCTTTCTGATAACGTTTGAAGCATTTCTCTTCCGACTGCTCCTGTCGCGCCTACTACCGCAATATTATAAGTCATTTAATTTGTTAATTCCTCTAATTTTCGTAAAACTATATCCATCATACCTTTTGTACCAACTTTTTCTCTACCTTGAGCCATTATATCTGCAGTTCTTGGACCAGCATCTAATGCTTGAGATACAGCCTTATCTATTAAATCTGCTTCGTCTTTCATATCAAAAGAGTAACGTAACATCATAGATAAACTTAATAATTCCGCTAGGGGATTAGCTAAACCTTTTCCAGCAATATCTGGAGCAGAACCATGAACGGGCTCATACATTGCAAATCTTTTTCCAGTATTTTTATCAACAGACCCTAAACTAGCAGATGGAAGCATACCTAAAGAACCAGTTAACATAGCAGCGCAATCAGATAAGATGTCTCCAAATAAATTATCAGTCACTATAACATCAAATTGTTTAGGTTCTTTTACTAATTGCATTGCACAATTATCAGCATACATATGATGCATTTCTATTCCATCACCTTCATTTTTATGAAGATTAGTCATTACTTCGCGCCATAAAACTCCTGACATCATAACATTAGCTTTTTCCACTGAAGTAACTTTTCCACTTCTTGCTTTTGCTAAATCAAATGCAACTCGACCAATTCTCTCAATTTCTGGAGTAGTATATAAGTTAGTATCATATCCTTTTTTTATTCCACCACCAATATCTTCAATCCCTCTTGGTTCAGCAAAATAAATACCCCCAGTAAGTTCTCTTAATATTAAAAGATCTAATCCTAAAATTATTTCTGACTTAAGTGATGAAGCGTCCACTAAAGAAGGGAAAACCATTGCAGGCCTGAGATTAGCAAATAAGTCCATCTCTTTTCTTAATCTTAGTAAACCATTCTCTGGTCTCTTTTCAAAATCAACTTTGTCGTATTTTGGACCACCCACTGCTCCAAATAAAATAGCATCTGCATCCATAGCGTCTGCTAATGTTTCATCGGTTATAGGCGTGCCAAATTTATCATATGATGCACCACCCACTAAACCTTCTTTTATATTAAAACTAATATTTTTATTTTTGGCTAGCCAGTCAACTACTCTTAATGTTTCCTTCACAACTTCAGGGCCAACTCCATCACCAGGCAAAATCATTAATGTTCTATTAGATGACATTGTTATTTCCTATTCTTTAAAATTGATTATAACCAAGGACGTTCAGATTCCATTTTTAATTCAAAATCCTCAATCTTTTTAGATTTTTCTAGAGTGATTGCAATATCATCTAAGCCTTCTAATAAACATTTTTTTCTAAATGGATCTATTTCAAACTTAATAATTGATCCATTTGGCCTTCTTATTTCTTGAGATGGCAAATCTATTTCTAGTTCCGGATTTTCTACATCTTTAGCGTCCGCCATAAGCGCTTCTCTTTGATCTGCAGTAACTTGAATGGGAAGTAGTCCATTCTTAAAAGAATTATTATAAAATATATCAGCAAAGGAAGTTGAAATAATACATTTTATACCAAAATCTGACAATGCCCATGGAGCATGCTCTCTACTTGAGCCACAACCAAAGTTATCTCCAGCAACAATTATATTACTTGATCTGTATGGCTTTTTATTTAAAATAAAATTATCTTTTTCAGACCCATCATCATTAAATCTCATTTCATCGAATAAATGTTTACCCAAGCCTGTCCTCTTAATAGTTTTTAAAAACTGTTTAGGTATTATTTTATCCGTATCTATATTAATAAAATTAAAAGGAGCTGCTATACCTTTTAAATTAATAAATTTTTCCATTGTTAACCCTTTTCGAAAAATTTAATTTATATTATTAGAATCTGTTAGTTTTCCAGTTAAGGCAGATGCTGCTGCAATTTCAGGGCTAACTAGATGTGTCCTACCACCTTTGCCTTGTCTGCCTTCAAAATTTCTATTTGATGTGCTTGCACATCTTTCACCTGGCTGAAGCTTGTCATCATTCATAGCCAAACACATAGAACAGCCTGGCTCTCTCCATTCGAAGCCTGCTTCCAAAAACATTATGTTTAAACCCTCTTCTTCAGCTTGAGTTTTCACAAGACCTGATCCAGGAACAACCAAAGCGCGTATTCCTTGCTTAACTTTTTGGCCTTTAATAATTCCTGCTGCAGCTCTAAGGTCTTCAATTCGTGAATTGGTACAAGATCCAATAAAAACTGTATTAATTTCAACTTCAGAAATTTTTTGACCACCACTTAAACCCATATATTCAAGTGACCTTATAACTTTTTCACGAGTATCATCATCTTTTATTTTAGCTGGATCAGGAATAAAGCCATCAATTGAAACGACATCTTCAGGACTAGTTCCCCATGTTATTGTTGGTTTAATTTCACTAGCGTTTATTGTTACTTTTTTATCGTAAAAAGCATTTTCGTCACTAGGTAATGACTTCCACCATTTTACTGCAAGATCCCATTCTTTTCCTTTTGGTGACATTGGTCTTCCACTCAAATATTCAAATGTAATTTCGTCTGGAGCAATCATTCCAGCCCTTGCACCTGCCTCTATAGACATATTACAAACTGTCATACGAGCTTCCATAGATAGCTTTTTAATTGCATCACCTGAATATTCTATAACATGACCTGTTCCACCAGCTGTTCCTATCTTACCTATTATTGCAAGCACTAAATCTTTAGAAGAAACTCCAGTTTGAAGTTCACCTTCTACATTTATTAACATATTTTTTGCAGGTTTTTGTATTAAAGTCTGTGTTGCTAAAACGTGTTCAACTTCAGATGTTCCAATTCCAAATGCAAGCGCACCAAATGCACCGTGTGTTGCTGTATGACTATCTCCACAAACTATTGTCATTCCTGGTTGGGTAAAGCCTTGCTCAGGACCTATTACATGAACTATACCTTGTCTAGCATCCATCATATTAAAATATGGTATTCCAAATTCAGCAACATTATTATCTAAGGCTTCAACTTGGATTCTAGACTCTTCTTCTTCTATACCTCCAGCTCTATCAGTTGTAGGTACATTGTGATCTGCGACTGCAAGAGTTCTCTTAGGAGAATTGACTACTCTTCCAGAAAGCCTTAGACCTTCAAATGCTTGAGGGCTCGTTACTTCGTGAACTAAGTGTCTATCAATATATATAAGAGAAGCACCATCCTCTTGAGTATTTATAAGATGATAGTCCCAAATTTTATCAAAAAGTGTCCTAGGCTTCATTTTATTTCCCTCTTAATTTTCAAATTAAAATAAAAAATAATTTTCAATCATTTTATAAATATTAGTTTATCAAATTTATACTATATACATTATGATTGTATTTCTTCAGTAGCCTTTGGTTTTTCTGCTACAACTTTGCTATTTTTCTTTGAAACTTGAATTTTTTCAACAATACGAGCTGATTTTCCTCTTAACTCTCTCAAGTAGTATAACTTAGCTCTTCTAACTTTACCTCTTTTAAGTACAGTTATCCCTGCAATTTTAGGAGAAAAAATTGGAAACACTCTTTCTACTCCTTCACCATATGAAATTTTTCTAACAGTAAAGTTTTCATTAATACCGCCACCACTTCGAGCAATACACAATCCCTCAAACGCTTGAACTCTTTCTTTATCACCTTCAACTATTTTTACATCCACTTTAATAGTATCACCAGCTCCAAATTCAGGAAGAGTTCTGTCTGAAGAGATTTTATCCATCTGCTCTTTTTCTATTTTATCAATAATATTCATATCAGTATCCTTTCGTGTAATATACACATAACAAATTAATAATTTTTTATCCAGTTAAGATTTTATATATTTAGACCACAAGTCTGGCCTTTTTAATTTTGTAATTTCTTCTGCCTTCTTAATTTTCCATTCTTTTATTTTTTTATGATCTCCTGATAATAACACTTCAGGAAC
>CAZWGZ010000102.1:0-6151 GCA_964633395.1 uncultured Rhodobacterales bacterium
TTATAAAGTATACTTAAAAATATAACTTGTTAAATAGTTTAATACATATATTTTCTTTTAACTTTTGTGAGATATCTTTGTTTAATCCAGCTTCAAGAAGTAAAATTTATTTTAGCATAATAATACCAATCTCTATCTTAGTTTATTGTTTAATGATGACTGCTTTAAGTAGAGGTATGGGAGAGAGCTTTGGTGTTTTTCTATTACCTTTAAGTTCATACTTTTCATGGGATAGGGCTGAAGTTGCTTCAATTTACTCTTTTTATATGCTCAGCTTAGGGATAGGGTCTCTTATTTCTGGAATTTTATTTGATAAATTTGGTCCTAGATTTAATTATATGTTTGGAATGGGACTGCTTACAATTGCTTACGGTCTTTCAGGATATTTAAACGCTATTTGGCAATTTTATTTAATATTAAGCTTTCTTGGAGGGGTAGGCGCATCTATGGTTGGTGTTGTGCCTGCTCAAAGTTTAATTTCAAGATGGTTTAATAAGAACTTAGGTTCTGCTTTATCTATTGCTTATGCAGGGCAGGGGTTAGGCGTTTTAATACTTGCCCCTTTATCTCAATTATCAATTGTAAAATTTGGATGGCAACTGTCATATGGTTATGCAGCTTTAATGTTTTTATTTTTATTTATTTTAGCTTCTTTACTTCCTTGGGGCATAATATCAAAAGGTGCAAATGACAACCCAAGAAAATCTTTTAATGGAAAACTTTCGGGAGGAGTTTCTTTAAAAGAAGCTCTCAAAACTAATGTTTTTTGGGGATTCTTTTTTATTTTTGGTTTCACAGCAATTGGTATTTTTGGTATATCACTTCAAATTGTTGCCTATTTGATTTATATTGGTTTTACGGAAGTTGAAGCAGCTTTCTCTTTTGGAGCAGCTGGTATATTAAGCTTTGCTGGCATGGCTATTACTGGCTTTGCAGCAGATAGATGGCCAAGGCATTTAGTTGCAACTTTTAGTTATGGATTAAGCTTTATTGGTATAATTGCATTAGCTTTATTACAAATACACCAAAGTAATATACTTTTAATTATTTTTATAGTTGGTTTTGGCTTGTCAGCTGGGGCAAGAGGTCCAATTATAACCACTTTAATGGCAGAAATATTTTCAGGCAAAGGCTTAGCATCAATATATGGCGCTTCTAATCTGGGTCAAGGTTTAGGTGCAGCTATTGGAGCTTTTTTAGCTGGTTTATTTTTTGATTTGACTGGTGATTATAATTCTGGTTTCATTTTATGCAGTATATTTACATTTTTGGGTGCTTTATTATTCTGGATAGTTCCACAAATAAGATATGCTAAAATTTAATATTAATGGGGTTTATATGAATATTATTGAAAAAGAATATAATATTATAGCAAGTGGATTGAAATTCCCAGAAGGGCCTATTTATATGAATGATGGTTCGGTTTTACTAGTTGAAATAGCTAGAGGAACTCTAACTAGAGTAGATGCTTCTGGTAATATTAACGTGGTATCTCATCTAGATGGTGGTCCTAATGGTGCGGCTATAGGCCCTGATGGGTATTGTTATATTTGTAATAATGGTGGCTTTGAATGGGAAATATCCGAAGATGGGGCTGGTATGAGACCCATACTTCAAGCTAATGAGTATATTGGAGGAAGCATTCAAAAAATTGATTTAAGTACAGGAAAATTTATTACTTTATATACTGAATGTAATGGAATTACTTTGAAAGGTCCTAATGATATTGTATTTGATATGCATGGTAATTTTTGGTTTACAGATTTAGGTAAAGTTCGTCATAGAGATATGGATAGAGGTGCTGTTTATTGGGCTAAAGCCGATGGTTCAGAAATAAAAGAAGTTATTCAGCCATTCTTAACTCCTAATGGCATTGGTCTATCTCCTGATGAAAAAATACTTTATGTAGCTGAGACCGAGGGAGGAAAACTTTATAGTTATAATATTATAAGTGAAGGTAAAGTTGAAAAAATTCCTTTCCCTCTTTCAACTAATGGAGGAAAACTTTTAAATACAAATGGTGGAATGAAAAGATTCGACTCTCTTGCTGTTGAAGCAGGGGGTAATATATGTGTAGCAACTCTCATAGACGGAGGAATATCAATTATAAGTCCTAATGGTGAAGTTTTAGAGTTTATTAAGTTTAATGATCCATATATTACAAATATTTGCTTTGGATCAAAAAATTTAAAAAAGGCTTACATAACAGCTTCTTATGAAGGTCTTTTAATAGAAGTAAATTGGGATAGGCCTGGGTTACCTCTTAATTTTTTAAATAAATAATTTATAATAATTTTAAGATTTTTTCTTTTAAACTACTGATCATTAACTTAGGATCTTTGTTCTGAATATCTCTAGGAAACACTTCAAATTCAACTTTTACATTATCTTTTCTATTAAAAATATATTTTAGATATTTAGAAATGTTTAGTTCGTTTGGTTTTGAAGGATAATTAATATCTTCTCTTCCAAACGGCCTGTCATAACTATCAAATTTAACATTAGAGAATTGAAACAAACCTAGTTTTTTAGAGTTTTTTAAGAAATTGTCTAAGTCTATGTCTGAAAAACTGTGATATAAGTCAATTATTAGATTATGGTCACTGTTATTAATTAATTTCAAGCAACTTGATATTGTATTAAAATGTCCCTTTTTTAATATCTCCCAGCTACCAATAGGTTCCAACCCTAGTTTTAAATTTAATTGATTGGCCATTTCAAATAGTTTTTTTATTTTAATTTTACTTTCTTTTCTTACTTCTAAGATTTTTAAATTACTATTATTAACTATGTATTCATTGCTTAATGGATTGGGGCCACCATTTATTCCTCCTGTAATAATACATATTAATTCAGGGTTTAATATTTTTGCATAATTTAAAATTTTTTCATTCTGATTATAATATTTTGGGTCTGTAAAGTAGCCAACTGAATTGAGGCTAGTAACATTTATATTATTTAATTTTAATTCTTCTTTAAGTTTTTCAATCCCATAACTTTCAATAAAATCAGTGTTTAATCCAACATTATTAATTTTTGACTTCACTATTAATTCTATAAATTTGTAAGGAGCAAGTTCTTTTGGCCATAAATAACTATTAATGGATAACTTATTATCTAAAATTTGTTTGTAATCTAATTTCATTTTTTAAATCAATAACTTTTGTTTTAATAAAATACTTATGTAATCTGAATTTTTGTCTTTTTTCCAACAATTATTACAACTAGAACCATTAAGGCAAATAAGATATTTAAGAATGTAATTTTTTCATTTGTAAGAAAAAAAGCCGCAAAAATCGTTAAAAATGGTTGTATTAATTGCACCTGACCTACTCTAGAAATACCACCTATTGCTATTCCTTTGTACCAAAAAAAGAAACCAATATACATTGAAAACAATCCTACATATGACAATGAAATTAAAGCTTGAAAAGAAACTGAAGAAAAACTTGTTTCATAAAAAAAATAAGTAGCAATTATATTGATTGGTAATGTTATAACTAAAGCCCAACTAACTACTGCAATAGATCCCATCTCTTTTGATAAGTTTCCTCCTTCAGAATACCCAATTGAAACAAATAATATTGCAAATAAAAGCCAAAGGTCTTCTTTTATTAAAAAACCATTATTATCAATAAATGCATATGTTACAACTAAAGAAGCTCCAATTATTGAAGTAATCCAATAGGCCAGTGAAGCTTTTTCATTATATCTAATTGCTGCCAATACAGACATTGTTAAGGGTAAAATCCCTAATACTATACCACTATGACTTGATGGGAGTGTAGTCATAGCCATAGAAGTAAAAATAGGAAATCCATATACAATTCCTATTGCAATAATAATTAATCTTATAATTTGATTTTTAGTTGGCAATTTATATTTGCCCAATATCAATAAGATTAATGCACAAAAGCCAGCTATTGTAGCTCTACTAAATGCAACAAAAAACGGGCTCATTTCTTTTACAGCCATTTGTGTAAATGGAAGTGTTAAACTAAACATAGAAATGCCAATTAATCCAATAAGCATCCCTTTAGTTTCATTAGAGAAAGTCAATTTTTTACCTAAAGTTATGATTTTATTATATCAATCATTATTATAATATTGAATCTCTAAAAAAAGACAGCCTTCGTCTGATCTGAAAGGGCCATGATTTGTCCCTGGAGGTCTGCAAGTGTATGCAGGATTTGATGTGGTTATTTTTCCAATTTTTTCATTACCTAGTGTTATAGACCCTGAAATCATATAAACTTCTTCCCAATAATCATGGACAAATACTTCCGTATTAAATGAACCTGGTAAAAACCTAATTAACCTTGTTCTAACGCCAATTTTATTAACTTCATCTAAACTTCCAGACAACATTTTCATTTCTATCCCTGGTCCTGCACCAGGAGCAAGTTCCCAACCATCTTCAATATTTAATTTAGAAAATTCAACCGCTTCTTTTAACATTTGAGCTCCTCTTAGTTAATTAATTTGGAATAATATTTTGAAGATCATTAAACCAGCATATATCTGATTTATAATCATCTTGTGAAATATCAGTTTTTAAAATTTTATCAATTAGGATTTTAGCATCATTCATATTTACACTTGCATTTTCAAGTAATGCAAATGTTTTTTCACAAATTTCATTTTCAGACATAGAGTTTTCAGGGTCGCCCTTTGCATGTTTGTTAGTTATTTCAAAATGAAAGCCATTAGTGAAATTTAACTTTATTGAAACTGAATATTCATTAGGAAATGACGATGACATTTTAAAATTTTCTTTAACTTTAACTTTATTTCTAATTATTTGAACATTAGGATTATTTATAAATTCTTGGTTAAAATAATCTTCTTTAATTTCGTTAAACATTAAACTTATTGCACAACAATGTTGTAAAGAAAACTTACCCTCAGTTCTATTAGTTGGATTAATTTTATCACAAAAATCAATTGCTACTTTATAAGTCTGAATTTCAATGCTGCTTACATTATCAATGATTTGATTATTTTCTTTCATATATTTAACTAATTCAAGAGAGGTTCCAATAACAGGATGACTATGTCTACAAGCAGGCCATGGTTTATTACTTACTTCATTTATAAAATAAGTTTTATTATTTCTAATTAAATTTTGATAATCTATTTGATTTGTATACGCCTTTAAAAAACCCATTTGTCCTTCAATCATATTATCAGGAGCTTTTGCTCCATTCTGAGCTAAAAAAGCTGCAGTAATACCAGATCTTGCTGCATTTGCTAGCGCATATTGTTTAGCTTCGCCTAGACCTTCTCTGCATTGCCAAACTCCACTTGAAGTCATTGTACTAAGTTGAATGCTAGTGTTTAATTTTTTGTTTATATTAGATTCTGATGTGTCATGGTTTAATATCATACTTGCAGCAGTTGTTGCTCCGTAAACGCCACATGTAGCACTAGAATAAAAATATTTATAATGTTCTTTACCTAGGCATATCCCCATTCTAATTGAAGCTTCATATCCACTAACGATAGCTTGTAGAAATTTGTATGGACTTACTTTTTTGTATGATGCAGCCGCTATTGCTGCTGGTATAACAGTGTCACCTGGATGAATAATAGAAGTTCTATGAACATCATCTAATTCTAGAATGTTACCAACTGCGGCATTGATAAACGTACTATCAAAAAAGTTAAGTTTATTTTTACTAAATAAATTTAAAGAACTGCCTTTGGGAAGTATTTTTTGAATATTTAAGAAAGGCTTTGCTTGCTTAGTTTTTGTTCCCGCTATTGAATAACCAATCCAATCAATTATTGAAACTCTAGCTTTTAAAAAACTATCATGTGTTGGTTTTTTAGTTAAATGTTTTAAAAGTTCATCAATTACCATGTTAAGTTCTTAAATAAAAAAATTCTTTACAATTCAAAGTATAAAATGATCATATAAATCCTAGTATTTTTTAAACTAATATACTATATTTTTATTTTTAATAATGGGGTAATTAATAATGTTGAAAACAAGACGCGATTTTTTAAAAAACAGTGCTCTAGTTGCTGCTGCTACGACTTTTAGTCAATCTATAGCAATGGAAGCATTTGCTGCTGACCCATTGAAAATATGGACTATAGGCGTTGCAAAGGTAACTAAAACTTGGGATGAAATGGGAAAGCAAGCTGG
>CAZWGZ010000103.1:0-6106 GCA_964633395.1 uncultured Rhodobacterales bacterium
TTATTTTGAAAAATTTTATTTTTTGGACTATGAGGCATTAAATATGACAAAAGACATTTCCTTATTAAGTTTTAATCGAAATTAATTCTAGTTTTTAATAACTTATTAGTTAGAGTTATATATTAAATATTTATATAATTAAAATTTTTTGGAGAAATTTATGGATTTTAATGAGTATAATGCAACAGAAGCAGTATTAGAAAGCTTTTCTAATATTAATGATGATCGTTTAAAAACAATTATGAACTCTATAATTACTCACTTACATCAAGTAGTTAAAGAAGTTGAGCCTTCTGAAGAAGAATGGATGCAAGCTATAACGTTCTTAACTAGTACAGGTCAAAAATGTAACGATAGACGTCAAGAATTTATACTTCTTTCAGACGTTTTAGGAGTGTCGATGTTATTAGATTCAATAAACAATAGAAAGTCTAAAAACGAAACAGAAAGTACAGTCTTAGGTCCTTTTCATACTCCATCTCCAAATTTAAATAATGGAGATAATATTGCCAAGAATGTTGTTGGTGAAAATTGTATAGTTTCAGGTAAAGTTACAGACGTTAATAATAAATTAATCGCCGGGGCTTCATTAGAAGTTTGGCAATCAGGGCCTGATGGTTTATACGACGTTCAAAAAGGTAATGAAATTGTTGATTTGAGAGCTACTTTACAATCTTTAGAAAATGGCTCTTATCTTTTTAGAACTGTTAAGCCTAAATATTATCCTATTCCTGTTGATGGTCCTGTAGGTACTTTGTTAAACAAACTTGATAGGCATCCATTTAGACCAGCACATATTCATTTTATGGTAAAAGCTGATGGTTACGTTGATTTGGTTACTCATGTTTTTATTGATGGAGATAAATATCTTCAGTCAGATACTGTATTCGCAGTTAAAAAAAGTTTAATTAGAAAACTTATATATAAAAAAGAAAAAGACTCGAATAAGAAATGTTTTCATTTAAATTTTGATATTGTAATGAAAAAATTATAGAGAAATATTTTATAAAACACTTCTCTATAATTAAAGTAATTAGAGCTTAGATGCTACATATTCCCAATTAACTAAATTATCTAAGAAATTTTTTAAGTAAACCGGTCTTTTGTTTCTAAAATCAATATAATAAGAATGCTCCCAAACGTCACAGCCCAAAAGAGTGGTTTGACCAAAGCAGATTGGATTAACACCATTTTCGGTTTTTGTAATTTTGAGACTATTATCTTTATCTTTTACTAACCAACACCATCCAGAACCGAATTGAGTAGCGCCCGCTGCAGAAAATAACTCTTTAAATTTGTCAACACTTCCGAAAGAAGTACTCAATGCTTTTTCAAGTTCACTAGGCATGTTAACTTTAGAAGGACTCATCATTTGCCAAAATTGCTCATGATTCCAGTGTTGAGAAACATTATTAAAAATACCATTTTGAGCTATACTATTTGCATCGTATGTACCTAAAATAATCTCTTCAAGAGTTTTATTTTCCCAACCTGTATCTTTTAGTAAATTATTACCATTATCCACATATGCTTTATGGTGAATATCGTGATGATATTCCATTGTTTCTTTACTCATTCCATTTGCTGATAAAGCATCATGTGAATAAGGTAGTTCTGATAATATTAGTGTCATTAAATACTCCTGATATGAAACCGATATCACTTAGATAATAAAAAATTACGTATTTTACAAGTGGAATAGTTATAAATTATTGATAAAATAATTAATTAAATGTTATATAATTATAAAAATATTTATTTTTAAATATCTAATTTATTTAATGGGGGTCCAAATGAAACAAAGAGTAATAGAACTTACAGAATTCGGCAAAGCTGAAAATATGAGACTTATAGAGGCTGAAATTCCTTCTCCAGGACCAGGACAAATTGTTGTTAAAAATAAAGCTATAGGTCTTAATTATTTAGATACATATTTTCGTAGTGGTCTTTATCCTTGGCCAAATCAAGAAAAAATTAAAATTCCAGGGTCTGAGGGTGTTGGTTTCGTTCATGCAGTAGGATCTAATGTTGTGGAATTAAAAGAGGGTGATAAAGTTTCTTATGTCACTCCAGTAGGAGCATATGCTGAATACGCTTTAATAAATGCAGTACATGCTGTTCAAATTAAAGTTGATGTGAATGATTTTGACGTAGTCGCATGTACTCTAAAAGGTTTGACTGCTCATTACTTATTACATCTAACTTTTGATTTAAAGAGTGGTATGACTGCATTAGTTCATGCCGCTGCTGGAGGTGTTGGGCAATTAATGGGTCAATGGGGTAGCGAAATTGGTGCAACAATGATAGGAACAGTCGGTGGCCCCGAAAAAGCTGAAGCTGCTAAGAAAGCAGGCTATCATCACGTTATTGATTACAATGATAAAGATTTTGTAAGCGAAGTTATGAAGATAACTAATAATCAAAAATGTGATGTTGTATATGATAGCGTTGCTAAGTCTGTTTTCCCCGGTTCTATGGATTGTTTAAAGCCAAGAGGTTTATGGGCTTTATTTGGTCAAGCATCAGGTCCAATTGTAGATTTTAATTTAGGTTTGCTTTCTGCAAAAGGTTCTTTATTTGTTACAAGGCCAACTTTATTTTCATATATTGCAAATAGGGATGAATATAATAAAGCATCTCTTGAGCTTTATAGTCGTGTTGCAGATGGAAGGTTGAAGGTGGCTATTCATGATAAAATGCCAATAGAAAATATTGTTGAAGCACATAATCTATTAGAAGGACGAAAAACAAAAGGTGCTATTGTAATAACATTATAAAAATAAAATAATTTGAGGGTTAAATAATGATAGATTTGTATACTTGGCAAACACCAAATGGAAGAAAAGTATCTATAATGCTAGAAGAGATAGGTTTGGATTATACAGTTTTTCCTATAAACATATCAAAAGATGAGCAATTTCAACCGCATTTCTTAGAGATGTCTCCTAATAACAGAATCCCAGCAATTGTTGATAAAGATAATAATAATTTTTCACTTTTTGAATCTGGAGCTATATTAATGTATTTAGCTGAAAAGACTGGAAAGTTAATTAATAAATCTAATAGAGATGAATATTATAGAACTATAGAATGGTTAATGTGGCAGATGGGCGGAGTAGGGCCAATGTTTGGACAAGTTCATCATTTTGTAAAGTATAATAAAGGTAAGTCAGAATATGCTGAAGAAAGGTATTCTAAAGAAGCAAGACGATTATATGGTGTTATGGATAAACGTTTAAACAAAAATCAATATATTTCTGGAAAAGAATATAGCATTGCAGACATATCAATTTGGCCTTGGACCGCAAGGTTTGATTGGCAAGAAATTGATTTGAATGATTTTCCGAATGTAGCAAGATGGTATAAAGAAATGATTGATAGGCCTGCTGTTCAAAAAGGTTGGCTTGTGCCTCAAAATGACCAAGTCATTCCATCTATCTAAGTGAGAGATATATGAGTGATTTTAAAATTGCTATTGCTGGCCTTGGTTGGTGGGGTAAGGTAATAATAGATAGATTATCAATGTCGAAAACTATTGATATTTCTTATATTATTGACCCTAAGCCTGACGAAGATGCAATAAAACTAGCTAAATCTATGAACCTAAATATTTTAAATGATTTTGACGAAGCCATTAATAACAATAAAATTGATGGAATTATTCTTTGTACTCCAAACATATTTCATATGGATCAAACCATAAAAGCCGCAAATCTAGGAATACACGTTTTTTGTGAAAAACCTTTATCACTTCAATCTTCTGAAGTCTCTGCAATGATAGAAGCTTGTAAAAAAAATAATGTTATTTTAGGTGTTGGGCATGAAAGAAGATTTGAAACAGGATGGCAAAAGCTTCATGAATTAGTCAGCAATGATAGTTTAGGAATAGTAATGTACGCTGAAGCTCATTTTAGTCATGATAAACTTGCAAATTTAACATTAGATAATTGGCGAACAAGGCCAGAAACGGCACCTGCTGCTGGTATGACTGGCATGGGCGTTCATCTTACAGATCTTATGATTTGGTTGTTTGGTTCAGTTAAAACAGTGTTTGCTAATACATCTCATAGAGCGTTAAAATATAAAACTGGTGATGTAGTTACAGCAAGTTTAATTCATGAAACTGGTTTAAATACACAAATTACTGCTATTTTAAAAACGCCTCATTATCAAAGAGTAACAATATGGGGAGAAAATGGTTGGGCTGAATTAGTTGATAGTTCTCATCCTGATACGCCTGGCCCATCAACTTTAAAAATTACCATGAATGACGGTAACACTATTGATAAAACTTTTGAGTGGACTGATACAGTTTCCAAAAATATTCATCATTTTGTTGATGCAGCTAAAGGTAAGGTTCCATATCTTTTTTCTGATATAGAAAAATACCAAAATATAGCCATTTTAGAAGCTATTTATAATTCAAGTCAAATCAGTCAGCCAATAATTTTAAAACATTTATAATTATTTAATGGTTATTTTATTTAGACTTAATCTATTAAAAAAAAGAAATATTGAAGTTAAGAATAAGCAAAAATAAAATCCACCCATTTGATATGATAGTCCAGATAAAAAAGTTCCTACTAATCTTCCAAAAGCGTTTGACATGTAGTAAAAACCAACGTCAAGAGTAACTCTATTTTTTTTTGTAAAACTAAGTATTAAAAAAGAATGTATTGATGAATTAACAGCGAAAACAAAACCAAAAATGAAAAGTAAAACAATAGTTATGGTTAATTCTAATTCTTGAAAAATGATATTCAAAACAATTAATATAAGTGGAATTATAATTAATATGTTAGCCCAAAATTTAACTTGATTTTTTATAGGTTTGGTTTCAGACAAAATCTTTGGCGTAAAGCTTTGAACTAATCCATATAATATTGTCCATGAAGACATAAAAGTTCCTATGATAAAAAAAGTTTTATAATTTCCTTCCTGAGTGCCGTCAGATAAAAGAGAATATAAAAAAACTGGCAACCCAATTACTAACCATATATCTCTTGCTCCAAATAAAAAAACTCTACCTAAACTTAAGAAATTAATATTTTGATTAACAGAAAAAACTTCAATAAATTTTGTATTCCTTGTGATTTTTAATATTTCTGCAGGCATGAATATTAGTGTAATTATAAGAATAAAAAATAAAACAATAGCCATAATATAGAGAGAAAAATTGAAATTATAAAAAGATAATAAAAATGTTCCAATCAAAAATCCTAATCCTTTTATTGAATTTTTAGATCCTGTGATTAAGGCCACCCATTTAAATAATTTTTTATTAGTGTTTGGGATGACTAATTTAATAGAGCTTTTAGCACTGATTTTGGTTAAATCTTTAGCAATCCCAGAGATACCTTGAATTGACATAACAAAAATTACAGATAAAGTAATATCCCAACTTTCATCGATTAAAGTTAGAAGTAATATAGATGTAATTTGTAAAGCTAGCCCAAAGTATAATGTAATATTTAAACCAGTTTTTTTTGCAAGCCATCCTGCAGTCAAATTAGTAATCATACCAAATAATTCGTATAGCAAAAATAAGTAAGCTAATTGAAGCGGATTAAAACCTATCGAATGAAAGTGTAATAAAATAATCATCCTTAATGCTCCATCAGAGAGCATAAAAAACCAATATGCAAAAGTTGTTATAAGAAATGATAATTTTTGATGGTTCAATTTTTTTGTCTTTTCATTACATTGAATTACTGACCATTTTCACTATGTCAGCTAATCTATTTACGTAACCCCATTCATTGTCATACCAAGCGTAAATCTTTACTTGGGTTTCATTTATGACCATTGTTGATAATGCATCAATAATTGAGCTTCTTGGATCATTAACATAATCAGATGAAACTAAAGGACGTTCTTCATAGCCAAGTATTGCTTTTAATTCACCTCTACTTGCATTTTTAAAAATTTCATTGATTTCATTTGTATTTGTATTTGATTTCATTTCAAATACGCAGTCTGTTAAAGAAGCATTCAACACAGGAACTCTTATAGCATGACCATTTAATTTTCCTTTAAGTTCTGGGTAAATTAAGGATATAGCTTCTGCTGAGCCTGTAGTAGTTGGTATTAAGTTATTTAAAGCGGA
>CAZWGZ010000104.1:0-6089 GCA_964633395.1 uncultured Rhodobacterales bacterium
ATGCTTTGATCTTGATTTTGAGTTAGTTAAGCGCAAAGTTTTTTGGAATGAAAAATTAGATGATTATAGTTCAAAGTTATTTAAAGCTTAAATTTCTATTTTTTAAATAATCTGTTGTTACTATTTCAGTATAAAGTAAGTTGCCTTTTTAGAGAGTTTAGAATGAAAAAAGTTTCTATTTTTGTTGATGTTCAAAACATTTACTACACAACAAAGCAGCAATTTAATTGTAACTTTGATTATAATAAGTTTTGGAAACTAGTAACGTGTGATCGTGAAGTAATTACTGCCATTGCATATACAACCAATAGAGGGGATCCAAAACAAATTCAATTTCAGAATATTCTAAGAGCCATTGGTTTTGAAGTTAAGTTAAAACCATTTATAAGTAGGGCTGATGGATCCTCTAAAGGTGACTGGGATGTTGGCATTACAATTGATATTATGGAATATGCTGAAAGGTCTGATATTGTTGTTTTAGCGTCAGGGGATGGAGATTTTGATATTTTAATAAAAAAAATTCGATCTCTATATAATAACCACACAGAAATCTATGGTGTTTCTCAATTAACGGCTAACTCTTTGAAGAATGTTACTTCTAATTTTTATCCAATCAAAGACGAGTTGCTTTTAAAATAATTTATTTATCATTTGGATACTTATTAAACATAGATTAGATGTTTAAAAATAAAAAAATTTTTAAAAATATAAAATTTTTTCTCAATACAGTCTACTTTGAAATAATTTTTAACTTAATAAACATTTATTAATTATTACTTGTTAATTTAAAATTAATTATTTCATTTGATGTACCTATTCTTATTTTTGGTCCCCAACAGCCTGCTCCAGAAGATACGTACAAGTTTGAGTTTGAATTTTTATACAACCCGTAAACATATTTAAATTTAAGCCTTACAATTAGATTAAATGGAAAAATCTGACCATTATGAGTATGCCCAGATAACATTAATTCATTTATATCCTTAATTTTATCCCAAATATCTGGTTTATGAGTTAAAACTAAATTAAATAAATTTTCTTTTCTTAATCTTTTGACGTGATTGATTTTGCTATCAACATTTTGCAGATCATCAACTCCAATTAAGTTAATATCTTGGATAGTAACCCTTTGGTTTATTAACATCTTGATATTATATTTACGAAGACTATCTATTTTCTTTTTAAAATCTTTTAGATAATATTCATGATTTCCATTTACAAAGTAAATATCTTTATTAATACTTTTTAATATATTTAAATTTTTTAAATCAAAAGAACTCGAGTCAATTAAATCACCACCTATTAATATAAAATCATATTTTATATTTTTAATTTTTTTTAAAATATTTAATAAATGATTGATTTTATTTGTACCTAAATGAATGTCGCTAATAAAAATAAAGTTAAGCTCTTGCTTAATATTTGAAGAAGATAATTGAATATTTTTAACATATAGCTTTCTCCCTTTTATTAAGCCAAATATTGAAATTAATAATATTAAAGTTAAACAAGAAATGCCTATATTTAATTCTTTAATATCGGTTAAAAAATTAAATATAATGCCTAAACATACAACTGCTAAACTTATAAACCCAATTCCCATACCTTCGTATACAAATATTTGAAGAGGTTTAAATGTGTTATGAGATTTAAAATAATATATTATTAATGATGTAAAAATTATGCTGTTAATAATAGAGTATTCAAAACTATTTTTTTCATTGAAAATATATTTGTTAATTATTTCATAAGGAAATATATAAATAAAATACGTCAAAACGAAAATGAATAGATAAAAAGTATAACTTTTAATTTTCTTTAACATATTATATTTTTAATTCTTTCAATTCAGAAAAAGCTGATAACGCCTCTTCTCTTGATGATTTTAAATCAACCAATGGATTAGGATAATTTTCCCCAAGACGGATATTAGCTTTTTCAAGTATTTCCTTGGGCGCTTCCCAAGGGTTGAATATATATTTGTTTGGCAGTTCAGAAATCTCAGGTATAAACTTCCTTATATATGTTCCTTCAGGATCAAACTTTAATCCTTGGGTAATGGGGTTGAAGATTCTAAAATAAGGAGCTGCATCAGCTCCACAACCAGCTATCCATTGCCAACTAGCGCTATTATTTGCTAAATCAGCATCCAATAGACAATTCCAAAACCATTTTTCCCCTTCGTGCCAGTGAAGTAATAGATTCTTGACTAAAAATGATCCAACTACCATCCTTAGTCTGTTATGCATATATCCTGTGGACCATAATTCTCTCATACCTGCATCTACAATAGGGTATCCAGTCTTACCTTTTTTCCAAGCAATAAGTTTTTCTTTATCATAACGCCATGGGAACTTATCAAATTTTTTTTGTAAGTTTTCTCTTGGTAACTTAGGAAAATGAAATAAAAGTGAATTTGAAAATTCACGCCATCCTATTTCAGATAAAAAATGATCATTATCTTTAGAATTTCCAATTCCGTTTTCTTCTCTATCTTTAACCTTATACCATACAGTATTTGGAGAAATCTCTCCCCAATGTAAATATGGTGACAATCTTGACACGTTTTTATTTATAGGGAAATTTCTACCTTCTTTATAACCGTTTAATTCATTTTCAACAAACTCATCTAACCTTGACTGAGCTCCCTTTTCGCCAACATCCCAATTGGTAAGCAAGTCGTCTTTCCACTCGCGCGTTGGCAATAAATTTAAATCAGATATTTTGCAACTTTTAAAATTCTTTATTTGATGATAACTAATTTTTTCTGGTTTTGGAATAGGGCGTCTAGGAGCAGTTGCATTCATGCATCCTCTTCTAAAAAATGGAGTAAAAACGCGGTACGGAGTTCCATCATCTTTTAATGCGTCCCAAGGCTCCCACAATAATGAACCATTAAAGCTGTTAATTTCAATATTTTCTTTAGATAAGTTTTCTTTTATTTTTTTATCTCTGTCGATACCCCAAGGTTCATATACTCTATTCCAAAAAATATTTTTAACTGTCTCCTTCGAGCAAATATCAAATAATATATCTTCTGGATTACCTTGAACTACAATCAATTTAGATTCTAATTGTTTGTTTAATTCTGTGAGTGAGTAATGTAGCCACAATCGACTAGCTTCGCCCATTTTGTGATCTTTACCATTATAATTGTCTAAGATATATATTGGAATAATGGTACCATTTTTAACTGATGCAGTTAAAGCAGGGTTGTCATTTAAACGAAGATCTTGGCGAAACCAATAAATGCTAGTTTTGTTTTTCAAAGAGACCTCAATCAATCAGTTTTCAATTATTTATTTAGTGTAATTATTATTAAAGCTTGAACTTTAGATATATTAATTATTTAATATAAAGTGGAATTTAAAACAAATCTTAATTTATAAAGTTTCATTTTTTTTAATAAATTCGATAAATATTAATATTTATATATTTTTTAAAACTTACTATTTTTTTTAATTATAATGAAGAGAGATTGCATGTCTTTTGAGCGTCCATATACAGGGTTAAAGGTAGTTGATTTTTCTCAAGGAGTTGCTGGCCCATATTGTGCAATGCTTCTAGCTCAACATGGAGCTGAAGTAATTAAAGTAGAGCCAAAAGATGGAGATTGGGCTAGAAATTTAGGTCAAGAATATGGAGATCATTCTGCTTTTTCTGTAACTGCAAATCTTGGTAAGAAAAGTTTTGTAATCGATTTGAAAAATCCAAAAAGCCAATCTATTTTGGATAAAATTATCGCTGAAGCTGATATTTTTATTGAAGGATTTAGACCAGGTGTGATTGAAAGACTTGGATATAGTTACGAAAGATTAAAGCAGTACAACCCAAAATTGATTTATTTATCAATTTCAGGTTTTGGTCAAATTGGTCCTATGAGTAAAAAGCCTGCCATGGATCCTGTGCTTCAAGCATTTACAGGTTTTATGTCTGAAAATAAAGGTCCTGATGGATGTCCACATAGAACACCTGTAATTATTTTTGATATGACTACTGCTCTTTATGCAATGCAATTAATTGCATCTACTTTATATGCTAGAATAAACGAAGAGGTTGGTAGAAAAATTGAAATAAGTCTTATGGAAGCCGCTGCAGCGATGCAATCTATTAGGCTTATGAGTGGATATATGGATGGCCCTTATACTCACGCATCTTCTCCATCAGGTACATTTAAGACTAAGGATGGCTGGATACAAATAATTGTTGTTAAAAATCACGAATTTATAAAGTTCTGTGACGCGATTGGTTGGAAAGATTTTGTGAACGATGAAAGGTTTTCAAGTAATTCTAAAAGAAGAGTACATGAAAAATTACTTACTGAAGAAGTTCAAAAACTATTTATCAATAAAACAACAGATTATTGGAAAAAATTATTAACTAAAGCAGAAGTTCAAAATGAAAAAGTTCAAAGCTACAGTGAATTTGTAACTAGCGATCAAACAAAAGTATTAGAAATAATTTCGTGGTTGAAACAACCTACATCTGATCAGCTTTGGCCTATTCCAAATTTACCTGGCATGCCTAAATTAGTTAATGGAAGTTATTTATCAATAGCACCGTCTTTAGGCCAACACACTAAAAAAGTAATGCTGGACTATGGATATAAAATAAATGATATAGATAAATTAATTAAAGAAGGAGTTATTATCTAAATTATTTATTGAAAAATAATTAAGTTTAAAACAAACCTGTTGTACAATATGTAATTGGAAGAAACATAAGCAAAGCCAAAATTAACTCAGATTTAGAACCTTCAGTAAAAGTATATTTATCATTTGCCATCTTTAAATCCTTATTAAAAAGTTGTGAGTATACTTTATTATTTTTTTATATAATTCAAGTACTTTTAATTTTATAATAAACTTTAATTCTTTTTCGAGGGAAAGATCATGACTTTTATATTTGGTATTATTTTATCGACATTAATTTTCTTTTTCTTTGACGATATTCAAGCTTTATTAATATCTACTGGCCTCAGAGATAGTTTAGTAATATGGCTTCAATCTTGGCAATAACTTCAATACATATTTATATTACATTAATACTTTATCACTTTCTGTTTTTTTATTTGTATTAACTTTTTATTGAATTAATATGTTAACTATATTTTTAAACATCAGTAATGATTAACTAAAGGTTAATGAAAGTTTTTTAAATGAGTGATAATTTTGATTATATTATTGTTGGAGCCGGTTCAGCTGGATGTGTTTTAGCTAATCGTTTAAGCGCTGATGGAAAAAATACTGTTTGTTTATTAGAAGCTGGCCCACCTGATTGGAACCCTTTTATTCATATTCCAGCTGGATTTATGAAAACCTTAGTAAATCCAAATGTTAATTGGTTATTTCAAGCTGAGCCAAGCTGGGGAACTAATGGAAGAATTATTGATATCCCAAGAGGTAAAACTTTAGGTGGATCAAGTTCAATTAATGGAATGGTTTTCAACAGAGGTCAAAGCATGGACTATGATGTTTGGGCTCAAAAAGGTAATAAAGGATGGAGTTATTCTGATTTATTACCGTATTTTAAGCGTTATGAAAATAGATTAGGTAATCATGATGAAACTTATAGGGGTACTGAAGGCGAATTACCAATTACAGACTTAGATTATAAAGACCCTTTATGTGAAGCATTTATTAGAGGAGCTATTGAAGAAGGCATTCCTTTAAACAATGATTATAATGGAAAATCTCAAGAAGGTGTTTCATATGTTCAAACAACCAAAAAGGGTAGGTTTCGAGTAAGTTCAGCCAGAGCTTTTTTAAATCCTGTGAAATCTAGAAAAAATCTAAAAATTATAACTAATGCGTTTGTAACTAAAATTAATATTGAAAATAAAATTGCTACTGGTGTTAATTATTCAAAGGGTGGTCCACGAGGAGAAAAATTAACCTTAAAAGCTAATAAAGAAGTAATACTTTCATCAGGTGTTATTAAATCACCTCATTTACTTCATCTATCTGGAGTTGGGCCAGGGAAACTTTTAAAAGATATTGGTATTGATGTTGTCCATGATTTAAAAGGTGTGGGAATGAATTTAAGAGACCATTTTGCTCCTAGATTAACGGCTCGTGCTAAAAATGTTG
>CAZWGZ010000105.1:0-1927 GCA_964633395.1 uncultured Rhodobacterales bacterium
GTAAAAATAATTTCTCTGATGTTGTTTTTTTATCACCCATAGACGTCCATGTATCTGTAATGATACAATTTGCACCTTCTGCTGCTTTATGTGGATTATGTATAATTTTTATTTTATCACTTCTCTCATTTGCCCAAGTCAAAACTTCTTTGTTAGGCTTTACATGTTCAGGACAAGCTATGCTTAACTCAAAGTTCAATAAAACTGAAGCTTCTATCCAACTTTGCAATACATTATTACAATCTCCAAACCAGGCGATTTTTTTGTTTTTAAAATCGAATAAATGCTCTTTAATTGTTACTAAATCTGCAATAACCTGGCATGGGTGACTGAAATCTGTTAAGGCGTTAACAACAGGTACATTTGAGGCCAATGCAAATCTAATCATCTTCTCATGCCCGAAACACCTAATTACTACCATATCGGCATATCTTTCTAATACTCGTGCCGTATCTTCAATGGTCTCTCTTTGACCTAATTGCATCTCTTTTTCATTTAGAAGATATGAATTACCACCTAACTGATTTATTCCAACTTCAAATGAAACACGAGTTCTTAAAGATGGTTTTTCAAAAATTAAAACAACTTGTTTATCTTTCATGAATTTTGGAGTCGTTTGATTTTTCCATTTTATAGATAATGAAACTAAATCTAATAATTGCTCTGAAGAGAGATCTTTTAAATCAATAAAATTAGACATTTTAATCTGCTTTTTTCTTTAATGCTAATATAACTTGACTAAGAGTATTAAAAGCCTCGTTAATTTCAGCTTCTGAGGTATTTAAAGGTGGGAGTAATCTAATTGTATTTTCAGCTGCTCCAACTAATAACAAACCTTTTTCTCTAGCTAAGCTAGCAAAGTCAGATGCACTAACATTTTCATTTAACTCAAATCCTCTAAGCATTCCTGAACCTTTCTTCTTGAGAAATACACTTTGATTGCTTAAATCATTTTTTATTAATTCATCCATTTTCTTATCAAAATAATCTATTCTATCTTTTAAATCGTCTAAAAACCCATCTTCTAGTAAAAGGTCTATGACAGCGTTTGCTGATCTCATGGCTAAAGGATTTCCTCCAAATGTACTCCCATGTGTCCCTGGAACCATTGCATCTCCGATATTTGCTTTTGCCATTACAGCACCTACTGGAAAACCACCGCCCAAACCTTTAGCCAAAGCAATAATATCTGGTTCTATATTTTCTTGTTGGTAAGCAAATAAAGTTCCTGATCTTCCCATACCTATTTGAACTTCATCTGAAATTAACAAACATCCATTTTCTGAGGCTATATCTTTTAATAATTTTAAATATCCTGGAGGCGCCTTTCTTGCCCCACCTTCTCCTTGAACTGGTTCAACTAAAATAGCCGCCACATGTTTCCCTATATTTTTTTTTAAGCTGTCTATGTCACCCCATTCAACGTGCGTAAACCCTTGAGCAGAAGGACCAAAACCTTCTCTGAATAAAGGTCTATCGTTTGCAGCTAACATGGCTAGAGTACGACCATGAAAAGCTCCAGTGGCGCATAAAATTTCTGTTCTATCCTTTTCCCCTTGTGACCATGCATACCTTCTTGCAACTTTAACTGCACCTTCAGTCGCTTCTGCTCCTGAATTACAAAAGAAAACTCTATCAGCACATGAATTTGCAACAAGTTTTTCTGCAACCATTTCTTGCTCTGGTATTCTGTAAAGATTAGAAGTATGCCACAACTTTGATGCTTGGTCCTTTAACGCCTCAACTAATTTAGGATGACAATGTCCAAACGAGTTCACAGCTATTCCGCTTGCATAATCTAAATATTTTTTTCCATCTTCAGCAATTAAAAAACTACCTTTTCCATGAGTAAAGGCAATATCAATTCTTCCATAAGTTGTCATAATTGATGAACTAAATGTCATAATAATCTCTTTTTAAATTTATA
>CAZWGZ010000105.1:2027-6054 GCA_964633395.1 uncultured Rhodobacterales bacterium
CCAAACCCAGGATCAAAAAACCCTGCATAATGAGCTCTAAATTCTCCAACTTTTGTATCATAAGCTCTCATTTCTGCTGCATAATTTGAGGGAACAGAGACATATTCTTTACTTGCTAGAATATAGAATGCATCTGGGCTTAAAATTAATGCGCCTGAACCATTATTTTTTTTAGAAAAATTAGTTGAGTGTATCAAGTCTTCAGTTGTAATTTTTTCCCAGAATAATTCACGTTTATAAAAATTGGGTTTATCCACGTCAATTAGCATTGAGTGCTTCCTGGCCTTAAAACCGACTAAACCATTTTCACCTATTAAATCCACAGATAAGGGCACTCCATTCTTTATTTTATCAGGGAGCTCTAAGCTATCTTTATTTCTAACTAAGCCAACATGTTCTTGTAAAATTTCCATTTCCTTATCGCTAGTAAATGACGTCCCTCTTTTAAGTCTAAGTTGATTTAATCTAGAACCAGTTCTAACTAAAACAGAAAAGGTTCTAGGCGATATCTCTAAATAAAGAGCTCCTTCATAACCAGCTGGAACAGCTTCAAACTCTTGGGCTCCATCAACTATTAATCTTGTGAAAACATCTAATCTTCCAGTAGAACTTTTTGGATTTGCTATACCTGTTAAATCGTCTGTTAAAGAGACACTTTCTAAAAGTTTAACTATATAAACACACCCACATTCTAAAACAGCACCATCTATTAAACTAAATTCATGCATAGCTAAATCTTTTAGTCTACTTGATACTTTATTCCCTTTTCCAGGAAGAAAAGATGCAGGAACTCTCCAAGCTTTATTTCCTAGTCTTAAATCGATTGAAGCGGGTTGGATTATATCATTATTAATTTTTTGTTCGCTATTAATTATTTTTTTACTAATTAAATCTAATATTTCTTGACTTGATAATATACCAGCTGATTTTTGTATTTTATTCATTTTAGATTTTTCCATAATTATAATTAACGTTCTACGCTCTCAATCTATAACCAGATTTTAATATATACCAAGCACAAAAACTAAGAATTATATTACAAGCTAGTAAAACAAAACTACCTGTTATGTGTGAAGTATCACTTACACCTAAAAAACTAAACCTAAGTCCGTCTATAGCGTAAAATATAGGATTAAAGTAAGCTATAACCTTTAATGCTTCTGGTAATCTTTCAATAGAGTAAAACGTTCCTGACAAAAATGCTAATGGTTGAATAACAAAGTTTGATATTATTGCTAATTGATCAAACTTCTGTGCCCAAATACCAGCCATCATTCCTATTAAAGCCAGAGCAAAAGCCCCTTGAAATAAAAATAATATCATCCAAAAAAAATTGTTTGGTAAGTCTAAAATACCCAAAAACAAAAGTAAACAAAATGAAGCTGCAAAAACACATAAACCTCTTGTTACACCTGCTAAAGTATGAGCAATCATTATTTCTATTGGACCTAACGGAGACATTAATAAATCAACAATTGAACCTTGAACCTTCGCAGTCATAAAAGCTGATGAAACATTAGCGAATGAGTTTTGCAAAACACTCATCATAATCAAACCTGGAACTAGAAAGGTAATAAAAGGTATACCTTTAAATCCTGCACTACGATCAATAGCTACCGAAAACACTATGACAAACAATAATGTTGTGACCATTGGAGCTGTTATTGTTTGTAAAAAGACATTTGTAAATCTTTTAACTTCCTTTATGTAAAGTGTATATAGACCTATCCAATTTACTAAGCCAATATCTCTTCTTACTCCTAAATTTATGTTTTTTTTAATCACAATTTTCCTTAACTATTTTAAATGTTCACAAATAATTTCAAACTATATATAATCAATATAATTAGCATTAACAAATATCAATGAACAGTTTAATGAATAATCATGAAAAAATAATAAAACGAATGAGAAATTCTGCGATATCTTACCTTGCGCGTTATGAAGTATCTGAATTTCAATTTCGTAATACTATGATAAGAAAATTATCTAATTTTGAAAATGAATTGGATGAAAAACTTAAATTTGAAATTATAGATAAAATAAAAAAAGAGATGATTGTTGCACGTTATATAGATGACAAACGTTTTGCAGAATCAAAATCTCGTTCTATTAGACGTCAAGGCGGTTCAGAAAGATTAATTTTTGCAAAATTAAAAGAAAAAGGTATTTCTGATAATATAATTAAATTTGCAATAGATATTGTTGATGAAGGAAATGAAAATGCTGAAATAATTGCAGCTGTTAATTTTATTAAGAAGAAAAAAATAGGGATATTTTACAAATTAAAACATGTGGACAAAGAAATTGATCCCTATATTTTAAAAGATAAGTGGTATGGGACTTTATCTAGAAGAGGATTTTCGTTATCAATCATCAAAAAAGTTTTAGATATTACTGATATTGAAAATGCTGATTTTATACTAGAAGATAATATATAGTATCATTACAAATTTAAAGTAAATCCAAGTGGGAGAAAAAATATGACAAATCAGAATATTCATAAACCAAGCTTAGATATTATTCAAAATGCTCATATAGACTCTGATAATTATGAAAAAATGTATGCAGAATCAATAACTAATCCAGATGTGTTTTGGAATACTCATGGAAAAAGAATTGATTGGATAAAACCATATACTAAAATCAGCAACGTATCTTATAAAAAAGAAAACCTTCATATAAAATGGTATGAAGACGGTACTCTCAACGCTAGCTCAAATTGCCTAGATAGACATCTTAAAACTAAAGGTAACCAAACTGCTATAATTTGGGAAGGAGACGATCCTAAAGATTCCAAGCATATTACATATAATGAATTATATAAAGATGTTTGTAAATTTTCAAATGTTTTAAAAACAGTAGGTGCTAAAAAAGGTGATCTAATTACTATTTATATGCCAATGATTCCAGAGGCAACAATTGCGATGTTAGCTTGTACAAGAATAGGAGCCATTCACTCAGTGGTATTTGGTGGATTTTCGCCCGATGCGTTAGCAGGAAGAATTCAAGACTGTAATTCAACAATTATTATTACAGCTGACGAGGGTGTTAGAGGAGGAAAAATTATACCACTAAAATCTAATGTTGATGAAGCTATTACTAAAGCAAAAATGTGTAAAACTTCAATAGTTGTAAAAAGGACTGGTGGAAATATTAATTGGATTGAAGGTCAAGATGTTTGGTACCACGAAGAAATGCAGCAAGCATCATCTGAATGTATTCCAACTGAAATGAACGCAGAAGATCCAATGTTTATACTTTATACATCAGGCTCAACAGGGAAACCAAAAGGCGTACTCCATACTACTGGAGGTTATATGGTTTATGCTTCAATGACACACCATTACGTTTTTGATTATCACGAAAATGAAATATATTGGTGCACAGCTGACGTCGGATGGGTAACAGGACATTCTTATATAGTTTATGGTCCTTTATCAAATGGAGCGACAACTTTAATGTTTGAAGGCGTTCCAAATTATCCTGATGTAAGTAGATTTTGGCAAATAGTAGATAAACACAAGGTAAATATTTTCTATACTGCACCAACTGCTATTCGCGCATTAATGGCTGCAGGAGATGACCCTGTTAAAAAAACAAATCGTTCTAGTTTAAGAATTTTAGGTAGTGTTGGAGAGCCTATTAACCCTGAGGCATGGAATTGGTATAATAACATTATTGGAAATGGGAAGTGCCCAATAGTTGACACTTGGTGGCAAACAGAAACTGGCGGAATTTTAATTACACCACTTCCTGGAGTAACAGATACAAAACCTGGATCTGCCACTAAACCGTTTTTTGGAATACAACCAGTGTTAGTTGACAACGAAAACAATGAGTTGAATGGACCTTCAGAGGGTAATTTATGTATAAATATGTCATGGCCAGGCCAGATGAGAACAGTATTTGGAGATCATGAACGTTTTATTGACACATACTTTTCAACTTTTCCAGGCAGATATTTTTCTGGCGATGGATGTAGAAGAGATGAAGATGGATATTTTTGGATTACTGGAAGAGTTGA
>CAZWGZ010000106.1:0-6025 GCA_964633395.1 uncultured Rhodobacterales bacterium
CTGAGTAATCTTTACTTCTTTGATCTTCATTTTTAATATGGAGTGCAATAGGATGGCCCGTAGTTTTGCCATTAAATACGCCTGATAAAATTTCAACGGTATCGCTTTCTTTACGTTGGGTAACAAATTTAGATTGACCTGGTTTTCTTCTATCTAAATAATATTGGATGTCTTTTTCTTCTATAGAAATTAAAGGAGGAACTCCGTCAACAATACATCCTATAGCTTTGCCGTGACTTTCTCCAAAGCTAGTGAACTTGAAAATATTTCCAAAAGAGTTGCTTGCCATTTAAGTTCTTTCAAATAAATTAGTTTTAGAAAATCATTTATCTTTCTTTTCTGGAGACATATCTGGTGCGTCAATAGCTTTCATACCTACTACATGATAACCACAATCAACATGATGCGTTTCTCCAGTAACTCCAGCTGATAAGTCAGATAGAAGATAAACTCCACTACCACCAACATCTTTTAATGTTACATTTCTTCTTAATGGAGAATTATACTGATTCCATTTCAGTATATATCTAAAGTCACCAATTCCACTGGCGGCTAAAGTTTTAATAGGTCCAGCTGATAAACTATTAACTCTAATTTTATCACTTCCTAAATCAGCAGCTAAATACCTTACTGATGACTCGAGAGCGGCTTTTGCAACTCCCATAACATTATAGTGGGGCATAACTCTCTCTGCGCCATAATATGTTAAAGTAATCATCGATCCACCATTAGGCATCATTGCAGCAGCTCTTTTAGCTATGGCTGTAAATGAATAGACAGATATATCCATTGTTGTATTAAAGTTTCCTCTTGATGTATCCATATAATCACCTTTTAACTCTTCTTTGTCTGAATAAGCTATGGCATGAACAACAAAATCAATAGTGTCCCATTTTTCTTTTAAAGTTATAAAAGTTTGATCTATAGCTGTATCACTAGACACATCACATGGTATAACAATATCAGACCCAATTGATTCAGCAAGCGGACGAACACGTTTTTCTAGAGCATCTCCTTGATAAGTAAAGGCTATTTCTGCACCTTGCTCAGCAGCAGCAGCAGCTATTCCCCAAGCTATAGATCTTTCATTTGCAACGCCCATAATTATACCACGTTTGCCACTCATGATTCCATTATTGAGGTTTTTTTCTGCCATAATTGATCCCTTAATCTTAATAAAGATTTTTAATTAAAGTGAATTATAATATATTTAAATATTTAAAAACAATTATATAATTATTTAATTCTTTTTAACATATTTAATATTAAAATCTTAATCATTAATTAAGAGAGTAGCTTATTTTTTTTGTTAATGTGATGATATCACCAAGATTATAAGATCTATTACTAGTCATTGAAATAATATCACCATCTATTTCAATATCTAATTTATACCCACTAATTTGCTCTTTAGTCTCTGTATATATAACTTTTCGAATACTACATACTTCTCTTTCTTCATAATTTTGATTGGCAGTTGCTTTATCATTTCTAACTACCTCTGATCCAATAAGAGCACCTAAAGCAGTTGAACCAGATTTTCCTCCACCAGATCCAAGTTTATTACCTATGGCTCCTCCAATTAAAGCACCAATAAAATTATCAGCTCCAAATTTTTGTGCATCTTGATTTACAGGAACTCTTTGGATTTGACATTGTTTTTCATTCTTAGGTATTTTTTGTGTTGTATATCTTTTTAAGACTTCTACTGAAGACACCATTCCAGTTACTTGGTAAATATTTATTTCAGAGTACCCTTTACTAGAAAACAAAATGAATATTATTAATAAAAAAAAATGCTTAAACATATAAACCTCTATAAATTACTTTAAAAATATTAAATACAACATATATGTATAGAATATGGCAAAATTAGTACCATATAATATAATATAAAAAATATCGGAGAACACCTTTGGAATTAGAAAAAATAATAAATCCTATCTCTTTATTTAATAAATGGTTGTCTGAGGCAGAAAAAAGTGAACCTAGAGATCCAAATGCTATGCAGTTAGCTACTGTAGCAAAAAATGGTATGCCCTCGGTTAGGACTGTTTTATTAAAAGATATTGTTGATGGAGATTTTGTTTTTTATACAAATTATGAAAGTCGAAAATCTATTGAAATAAAAGATACAGCCAAAGGTGCAATTTGCTTTTATTGGAAAAGTTTGAACCGTCAAGTAAGGTTAATTGGTAATATCAAAAAAGTATCTGAAGAGATTTCTGATTCCTATTATCAATCAAGGTCAAGAGGTAGTAAAATTGGAGCCTGGGCGTCTAAGCAGTCAAGGGAGTTGGAATCAAGAAAACATCTGATGGATCAGGTTGAAGCTTTTGAAAAAAAATACCCTAATGATATACCAAGACCAGATTTCTGGGGTGGCTTTGCGTTAACTCCTATCGAGTTTGAGTTCTGGGAAGACGATAATTTTAGGTTGCATAATAGATTCATTGTAAAGCCAACTAAAATACAAGGTGAGTGGATTACTAAACGTTACTATCCTTAATAATATTTTGTTGTCTTCTTATTTTTATTATACTCATAGTGATAAAAATTAAATAACAAATTATAACCAATCCTAGAAAAAAACCAAAGCCAGCTTGATACGCTTTTATAGAATATCCAGATTGTTTCCCAGGTTCAATCACTTGCATAATTGAACCAATTGCGTATTGAGCAACAAAAGCCATCAGAAAACATATTAAGTTTACAGCAGTAGATGCTCGTGCTGCATAACTTGTTGGAAAATACTGACTAAGCCCAGAGTATGCTAGTGTTGCAGCTAATGAAGTTATGCTTAAAACAACCCATGGCCATATAGCTTGTGGCATTAAACCAAACGTAATGATTGTTAGTGGTACGATGAAAAGTAATAATGCCCCTCCCATAACACCTACTGGTGATATATTAAAACGTCTTAAATAATCTGTTATGACACCCAATGATGTTGTTCCCAAGGTCATCATTATTGTTGATATAAAAAGAATATTTGCAATTTCTTTTTGATTAAATTTCCCTATATCGGAAAGCCATGGCCCTGCCCACAAACCTAATATAGCTAATCCAGTTCCACCTGCAATTCCTGATAAAGGTCCAATTCTCCAAAACTCATAGCTAGTATAAATATGTTTTAGGACCTTTAATATTGGTAATGGTTTATCATTATCAATAGATATTTCTTTTTCTGGAACAACAAAAAAAATTAAAAATCCAACAAAAACGGTAATGATTCCAAGGAAAAAATAAACACCTCTCCAATCTGTTATTTGCAAAGCCATTTCTAGAGGCGTGGAAGCAACAATAGCGCCCATTCCTCCAGCTGACATAAATAAACCTATTAAAAGTGGAAGTCGTTCTTTAGGAAACCATACTGCAAAAGCTTTGAAAGCAGCCATTAGCGCTCCTGAAACACCTAGCCCTATAAGGCCTCTTGCAATTGAAAGTGACCAAACATCATCACCATAGCTAAATAATATAGCTCCTGTTGCGGCTATCATAAATAAAAAACTCTGAACTATTCGAGCACCATATTTGTCTAGTAGTACTCCTAAGGGTAATTGAAATAGACCAAATGTTAAGAAATACGCAGAGGTAATTAAGCCTAATTGCTCTGCATTCAAGTTTAAATCGTTACTAAGGTAAGGGGCTAATACTGCATTTGTAGAACGATAAAGATATGAGAGAAAATACCCGCACGCAAATGGCAGGAAAATAAAAAGAAACTTTTGAAAAGTAGTTTTTGGAGAATTATTATTAATCCATTTCATAATTCGTATTAACTCCAATAATTACAACTACTTTTTACTTTTTTATACTATAAATTTAATTGTTTGATAGTTACCATATTCACTATTTTGACGATAGTGTAATAATTACAAAGTTAATTTTTTGATAAAAGTGTGTATATTAAAGTATGAGGAGATTCTTATGAAAATATCTAATGAGATTATTAACGTTATACCTGAAGTTAAAGATTGGAGACATGATTTACATGCTCATCCAGAGCTTGGGTATGAGGAAGAATGGACATCTAATTTTGTTGCAGAAAAGCTAGAATCTTTTGGTATAGAAGTTCATCGAGGTCTAGGCAAAACAGGTGTTGTTGGAGTTTTAAAAGGTATTAAGGCTAATCAAGGTGGTGGTGGTAATAAAGCTATTGGTTTGAGAGCTGATATGGATGCTTTGCCAATGATAGAAGAGAATAATTTTGTATATAAATCAAAGTTTGATGGTCGAATGCATGCATGTGGTCATGACGGACATACAGCGATGCTACTTGGTGCTGCAAAAGTATTATCTTTAAAAAGAGATTTTGATGGGACTGTGTACTTTATATTTCAGCCTGCCGAAGAAGGTGGTGGTGGTGGTCTTGCTATGATTGAAGATGGGCTGTTTGAACATTTTCCTATGGATAGTGTTTGGGGAATGCATAATTGGCCAGGTATGAAAGAAGGTACTGTGGCTATACATAAAGGTTCTGTAATGGCAGCGGCAGATAGATTTGAAGTAACTGTAAATGGAAGTGGTGGGCATGCAGCTATGCCTCAAGCCACGAATGATCCTGTTTTAGCTACGACAGCTATTGTGCAAGCATTACAGCAGATTGTTTCAAGGAAACAAAGTCCACTTGATGCAGTGGTTGTTTCAGTTACGCAAATTAATGCAGGTTCAGGGTTTAATATTATTCCTCAAAAAGTTGATTTCATTGGTACTATCAGAACTATTAACTCAGATACTCGTATAAGTGTACATAAACAATTTACAGATATATGCGAGGCAACTGCCTTAGCTTATGGTTGCGTCGCAGAAGTTTCTGTTATTAAGGGATACCCTGTTACAGTCAATCATATTGAAGAATCTGAAAAAGCTATTGAAATAGCGTCAGGTTTGTTTGGAGATGAATCAGTAAAAACAAATCTACCTCCTTCTATGGGAGCAGAAGATTTTGCCTATATGTTAGAAAAAAAACCAGGATCTTATATATGGCTTGGTGCCGGCGAAGGTAGATCAGGCTGCATGTTGCATAATACGAAATATGATTTTAATGATAACGTTTTGCCTTTAGGTATTTCATATTGGAAGGAATTAGTTAAATCAGAGTTGCCGTTAAGGTAATTTTAATAGACTTTTGTTGATTTTATCAATATGTATTTTAAATATGAAAAACATACTGATATACATACTAATTTCATCGATTACTCTTCTTCTCGTAACTTTCTTCGCAATTGATTTATGGCTTCAAATGTCAGATGTCCAAATCAGTCACAATGGTATGATTGCACTTTTTGTAGGTAGTTTTTTTACAATTTTATTAGGTGCAGGTCTAATGAGTTTAACGTTCTTTTCTGCCCGAAATGGTTTTGATGATCAGGTTGATAATGATTTAGAGAGTTTATTTAAAAAATATAATAATTCTTGAGATATGTAAAAGATAAATTACTAATTAAGTATTGTTTCATTAGTCAAATATAAATATTGTTTTATATCTGAATTGGTTTAACAAAAAATTTTCAATACAAACTTTAAGTTGCTTTGTAAGCATCCTCTTTAGTTTAGTTTTGTAACTAATTAATAAGAGTATTATAATGCAAAAAATCTTCAAAGAGCTTTCTCAAATAATATCTGAAAGTGAAGTTAGAATTCCTAATTTAAAGTTTTCATCATTTTTTCTTTTTAAAACAGAGATTTTAGCTGGGTTAACGGTTGCTTTGGCACTAGTTCCAGAGGCCGTTTCTTTTTCTTTTGTAGCTGGAGTTCATCCATTAGTTGGTCTTTATGCAGCATTTATTGTTGGATTAATTACAGCCTTGATTGGTGGTAGGCCTGGTATGATTTCTGGTGCAACGGGTGCGTTAGCTGTTGTTATGGTTGCGCTAGTGTCATTACATGGTGTTGAATATTTATTTGCAACTGTAGTGTTAATGGGAATATTACAAATTATAGCTGCTTTTTTAAGGCTAGGAAAGTTTATTAGATTAGTTCCTTATCCAGTGATGCTTGGTTTTGTAAATGGCTTAGCTAT
>CAZWGZ010000107.1:0-5985 GCA_964633395.1 uncultured Rhodobacterales bacterium
CAATAGATTTTTATGAAGAAGTAGTTAAAATTGCTATTAAATATGGAACGTATATCTTATCTGACTTAGCTTATGCAGAAATTTATTATGATGGCAATCCTCCTCCTTCAATACTTCAGGTTCCAAGAGCTAAAGAAGTTGCTGTGGAATTTACCTCTATGTCCAAGACATATGCTATGGCGGGTTGGAGAATTGGATTTGCAGTTGGTAATAAAAAATTAATTAGTGCTCTAACAAGGATAAAATCATATTTAGATTATGGAGCGTTTACTCCAGTTCAAGTAGCTGCTGCTGCTGCATTAAATGGTCCTCAGGATTGTGTTACAGAAATTAGAGATATTTACCAGAAGAGAAGAGACGTTTTAATTAATTCTATGTCTAGAGCTGGATGGGACATACCTAGTCCACCAGCAAGTATGTTTGCTTGGGCTCCATTGCCTAAAAAATTTGTAAAAGAAGGCTCTTTAAATTTTGCCAAAGAATTAATGCTTAAGGCCGATGTTGCTGTAGCTCCTGGAGTTGCCTTTGGAGAATATGGAGAAGGTTTTGTTAGAGTTGGTTTGGTGGAGAATGAGCAAAGAATTAGACAAGCTGCTAAAAACATTAAAAAGCTTTTAGCTTAAATATTTATGATATGTAAAATTTATAATTTTAAATTTTATAAAAAATTATATGTTAATAATATTATATTTTAGTATAAAGTTTACTTCAGGATAAAGGTGATTATTTTTGAATAAAATATTTAATAGTTTTAAAGATAGAGATTTCTCTCAAATTGGACGATCCAATGTAATTAGCTCAAATGCTATGATAGCTACTTCACATCCAATTGCAGCTTCAGTTGGAATCGATATTTTAAAAAATGGAGGAAACGCTGTAGATTCAGCTTTAGCAATGAATGCAGTTTTATGTGTTTCTGAACCACATATGACAGGAGTTGGCGGGGACTGCTTTGCAATGTTATCTGTTGACGGCAGTGCAGAAATAAAAGCTTTAAATGGATCTGGAAAATCTTCAGAAAATACATCTTCTGAGGATTTACGTAAGAGAGGGCTTGATGTAATTACATCAGATATGCCTGACGCAGTTACTATTCCTGGCGCAGTTAAAGGTTGGCATTTACTACATAGTGAACATGGCAATATGCCTTGGAAAGAAATATTTGAACCTGCCATTGAATATGCCAAGTCAGGTGTGCATGTTCACGAAAGAGTGGCACTAGATTGGTCCAAAAATGTAGAAAAGCTTGCTCAGGATAAAGATACTTCTAGCTTATTCTTAAAAAACGGAGAAGCATTTAAATTTACTGATAAATTTACTAACCCTCGTTTATCAGAAACGTTTAAATCAATAGCTGAAGATGGTGCGGATGTTTTTTATAATGGCTGGATTGCAGATGATATGCATCAAAAGCTTTTATCAATTGGAGGAAGTCACACTTTAAATGATTTTAGAAACGCAAGTGCAGAATGGGTTAAACCTATTAAGGGAAATTATAGAAATATAACAATCCATGAATGTCCGCCAAACGGTCAAGGTATTGTTGCCTTAATTATTTTATCAATTCTTGAAAAATTTGATCCTAACAAAATGTTAAAAGCAGATTACACACATATTTTTTGTGAAGCTGTAAAAATTGGTTATTTTTTAAGAGATCAATATTTATCTGATCCTGAGTATAATAAATTATCTATTGAATCTTTTTTGAGTTCTAAAATGATAGATGATTACATTTCTAAAATTGATATGAAAAAAGCAACAATATATAACAATAGTAATTTTCCAGATCATCCAGATACTATCTATCTAACAGTAAGAGATAAAAATGGAATGACGATTTCATTTATTAACTCTCTTTTTGACGCTTTTGGTAGTGGAATAACAGCTCCAAAAAGTGGTATTCTTTTGCATTGTAGAGGAAGAGCATTTAATCTAATACATAATCATCCAAACGAATTAAATCCAAATAAAAGACCATTACATACTATAATTCCAGCAATGATATCAAAAAATAATAACTTATTAGGTTCTTTTGGAGTTATGGGTGGACAATATCAGGCTGCTGGTCATGCTTATGTTTTGTCTCAAATGATAGATTTTGGTTTAAGCCCTCAGGATGCATTAAATTATCCAAGAGTTTATCCAAACAATGGATTTTTGGACTTTGAAAATAGTTTTGATAAAGACGTAATTGACGAATTAACTTTGAGAGGTCATAAAATTAATTACCCAGCGCCTCTTATTGGCGGAGGGCAAATGATATTTATAGATAATGACCAAGAAATTTTAATTGGTGCAAGTGACTGGCGAAAAGATGGCCTTGCAATAGGATATTAAATTATTAAGAGGATTATATGTACTCATTAAATTTTACAAAACCTGAACTAGTAGCCGAATTAACAGCTAGAATGCTATTTGAGATAGAAGCTGTTCACTTTATGACTGAGAAGCCCTTTATATTCACTTCAGGAAAGGCAAGTCCTGTTTATATTGACTGTAGAAAGATAATATCTTTTCCAAGAGTAAGGTCAACGCTTATGGATTTTGGTGCGGCAAAGCTTGCACAAGATATTGGTTTTGAACAATTTGATGCTGTTGCAGGAGGTGAAACTGCAGGAATACCTTTTGCTGCATTTATTGCTGAAAGACTAAATTTACCAATGCAATACGTCAGAAAGAAATCTAAAGGTTTTGGTCGTGATGCTAGAATTGAAGGTGATATTAAAAAGGGTCAAAGGATTCTTTTAGTTGAAGACTTAACAACAGACGGGGGGAGCAAGTTAAGCTTTGCTGAGGCGATAAGGGATGCTGGAGCAGAAGTAAAGCATACCTTTGTAGTATTTTATTATGATATATTTAAAGATAGCATGAAAAAATTAAATGATAATGATCTGAGTTTGCATTATTTAGCAACCTGGTGGGACGTTCTAAACTACGCAAAAAAAACAGATAAGTTTGATAAAAAAACATTATTCTCAGTAGAAGATTATCTAAATAATCCTATAGATTGGTCAAATAATAACGGTGGAAAATAATATTATTCAATTATAGGTTTTTTCTTTTTCATTTCTCTAACTGTAATTAACAGGCAGGAACCTATAACTATTAAACCTCCATAAATTTGGTTTGTCGTTGGTACTTCATTCCAAACAATATATCCCAATGCAGTTGCTAAAGGTATTGCCAAATATCTAAGAGTTACAAGAATTGTTGCTTCGGCATATTTATAACTGACAGCCATTAAATATTGTACAAAAGAACCAACAAACCCTAGTACAATTAAAGATAGCAATACCATATTAGGTGTTATTAAAACTTCAATTCCAAAGTCTCCAATTTTACCATAAAACTTGGTTCCAAAAAATATTATGGCTAATACTATTATAATAGAAGTTATAAGATTATGTATTAATGCAGTTGAAGACGGATGCTCACTTTTACCAAGCTTTCTTAATATAAGAGCCAATATAGCATGAGTTATTGCGCTACAGAAAGCCAATGTTAGTCCTAAAGTTGATAAATTTGAGGTTGATTTTATTATACTGATTGGGTCTATCATTAAGTAAACGCCTAATAAACCAAAAACAACAGCAGCCCACCTAATTAATCCAATTTTTTCACCTAGTATAAATGGAGATAAAATAGTTACGAAAATAGCAGAACTTTGAGCTAATGCAGTTGTAAGTCCAATTGGAATAAGTTGCAAAGAAGAAAATACCATTATCATTGTTACAAAACCAAAAAATGAACGTAATAACACATTACGCCAATTATTAATTTGTAAAAATAATTCCTTTCTAGCCAAATAAGCTAAAAGTAAAAGAACAGGCAGAGAAAAAACAAATCTTGAAAAAATAGTTATAATAAAATCTACTTCATCAGTTAAAGATTTTATTATCATATGAGTAAATAATGATAAAAAAATAAAAATAATCCAAGTTAAAGATCCTATTAAATTTGGATTCATTATAAACCTTATCAAGAAAATATAAATTGAACTTGTTCATAATACATATTATTTAATACTAATGTTACATATAAATACTTTTTAATTAGAAGGAAAAAATTAAAATGTCCAAAAAAGTTATTATTGTTGGATCTGGAAATGCTGCTTTATGCGCTGGGATAGCCTCTTTAGAAAAAGGTGCTGATGTTACAATATATGAAAAAGCTGATAAAAAAATGTCAGGTGGAAATACTAAATATACCGCTGGTGCAATGAGATTTTCATATGATAGTGGGGAGCAATTAATTCCTCTTTTAAAAAATAAAGGTGATATACGTTTAAAAGATACAGATTTTGGTTCATATTCTAAAAAACAGTTTTCATCAGACCTTTTGAATTTCAATGATGGGAGAGCTTTAAGTAATGAACAAACTTTATTAGTTTCTAAGTCTTTTGAGACTATGGAATGGCTTGCGTCTCATAATGTAAAGTTTGAACCTATATTTTCAAGGCAAAGCTTTTTAAAAGATGGTAAGCATATTTTCTGGGGAGGTCTAACTCTCGCTTCTGAAAATGAAGGGGTAGGTTTATTTAATCAAGAGTTAAAAGCATATCTAGCACTAGGAGGACTCATAAATTATGAAAGTCCAGTTACTAAAATACTTTTTGAAAATAGCGAAGTAGTGGGTGTTCTAGTTAAAAATAAATCTATTGAAGCCGACTCAGTAATACTTGCATCTGGAGGGTTTGAAGCTAACGATGAATTAAGAAAGCTATATATAGGAAAAGATTGGGGTGCAGCTAAGGTTAGAGGAACTCCCCATAATACTGGTGATGGTTTAATGATGGCATTAGATATAGGTGCAATGAAACATGGTTTATATGATGGGTGTCATGCTACCCCTATGGATCTATATATGAAAAATTATGGAGGTTTAGACTTAGAACCAAGTGAAAGAAAAAACTATAGAAAAATCTGTTATTTTTTAGGTATTATGGTGAATGCAGAAGGAAAAAGATTTTTAGATGAAGGTAAAAACTTTAGAAATTATACTTATGCACAATATGGTAGAAAAGTTTTAGAACAATCAGGTAATTTTGCATGGCAAATATTTGATAGTAAGGTTTTTGATTTGCTCTACGAAGAATATAGATTTCATGATGCACATTTTGTTGAAGGTACTACGCTAGACGATATAATTTCTAAATTGGAAGGCGTTGACAAAAATGAAGTAAAAAAAACAATTCAAGAATATAATGATTCAGTAGATACTAAGATTGAATTTGATCCAACTATATTAGATGGAAAGTCAACAAAGGGTCTAGAGATAAGTAAGTCAAACTGGGCACAAAAATTAGATAAAGGTCCATTTAAAGCATTCCCGGTAACTGGAGGAATTACTTTTACATATGGAGGGTTAAAAGTATCTGAAAATGGCTCTGTTATTAATATTGATAATAAACCAATAAAAGGTCTATTTGCATGTGGAGAGTTAATTGGTGGAGTTTTTTTTAATGGCTATCCAGGAGGGTCTGGATTGACTTCAGGAGCAGTATTTGGAAGAATTGCGGGATATGGAGCTTGTAAATGAAAAAAATTAAAGTTGCAGTTTTAGATGATTATCAAAATATAACTCATAAATTTGCCAATTGGAAAACTTTAGAACAAAAAGTAGAACTTCATATCATTGATAAATATATAGGTGTAGATAAAAATTTAGTTGATCAATTAATTGACTTTGAAGTTTTATGCCTAATGCGAGAAAGAACACCATTAACAGAAAATTTAATAAACAAGCTTCCTAATTTAAAATTAGTGATAACAAGTGGGATGTGGAACGCTTCTATAGATTTAGAAGCATTAAAAAAAAGAAATATTCTTTGTTGTGGCACTGATACAAAAACTAATTCTACAGCTGAATTAGCTTGGTCACTTATTATGATTGGTTGGAGAGGATTACAAACTGAACTTCAAAACATGAAGGATGGAAATTGGCAAACTACGGTTGGCAGAGGATTAAAGGGTAATACTTTAGGTA
>CAZWGZ010000108.1:0-5954 GCA_964633395.1 uncultured Rhodobacterales bacterium
GATATAGTAATTGAAGCAGTAACTAAATATATCTCAGGCCATTCTGACATTATGATGGGAGCAGTTGTTGCAAATGGAAAAAATTTAGAGGCTATAGAAAGGTGGACTAGAAACTCAGGTATTTGTGTAAGCCCTGATGATATTTATATGTCTTTAAGGGGCTTAAGGACACTACCTTTAAGGTTAAAAACGTCTTCAGAAAATAGTATTGCCACAGCACATTTTTTAGAAACAAAGGATGAGGTTAAGAATGTTATTCACCCTGCTTTGAAACAACACCCTGATCATGAAATATGGAAGAAGGACTTTAAAGGTGCATCAGGGATTTTTGCCATAGAATTTAAAGATAACATTTCTCAAGAAGCTGTTGATAATTTAGCTAATAGTTGTAAAATTTTTGGAATAGGCGCTTCCTGGGGCGGATATTCAAGTCTTTTATCGATGATGGAAATTTCTGAAAATAGAAATCTTAAGTCAAGTTATGTTCCTTCTGGAGTGTATTTAAGAATATACACTGGAACCGAAAACATTAATGATCTAATTGATGATTTAGAAAATGGATTTAATGAATTAAGAAAATTTTTATAAATACAGCTTAAGTTATAACAATTTTTCTTCACCTAATACTGTAGTTCTTCTCATATCTCTGTGTTCTGTCAGGTCATCATAGGCCCTAGCTCTATGCATAGTTTGCCTATTATCCCAAATAATCAAATCATTCTGAACCCATTTATGAACGTATATAAATTCATCCTTAGTTGCGTATTCAATTAAATCATCAATAAAACACATTGAATCTGGCCTAATCCAATTTTTAATTTTACCAATATGACTAGAAAGAAAAATAGTTTTTCTATTTGTCATTTTATTTTGCCTAACAAGAGGCTGTTCAACTGGATCAAAGTTTTTGATTTGTTCAGATGACAACTCTTTAACCATATCAAAGCCTAATCTTTGACGAGAGTAAATTAAAGAATGTTCACAGATCATTTCTTCAATTTTATTTTTATCTTTTACATCTAAATTGTCATAAGCTGCTCTCATGTCTCCAAACTCTGTATTTCCTCCTTCTTTAGAAATATTTCTACCTGATAATAATGAGTATTTTGCTGGAATTGATTTAAACGAACTATCCGTATGCCAAAGACGATTACCTAAGTTAAATATTCTCCTTGGATCATTTATAGTGAAAGGATTATTATCTTTATCTAAATTAGATACGTCTGCTAATTCTGTAGGCAATCTCCTATCACTTGCTTTAGTTATATTAGAAGTTTTTCCTGAAGCTTCAATTTTACCAAAGTATTGTGTAAATCTTACCTGGTCTTCATTATTAATATTTTGATCTTTAAACACTAAAACAGCATATTTATTAATAGCATCGTCAATTTCTTTGATTAACAAATCACTTAAAGAAGTTTTTAGATCAATATCTGAAATAAACCCAACAAAGTCTGGAAATTGTTCTCTAGTTTTAATAATCAAATAAAACTCCCAAAATAATTAATATTTATTTAAAAAAATTGTAGCAAAGTGTTAAATTTAATCATAAATATAATAATTGTAAATTAATAAAAGAGATCGCTAATGTTAAATAATAATAAACTATCATATTTTTTTGTTTTCATTTTATTTGCAATTATTAATTTTAAAGCATTTGCTATAGAAAGTTTAGAAGGAGCTTGGTTTGAGTGTGAGTTTTCAGGAAAAACGACACCTCCCTCTGATAATTGTAAAATGTTAGATAATGATGGATTTATATTTTCAAAAAATAAGGCAATACACATAAGTGTAATTGATAGTATTGAAGAAAAATGTAAAAAAAATAAAGTTGGACAATGTTTTTTAAGCTCAAATAAATTTGTAAATATAATTAAAGGCAGAGAAGATAAAGTTATATTTAATAATAATAGATTAATACTTTCTTTTCTAGGATGTGATCAAGTTTTTCATCTGGAAAATAAAAATAATTACGTACAAGCTTCTCCTAATAAAAAAAAATGTTTTTGGGCAGGAAAAAAAGTTTTCTACTTAAAGAAGTTTAATGGTAAATTGATGTATAAAAATTAACTTATTAGAAAATTTATATGTATATTTTAAAACAAACAAATATTCTTAAATACGGTTTAATAACTATTAGTTTAATTTTATCCTTATTTTGCTTTTATGTTGTAGTAGGTTTTTTAGGAATTCAGGAGTTAACTAAGCCATACCCATATGGAACCTTTTTTACTTGGGTCATAATTTTCTTTGGTATTTTTTATAGATTTACCTTTTTGCTACTAACCATTGGTGTCTTTTTTGGGATTGTGAATGTCTTAGAATGGCATTGGATAATTGCACTATTATTTACACTTCCTAGTTTCGTCTTTATTTTTCCAAAACAAATACTAAATTTTAAAATAAAATCAAAATCAAAAAATACTTCTTCAAATAAATATAGTGAAAATTCAAATAGCTTTTCAAAAAAAGCAGAACCTACATATAGTAACAACTCTAAAAATGATGATATCATTGAAGGTGATTACAAAATAATTAATGAAAATAAAGATAAAAGAGATTAAATCAATTTTCAACTTTTAGATATTTAGATTGTTTTGTTTTAATATTGTATGCAACCATTTCACCACTAGACACTGAAAGTCCAGTTATAGCTTTTATAACTACGTAATGGGTAACCATTAAAATAGGTTTTTGGGAATGATCTAGTTTCAATATTAAATTATTAAGGGATATTAAAGTTTCTTGTTTATCGACTATGTTTTCATAAAAAGAATTTAAACCTTTATGTGGTATAGTTTTACCAACATCCATATATTGTGAAGTTTGTAGGCATCTACACCACATGCTTGAATAAACTGTTTCAAAAAATATCTCATTTTTTTTTAAAATTTTGCCTACTGTTAATGCTTGATTTACACCCTCTTTATTTAAGTTTCTTTGACTAGAGCAATCATCCATTTTAAAATTTGTTGGATCACCATTTCCTGGAGCTAATGCATGTCTAATAAAAATTATTTTTCCGTAACTAGCTTTTTTAAATTCAGTCAAATTAATAATATTATTTTCCGCATAAGAAAAATTAGAAAAAAGAAAACAAAAAATAAAAATAATTTTAAACATGTAAAATTAACAACATAAAAAAATAACGTTAAATTAAAGTAATTTACTTTATTTCTAAAAAGTAAATTTTAAAAGTAAATATAAATTTTCTATTAATTAGAAAAATAATTTGTTAGATTTTTATATTAATTAGATCAGAGGTAAAAATTCATGGAAATATATGATGCGTTTCCTGAACTTAAAAGAGACTTAAAATTTCAACCTTTGGGTAATAAATATTTAAAAATTCTTTCAGCCGATCAAATAAGAACTTATAATAAAAAAGGCTTTCTATTTCCTATTTCTGTTTTTAATAATTTAGAAATGCAAAATATTAAACATTACTTTGATGCTTTACTTAACAAATCAATTGCAGCAGGTTGGAATAGTTATGAAATTATTAATTGGCATAAGCACTGTAATGGTATTTATGAAATTGTTTCAAATTCTAACTTAATCGATATTATTGAAGACCTCCTCGGAGAAAATATTGTTCTAAGACACAGTCATTTCTTTGTTAAATTACCTGGTGATGGGAAACGAGTTAGTTGGCATCAAGATATGTCATACTGGCCATTAAGTAAATGTCGTGTTGTAACAGCTTGGCTAGCAATAGATGATACAGATTATGAAAATGCAGCTATGCAAGTTATTCCTGGCTCTCACCTTAGACCAAATATTCCTTTTGTTGATAGTCATCCAAGTGAGAATAATGTACTAAACCAAACCGTTGTTAATGCAGAGAATTATGGAGAAAAACCAGTAACTCTTGAGTTAAAATCAGGACAAATTTCACTTCATTCTGATTTAACTTTACATAGCTCTGAAGTTAACAAATCAAATAGAAGACGTTGTGGATTAGCAATGCGTTTCTTATCTCCAGATGTCAAAGCATATAAAGGCTGGAATAAAAATTCAATAATATGTCGAGGTAAAGATATTACAAATCATTGGGCTAACAATCCTAAGCCTTCTGATGAATTTATCCCTCAAAAGAATAATGAAACAGTAGATGTAACCATGAAAAATTTAGGTTTAGAACCTAATTAAAATAAAAAATATTTTTTAAATATTAACTTTTTTCTACTTTATATATAATTAATTATAATTATTCATATTTATTAAGTGAAAATCTATTATTTCAATTTCCATAAGACTTCTGAGGAACATCTCGGTTTAGTGATAAATGTGTATGGATAGCTTTCCAGAGGTTATTAATATTATCCCGCCTTAATGTTATTGAAGCTCTTCCTGGTCTTTCATAGCACTTACCATTAATATCATATCCCAATGAAGTCCAAGTCAATATTGAATTCGCAAACAACTTATCTGGCGATAATTGAATATAGAGTGTGTTTGTTAAAAATTTAAAATGACTAATAGTAGGCCAAATATTTTTCCATTGTTTTTCTACTAAATTATCTAAACCTTGAACTACATCCATCCAAGTCCCAAAGCTTACCACTTCAGGATCAAAAAGTGTTTTGGCCAATTCAAAATTCTTATTAATTACAAAACTTTCCCAATTCTCAAACCACAATTTAATACTTATATGGTCAAGATTCTGTTCACTAAATTTATACATTATATTAACAACTTTTTTATTTTTTATTTCAGACTTTCTGGAGCAAGGTCACCTATAGAACTCATTAAAGATATATCATTTTTATTTAATTTTGATCCTTTTTTTGGCAATTGAGTGTCAAATTCATAACTTGGGTCAATATCCTGTTGACGTTTAGTGTCTAACATTTCTTTCCAAGCTTCTCTGAGCGTTCGTACTTTCGGCATATCATAAGCTACCAAACTATGAAGTTTTTTAAGGTTGTAGCAAGGAATGCCAGCATACATATGATGCTCTAAATGCCAATTCATTCTCCAATAAAGAAACTCAGAAATAGGATCTAATGTAATAGATCTGACACATTTTCGAAAATCAGAAACATCACTACGTAAACCACAATGCATTGGTAACCCAACAAAGTATTTTAACCAATTTGCAGTAAATTGTTGAGTTGAAAAAATTAGTAAAAGAACCCAGAACTCAAACAAAATTGATAACGCTAATATCGAAAAATGAAAAACAAGTATTAGTCTAGCCCATATGACTGCTTTTCGACGTTCTTCCTTATGTGCTGTATATATAGATTCACTCCATTCTTGAGTTATTACTGATGCTCCATTTGCTCCAAAAGCTGACTTAATAGTCCCTTTTATAATAGGAATAAGTCCACTAGTAACCGGGCCACCTGTAAAATTAAAAGTAAATATTTGTAATAAATAAAATGGCTTTTTTGTTAACACTTCAAGAGGAAGCTCAACTTCTCTATCACCTTCTGGATGAAGAGTATATTTATGATGATAAGTATGACTGATATTATACTCATGGTGATTATGCCAACTAATAATACTATAAATACGAAGAAATAATTTATTGAGTGACTTTGTTTTAAATACAGTTCCATGTCCTAGCTCATGAGCTGCCACACCTTTGAAAAAACTAGCTGATGTTCCGTGAATAAAAAGTGATATAAAAAAAGGAATCCAGATTTGATAAAAAGCAAAGTAAAAGCTTAAACATCCTGTTATACAAAATATTAGTAAATGCCCACCTGCTTGAATCCAACCTTGGAAATCATTAGGTTGCATTAGTCGTCTAAATGATTTTGAGTCAATTGGACATCTATACCAGCTAAGTTTAAGGTTTTTTCTAACTTCCTTTAATGGCTTATGAAGTGTATTCAAGCTCAACCCTCTTAATTAACTTTATTAAAGATAAAATGAGTTTACTTCATTGGTCAATATTTATTATTGAAACTGTAAAGTTTTTAAATAACAATTTAATAACAAAA
>CAZWGZ010000109.1:0-5930 GCA_964633395.1 uncultured Rhodobacterales bacterium
TCTTTCTTCAGCATTCATTACATCTGAAGCAGATTGAAGGGCTAATTCCCTAACTCTTTGGAGTATAGAAGATGTCTCATCAAGTGCACCTTCTGTCACTTGAGCCATCGAGATAACGTCAGCAGCATTTCTAACTGATTGTTCAAGTCCTTTAATTTGGGCAGTCATTCTATCAGCTATTGCTGCACCCGCTGCATCGTCTCCTGCGTGATTGATACGTTTACCTGATGAAAGACGTTCCATCGAGGTGAGCATCTCACGATCATTCTGGTTCATCTTGTTCATCGCAAACTGAGCTGCTGTATTTCCACTAACTGTAGTCATATTGATCTCCGTAATATTTGAGGAAATCTTGCAAATCGCATGCCAATAATAGGAATCAGGAGATTTAAGCTAGTATATCAAAAGATTTTTTAATCTGAGCCAGTTTCATTGGCATTGCACTTATCATATCATAACGAGTAGTAATTTCGTTATGCATATAGGCTGGAGAGAAAGATGATCTAGACCTTATAAAGCTTTCAGTTAAAGATCCATGTCCAGATCTTTGATTGCCGGCATAAACTTGTCTAAGGTAGTTAGGTGGAATATTATTACTAGGTTTTCTTAAGACATTAACTTCAGTTACCAATCTATTATTAGTTGGCATGCTGTTTGCAGATCCAACTACAGTTTCTTCAGATAGAGCCTTTACGGCACTTCTTGAAGGAATAGAATAAAGATTTGTATTCAACTGATTTGTTATCATTTTTAATTATAAACACAAATTATTATAAAATACAAATTTATGAAGGTTAATATATAATTTAAATAAAATATTGTGTAATTAAAATGTCAAATAAAAATTATATTGATGCATATAAAAAATCATCAAATTCAATGAATTCTGTTAAGTCTTCACATGAAATAATTCGTGAATTAATGTTTCACCTTGCTAACTCTATGGACAAAATTGTTCTTGATATTAATGAATATAAAAATAATGAGTTTGATTCCAAAAGTATTTCAAAAAAAGAATTAGCGTTAAAAAAATCAAAAAATATGTCAAAAAGTTTATCAATTATTTATGGTTTGCAAACTTGTCTAGATTTTGACAAAGCACCAGAAATTGCTGGAAATTTATTTCAATTATATGAGTTTGCAAGACAAAAAGTGATTTCAAGTCTTACTAAAAAGGATGCGGATGGAATAAACCAAGCTATCACAGTTATAAGAGAAATTCTTGATGGATGGCAAAACATTGCCATAGAAGATAGAAAGTTATGAATAGCTCTTTCAAAAACGATTTAAAACAATTGGAGTTTTTATCTAAACAAATTTCAGATTTAATATCTAATAATAATTTTGAAAAAATTTTAGATTTAGATTTAGAAAGAAAAAATATTATCAATAAAATAAAGAATCTTGATAGCTCTTCTTATAAAAATAGAATTAATGAAATTATAAATATTAATAAACTCTCAATAGAGACTACTGAACTCAAAATGAGACATTTAGTTTCAAATCATAGTAAATTCTCAAAAAGATTTAAATTTTATTCGTTATCTAATTAGTTGAATTATATGAATATTTTTAACTATACAAACTTATTTTTAAAAAAAAATTAAACAAAGTTAAAATCTTGTCGTAGAGACCCCTGTAATTCTTATTTAATTTTATAGGGTGGTAGGGCATTAAAATGATTAGTATTAGTAATAATTCAAATTCTTATGTTTCACAAAGAAATTTATTAAATCAAATTAAACAAATTTCAGAATCTAGTGAACGGTTATCATCTGGAAAAAGAGTTAATTCTGCTTCAGATGATCCAAGTGTAATAGGGACTATATCTAAATTAAATGCTCAAGTTTCATCTATTTATAAAGGATTGCTAAATGGTTCTCAAGCTATAGTTTTATCACAAACAGCAGAGAGTGGTCTTTCAGAAATCAATGATTTATTGAGTATGATAAGAGCCTTAGCAGTTCAAGCCTCAGGGTCAACTTTAACAGCCGCTGACAGAACAACTTTACAAGTTGAAGTCGATGCTTATCTCACAGAGATAGACACTATAACTACAACTACTAAATTTAACGATATAAAACTTCTGGATGGGACAACTGCTTCAGCAAGTTTTAATATAGGATCTGCATCTGATTCAAGTCTGTCTATTAGTTTAGTTGATTCAGATAGTGTAGCTTTAAATCTTTCTGCAACTTCTGGAGTTTCAGAGTTTACCAGTGGAAGAGTCACGTCATTTAATTATAGTACTAATTTAGCTGTAAATGATATTTTAATAAATGGTGAAAATGCCCTAGCTGCAACATTAACAAGTAATTTAAGTTCTGGAAATAATACAGCGAAAGCCCTAGCAACGGCTATTAATGCTAACTCATCTAGTCATGGAGCTGTTGCTACCGCTTTTAATAGTTTAACTTCTTCCGTAATTTCTAGCTTAAGTATGTCTAATACATTTACAATCAATACTAACACTATTTCAGTGCAGACTAGTTTGGCCAACTTAGTCACTGAAATTAATCAAGAGGCAGCAGGTGTCACCGCTCTATTAAATTCTGACAATTCAATTGCATTATCTAACACAACAGGAAATGACATTGTGATTGCTGGAAATGCACCTGGTGATGCAGGGTTCACAGCTGGAACGTATTTAGGATATTTAAAGTTAGCCAATAATGACAGTTCATTTGTCAAGATTGAGGCAAATACCAAGGCTAATGGATACACTAGTAATCAAGGAAATATTGATGACCTTGCTAGGTTTGGTTTTAATGAAATAGATAGTAGCACACAAATTAGCTCTGACTTAGTTTCTACCAATACGTTAACTTCTTCGCATGATATAAAAATTAATGATACAGCTGTTGGAGCTTCTACGAGTTCATCTGCTGCTGCTAAGGCCGTCGCTATAAATGCCATTTCTACTTCTACAAATGTAACTGCTGCAGGTTATAACTTAGTCACTGTGGATGTTAATAATTCTGAGACATCTGGAGGAGCTTCCAACATAAGCATAAATGGTAATGCCATAAATTTTTCAAGTGCAAGTACTTTAGCTCTTACTGTAACTGCAATAAATAATGCAGCAATTGGAGATATAGTTGCCGCTGCAAATTCTAGTGGTGAGTTAGAACTAACTAGTTCGAGTGGAGCTGATATTGTTATTGCTCACGCTGGTTCGGCAGGAGCTTTTTTTGACGGTCATACAGATGCAACTGGTGCAACTATTGGTGTAGGTAGTTCTGTTACGTTTAAGGGGCAACTATTACTTACCCATTCTTCGACAGATACAATTAAAATTTCAGGTGATGATGTTGCTGAAATTGGAATGCAAGCTCAAGCATCCACAAGCTCGCCCTCTGCAGGGTCTACTATTTCAGTCTCATCAGCAACAAACGCTGCTTCTGCTTTAACTAAAATTGACACTGCAATTGATACGATCGCTAACACGCGCAGTAAATTTGGATCTGTTGAAAATAGAATAGAACACAGAATGAATAACTTAACGACTGTTCAGTTTGCTTCAATTTCAAGATTGTCAAAAATTGAAGATGCTGATTTTGCCCTTGAGACCGCAAAATTTACAAAAGCTCAGATAATATCAAAAGCGGCATCTTCCATGTTAGCTCAAGCAAATGCCAGTGCTGATGTTTTGTTAAGATTAGTTAGTTAAACTAATTAGAATTCATGGAGTACTTTTTCATCTTTTCAATTAACGTAGTTCGTCTTAATTTTAATTTATCGGCAGCTAAAGCAATTTTATTATTAGTTTTTTCAAGAGCCTGCTCTATCAATACAATTTCTACATCTTGTAAATGTCGCCTTAAGTCGATTTCATCATAAAAGGTAAACCAGTTCTTATAATTTTTAGGATGAGGTAGAAAATCTTCAGGGCTTTGATTTAATTCGTCAAACTCTATACTATTGATTTCATCTAAATCGGAGGTCATTTCCCATATAGCGTTTTGTTCTTCTGCTATAGTTGGAACTTTTAATCTAAGTAAATTTTCAAAAATATTAGTGCTAGTTACCTCTTGCCCAGGAAAAATAATACAAGCTCTTTCAATCACATTTTTTAATTCTCGAACATTTCCAGGCCAATTATGTTTTGTTAGAGAAGTAATAGCATCTGCAGTAAATTTTGGTTGAACGGATTTTTCTACATTAAGAGTTTCAATAAGACTTTTTAATAAACTAGGAATATCTGTTCGTCTTTCAGCAAGAGAAGGAACATTAATTGGTAAAACATTAATTCTAAAAAATAGATCAGCTCTAAATTCTCCACTCTCAACTTTTTTTTCTAAATCTCTATGAGTAGCGCAAATTAGCCTAAGGTTTATTTTTATATCTTCAGCACCTCCTACTCTTTGTATAGATTTACTTTCTATAGCTCTCAATAGTTTTGCTTGAAGTGGAAGGGGCATATCTCCAATTTCATCTAGAAAAAGAGAACCACCACTAGATTGTTCAAAACGACCTTTTCTAAGTTTGTCAGCTCCTGTGAAGGATCCTTTTTCATGTCCAAATAATTCAGATTCTAAAAGTTCAGATGGAATTGCCGCACAGTTAACGGTAACAAAAGAACCTTTTTTTTTTGAACATTTATGAATAGCCTGAGCAACTATATCTTTTCCTGTACCAGTTTCTCCTAATATTAATGCAGTACTATCCGTTTGTGAAACCATGGCTATCAAATTCTTCATAGATTTTGTTTCGCTACTTTCTCCATTAATCATATTATCCAAAATCTTTGATAAAGAGTTATCAAAATTTGTTTGATCAATTATTTCGTTAACAGCACTCATTTTTTACTCGTCAAATTATTGAAAATATAAAACAAACATTGTCATAAAAATGACTTTTAAAAAAGTTTTTAATTAAAATACAAGAATATTTTGTATTTTGATTAATAGAACATTTACTTTTTTAACTTTTTTTTATTTTGGCAGGGTTCTTGCTTCTTACAATTATTGATTTTAAGGAGTTTTAAATGAACCAAATAATTGTAGTTCAAAATAATTTAACAATAGCCACAAATCTATGTAATTTATTAGAAAATAGAGATGTCACAGTTATTAAAGCTGGAACAGATAGTTCAAAGCCTAATTTTCAAGGTATTGATCTTATTGGTTATCAAGCTGATACGATTGTATGTTCAGATACCTTTGAGAAAGAAATTGGAGGTTCTTCTAAATTAGTATCCATTGCGAGGCAAGCTAAGTTATCAAAAGTAATTATTATAACCAGTGATAATAATGTAAATGGAGTAGAAATTAAGGATGAACTTGGTGGAGCTATTAAAAGAATATCAATTTCAGATTACACTGATCCATATTCTTTAGAGTTAATATTTAATATTTGCTGTCCTAATATATCATTTGCTGCTGGAGATGTTCAAACATTTGAACTCTTATCTTTAGCAAGAAGAGTTGCAAGCACTGATGTTACAGTGTTCATAAATGGACCAACTGGTTCTGGAAAAGAAGTTTTAGCAAATTACCTTCATGATAACTCAAGTAGAAAAGGAGAAGCTTTTGTTGCAGTCAATTGTGCTGCTATTCCTGAAAACATGTTAGAAGCGATTTTATTTGGTCATGAAAAAGGTGCTTTTACAGGAGCTTCGAATGCTAATAAAGGAATTTTTAGAGCTGCAGATAAGGGGACTTTACTTTTAGATGAAATCTCTGAAATGCCGTTATCATTACAAGCAAAGTTATTACGTGTTCTTCAAGAAAGAAAAGTTACACCGGTGGGAGGTCAAAGAGATATCGAAGTGGATGTTAGAGTACTTGCTACTTCAAATCGAGATATGGCATCTGAGGTTAGACAATCACGATTCCGAGAGGATTTATATTATAGATTAAATGTATTCCCTTTACAGACAAAAAATCTTTCAGCTAGAAAAGACGATATTTTACCTATTTGTCTAAGAA
>CAZWGZ010000110.1:0-5884 GCA_964633395.1 uncultured Rhodobacterales bacterium
GAATGATATTCTCATCTCCAACTGAAGCTTTAATGGCATTAGATGCAGGGCAAGTGAATCTTCAAGCTAAAGTTAAGATTAGAGTTAATACATATGATTCTGAGGGAAAAAGTTTAGTAGAAATAATAGAAACGACGCCTGGACGTGCTAAATTATCAACTTTATTGCCAAATCATTCAGCGGTCCCCTTTAATACAATTAATAAATTAATGACTAAAAAAGAAGTCACAAATGTGATTGACTACGTCTATCGTCATTGTGGACAAAAGGATACAGTTATTTTTTGTGATCAATTGATGTCAATGGGATTTAAACATGCTTGCACAGCTGGAATTTCTTTTGGAATATCTGATCTTGAAACTCCAAAGGCAAAAGCTGGATTGTTACTAAAAGCTGAGCAAGAAGTTAAAAATTTTGAGCAACAATATCTTGATGGTCTTATTACTCAAGGTGAAAAATACAATAAAGTAGTAGATGTTTGGTCTAAATGTTCTGATGATGTTGCTGCTGAAATGATGAAGAATATTTCAACAATCAAAGTTGGTGAGCCGGTGAATTCAGTTTGGATGATGGCTCATTCTGGAGCTAGAGGGTCTGCTGCTCAAATAAAACAGTTAGCAGGAATGAGAGGATTGATGGCAAAGCCATCTGGGGAAATTATAGAGACACCCATAAAGTCCTCATTCAAAGATGGCTTAAACGTATTAGAGTATTTTAACTCAACTCATGGTGCTAGAAAGGGTCTGGCTGACACAGCTTTGAAAACAGCTAACTCAGGTTATTTAACAAGAAGGTTAGTGGATGTAGCACAAGATTGTATTGTCACTGAAGATGATTGTGGTACAGAAAATGGTTTTGTGATCAGAGCTGTTATAGATGGTGGAGACGTCATTGAAACTCTTTCAGAAAGGATACTTGGAAGAACAGCGGCCACGGACATTATTAGTTTGAAAGATAAGGTAGTGATTATTAAAAATGGGACTATTCTTGATGAAAATGATGTCGTAAAAATTGAGAAAGCAGGAATTGATCAAGTTAAAATTAGATCAGCTCTAACTTGTGATACTCAACCTGGTATATGTGCATTATGTTATGGAAGAGATCTTGCTAGAGGTACGCCTGTTAATATTGGAGAAGCTGTAGGAGTTGTAGCAGCTCAATCTATTGGAGAGCCAGGAACTCAATTAACAATGAGGACTTTTCACATTGGAGGAGCAGCTCAAAGAGGAGCAGAGCAATCAAGTATAGAAGCTCCTTTTGATGGTAAAATTAAGTTGGATAACACATCTTTAGTTACAACTGAAGATGGAAGCGAAGTGGTGCTGTCAAGATCATCAGAGCTTCTAATTCTTGACTCGGAAGGTAGAGAAAAAGCTAGATATAGATTACAGTATGGTGCTAAATTATTAAAAAAAGATGGTCAAAATGTAAAAGGTGGAGAAAAGCTTGCTGAATGGGATCCTTACACTATTCCAATTATAACTGAAAAGGAAGGAACTGCTCACTATGTTGATTTAGTTGATGGCATTTCAATGAGGGAGATTGTAGATGATACTTCTGAGTTTGCAACAGGAATAGCTTCAAGAACTGTAATTGATTGGAAACAACAAACTGGAGGCTCTAACCTAAGACCTAGAATTACTTTGCGTGATAAAGATGGAGAGGTAATCAATTTGCCAAACGGTCTTGAAGCAAGATATTTTATGTCTATGAATGCAATTTTGAGCGTTGAAAATGGAAGTATGGTAAAGGCTGGGTCTGTTTTAGCAAGAATACCAAGAGAAAGCTCGAAAACCCGTGATATTACGGGAGGGTTACCAAGAGTTGCTGAGCTTTTCGAGGCAAGAAAACCAAAAGACTTTGCTGTAATATCAGAAAGCGACGGTGTAGTTGAATTTGGAGCAGATTATAAAGCTAAACGTAGAATTAGAGTAGTGTCTCAAGACGAAGGGGTAGATCCTGTTGAATACATGGTGCCAAAAGGTAAGTTGTTAGCTGTCCAAGAAGGTGATTTTATCCGAAAAGGTGATATGATAATCGATGGAAGCCCTGTGCCCCATGATATTTTAAACATACTTGGAGTAGAAGCTTTATCTGATTATTTAGTTAAAGAAGTTAAAGATGTCTATAGATTACAAGGGGTTATGATAAATGACAAACATATTGAAGTTATAGTAAGGCAAATGTTACAAAAAGTGGAAGTGAGTGATCACGGTGCTACTACATTTATAAATGGAGAGCATGTAAACAGATTGGAGTTTAAACTTGCAAATGAAAAGGCTGTTAAAGAAGGCCTTGAACCAGCTAAAGGGACACCTGTTCTTCTAGGTATAACTAAAGCTAGTCTGCAAACAGAAAGTTTTATCTCTGCTGCATCATTCCAAGAAACAACAAGAGTTTTAACTGAAGCAGCTGTTTCTGGAAAATCAGATTCTTTATTAGGGCTGAAAGAAAATGTTATTGTTGGACGATTAGTTCCCGCAGGAACAGGGTCTGTTGTTAATAGACTGAGAAATATAGCCAATAAGAGAGATAAAGAAATTATAGCTTCTAATTTAAAAAAAGAGACTGCCTTAATAGAGGAGGCAAATGAAGGGTCATAATTAAATAGATAAAATTTAGATTGTTAAAAAAGATAGAATTAGTTTTTTTTAACTCTTGACCAAAGCAATTGTAAAGAATACAATCCCGCAAATCTTAGACTCTGGTAGTAGCTTGTTTTGCTAGACGCTAGTTTAAGATTAGTAGAATTGTTAATATAAATTAATATAATTTATGGCTTGGATTATTAGCCATTACCGTTTTTATGAAGGATATATAAATGCCTACAATTAATCAGCTTATAAGGCATGGGCGTGATAGGCCTGTAAATAAAACTAAGGTTCCAGCAATGCAGGCATGTCCGCAAAAAAGGGGTGTTTGTACTAGGGTGTATACTACAACGCCCAAGAAACCAAACTCCGCTCTAAGAAAGGTTGCTAGAATTAGATTAACTAATGGATTTGAAGTTACGTCATATATTCCTGGTGAAGGTCATAACTTACAAGAGCACTCTGTAGTATTGATAAGAGGAGGCCGTGTTAAGGATTTGCCTGGCGTAAGATATCATGTAATTAGAGGTACGCTAGATACTCAAGGTGTTAACGATAGACGTCAAAGAAGATCTAAATATGGTGCAAAAAGACCTAAATAAAGAGGATAATAATTATGTCTAGGCGAAGAAGAGCAGTTAAAAGAGATGTTATGCCAGATCCAAAATATGGTGATAAAACAGTATCTAAATTTACTTCATGTTTAATGTATGATGGTAAAAGATCTACTGCTGAAAAGATTGTTTATGATGCTTTTGAGGCTATAGAAAAAAAGGTTGGAACAGAGCCTGTTAAGATTTTCCATGATGCTTTAGAAAATGTGCAGCCACAATTGGAAGTTCGTTCAAGAAGGGTTGGTGGAGCAACATATCAAGTTCCTGTTGAAGTTCGGTCAGAAAGAGCTCTTGCTTTGGCTATAAGATGGTTGATTAATAGTAGTAGAAAGCGATCGGAAAATTCAATGATAGAAAGATTGAGTGGAGAGTTGATGGATGCTTCAGCTAACCGAGGTGCTTCAGTTAAAAAGAGAGAAGATACTCATAAAATGGCTGAGGCTAATAAGGCCTTTTCGCACTATCGTTGGTAAAATAAATTTTAAGGATAAGTTATGTCACGCGGTTACAATTTAAAAAGATATAGAAACTTTGGTATAATTGCACATATAGATGCCGGCAAAACCACAACTACGGAACGTGTTCTGTATTATACAGGCAAGTCTCATAAAATTGGTGAAGTTCATGATGGTAATGCAACAATGGATTGGATGGAGCAAGAGCAGGAGCGAGGCATTACGATAACATCTGCGGCTACAACCTGTTTTTGGTATAGAACAGAGGATGGTTCAAATTTTGATCCTCATTATGGGGCGACAGAAGAAGAGGCAAAATTTAGATTTAATATTATCGACACCCCGGGTCACGTTGACTTTACAATCGAGGTGGAAAGATCGTTGGCAGTTCTTGATGGAGCCATAGTTGTGCTTGACGCCAATGCTGGAATTGAGCCTCAAACTGAAACTGTGTGGAGGCAAGCTGATAGATATAAGGTGCCTAGGATAGTTTATGTTAATAAAATGGATAAAATTGGAGCTGATTTCTTTAAGTGTGTTGATATGATTAAAGATAGAACAGGTGCAACTCCAATGGCTATTAATATGCCTATAGGTGCTGAAAATGAATTCGTGGGTCTTATCGATTTAATTACCATGAAGGAATGGGTATGGGATTCTGAAGATTTAGGTGCATCCTGGACAATTCGAGATATCAGGCCAGAGCTTTCGGCTAAGGCAAAAAGTATGAGAGCAGAGCTTCTTGAGCTAGCTGTAGATCAAGATGATGGTTGGATGGAAAAGTACCTCGATGGTGAGGAGCCTGATGACATCTCTCTTCGAAAGTTAATAAGAAAAGGTACTTTGGCAATGGATTTTGTGCCAGTACTATGCGGTTCGGCATTCAAGAATAAAGGTGTTCAAACCATGTTGAATGGTGTGATTGATTACCTTCCTGATCCACTTGATGTTCCTCCATATTTAGGTTTTCTTCCAAATGATTCTGAAGAAATAAGAAATGTAGAAAGAAAAGCAGATGATGCTGAGCCTTTTTCAGGGCTAGCTTTTAAGATAATGAATGATCCATTCGTTGGTTCGCTTACTTTTGTTAGACTTTATTCGGGGTCGATTAAAAAGGGTGACGCTTTGATGAATGCTACAAAGGGTAAAAAAGAACGTGTTGGTAGGATGATGATGATGCATTCTAATAACAGAGAAGAGATAGAAGAGGCTTTTGCTGGAGATATTGTTGCTTTGGCCGGAATGAAAGAAACTACAACAGGTGACACTTTATGTGACCCTATTAAACCAGTTGTTTTGGAAACAATGACTTTTCCTAGTCCTGTTATAGAAATAGCTGTTGAGCCTAAATCCAAGAATGACCAAGAAAAAATGTCAACTGGTCTTGCTAGATTAGCTGCAGAAGATCCGTCTTTTCAAGTTTCAACTGATATTGAATCAGGTCAAACTATAATGAAGGGTATGGGTGAGTTGCATTTAGATATTTTGATTGATCGTCTCAGGCGTGAATTTAAAGTCGAAGCTAACATTGGTGCTCCTCAAGTGGCTTATAGAGAAACTATAACTAAAGAAGTTGAAGTAGATTATACTCACAAAAAACAATCGGGTGGATCGGGTCAATTCGCTCGCATAAAAATGACTTTTTCTCCTAATCCAGATAAAGACTTTGAATTTACTAATTCAATTAAAGGTGGAAATATCCCTACAGAATATATACCTGGTGTCGAAAAAGGCATTAAGCAAGCAAAAGAATCTGGTATTATAGCTGGTTTTCCTGCAATTGACTTCAAAGTCAATTTGCACGATGGAGCGTATCATGATGTTGACTCATCAGTAATGGCGTTTGAAATTGCAGCTAGAGCAGCATTTCGTGAAGGTATGAAGAAGGCTTCTCCAGTGCTGTTGGAACCGGTAATGAAAGTTGAATGTGTTACTCCAGAAGAGTACATGGGCGATATTATTGGTGACTTAAACAGTAGAAGAGGTCAGGTAAATGGTATGGATGCTAGAGGGAATGCTCAGGTAATAAATGCTATGGTTCCTCTAGCTAATATGTTCGGCTATGTGAATAATTTAAGATCCATGAGTCAAGGAAGAGCCCAGTATACAATGATATTTGATCATTATGATCAGGTGCCACAAGCTGTAGCAGATGAAGTAAAAGCAAAATTAGCATAATTAATAATAATTTTTAAAGGAAGGTCATAAAGATGTCTAAAGAAAA
>CAZWGZ010000111.1:0-5853 GCA_964633395.1 uncultured Rhodobacterales bacterium
AGATGAAACTCTGTAGAACAGCTCAGCATTTGGACAACAAATACTCTTGGGGATGCTCATCTTGTTATATTCTAAGAACGGTCTACCATCTATGACAATATAATTTTCATTATTTTTTTGTTTTTGAGCTAATTCCTTTGCTGTGATCGAAGGTGTATGGAAATATTTTTCAATTAATTCGCCAAAGCTTTTGCTTGGTACATTTATACCATCAAATAATTTATACCCTGCGCTTACCCACTCTTCAACTCCGCCTTCTATAATAGAAATATTAGAATAACCCATTTGATGCGCTATATTATATACTAAATCAGAAATACCATTATTATTATCAATTAAAATAACTCGTGTTTGCTTATTGGGAACAAGGATTTTTATGTTAAATTCAAATAAACTATATGGTATTGATATAGAAAAGAATGGATGTCCGTTAGTGTGCTGTCCTATTTCTCTGACATCAATAAATGCAACTTCTTCTTTATCTGATATCCAAGACCTAACTGTTTCAGGAGTTATTTTTAATTTCATTTTATAATGCCAACTCTTTTAAACATTTTACATAATATTAAAACATAATGTAAGGTTAGTTAACTAGTTTATTATTTAAGTTAAATGGGGGCATGGCTTATGAAGGATTATAATGTAGGAGATTTAGTTTCTGAATTTTTACATCACAATGGCGTTGAAAACGTCTTTGGAGTTGTTTCTGTTCATAATATTCCAATGCTGGATGCTATTGGAAGGCGTAACTTTATTAGAATGATCCCAGCTAGAGGAGAAATGGGAGCTGGTCATATGGCGGATGGTTACGCAAGAGCTAAAAATGGACTTGGCGTGGTCTTTACCAGTACTGGTCCTGGTGCTGCGAATGCAGCTGGGTCAATTGTAGAAGCAAGGTTTGCTGGTTCACCAGTTCTTCATTTTACAGGTCAAACAGCAACTAGTAATTTAGATAAAAATCAAGGAACAGTTCACGATGTATACGATCAATTAGGTATGCTTAAATCAATTTCTAAAAAGGCTATTCGAATTAACAATGCAGAAGAAGCGCTAGAAAAGCTTATAGATGCAGTAAAAATTGCTCTTACTCCTCCAATGGGGCCAATCTCAATAGAAATACCAATAGATGTTCAAAGGACAAATATTGAAAGGCCTTCTCAATTAGATCAAATTAATTTGCCAACTATTGATACAAAAATAGGAACGACTTCTTCTATAGATAAAATTGAGACCGTAATAACTTCAAGTAAACGAAAAATTCTATGGGTTGGGAATGGAGCTAAATTTGCAAGAGAGGAAGTTAAACAGTTTGTTGAAATGGGTTTTGTAGTTGTTACTAGTACTCAAGGTAGAGGTGTTATCCCAGAAAGCCATCAAATGAGTTTAGGAGCATTTAATGCAGTTCCTTTAGTTGAAGAGTTTTATAAAACTTTAGATTTAATGGTTGTAGTGGGAAGTAGATTGCGTGGACATGAAACTAGAGATATGTCTCTTGCATTGCCTAAAAATATTATACAAATAGATATAGATCCAGACGCAGAAAATAGAACATATAAAACTAATCATTTTCATTGTGGAGATGCTAAAAAAGTTTTAAGTGAATTAGCCAGTAGATTATCAAGTCAACTAGATGTTGAACCTCAATGGATCCAAGAAATTTACGATCTTAAAAGTAAGATTACTAACGAATATAAGAGTACACTTGGAGCTTATAAAGATTTCCCAGAAATTATTAGAAAAATTTTACCTGACGATGGGATGTGGGTAAGAGATGTAACTATTTCAAATAGTATGTGGGGTAATCGTCTAATGCCAATTAATTCGCCAGAAGAAAACATTTATCCAGTAGGAGCGGCTATTGGTCCTGGAATGGCTTTAGCCATCGGAGCCTCAATAGGTAGTAAAGGTAAAAAAACTATAGCAATGTGTGGTGACGGAGGGTTTATGTTAAATTTACCTGATTTATGGACAGCTGCAGAAACTAAATGTGATGTTGTTTTTTTAGTAATGAACGATCAAGGCTATGGAGTTATTAAGCATATTCAAGAAAGTATGTATGGTGGAAGAAAGTTTTTTGCAGATCCTATAGTGCCAAACTTTGAAGAATTAGCGAAAGTTGCAAAAATGAAATATAAAAAAATTACAAATGCTAATGTATTAGAGAAAATTTTAGAAGAAGCGGTTGCTTTTATAGGGCCAGTTTTAGTTGAGGTTGATGTTAATTCAGTAGGAGAGATGCCGCGTTATTTTGTTCCACCTCCGCACGCATTGGAAAAGTAGAAACAATATTATATGCCTATAGAATTATCTGAGTTTACGATTTATTTTTTAATTGTTGCAAGTATGTTAACTTCGTTTGTCAGTGCTGCTTTTGGAATTGGAGGTGGAGCAATTTTATTAGGCTTGCTTGCCTTAAAACTTCCTCCTATTGCATTATTACCTATACATGGGGTTGTTCAGATAGGCTCTAATATGGGTAGAGCAGTTATCTTTTTTAAAGATATTAAAAGAGGTCCCTTAATACCATTTACTCTAGGAACTATTTTTGGAGCGTCTCTTGGAGGTTCTATTTTTATACAAATAGAACCATGGTTAATTCAATTAGCTGTAGCTATTTTCATTTTATGGTCTGTGTTTGGAAAAATACCAGCTATTGGTGCGTCTCATATTTTTTTTGGTGGAATTTTTTCTGGTTTTCTTACTATGTTTTTTGGCGCTTCGGGAACTGTTGTGGCTGGAATGGTAAAGACTATGAAGTTAGAACCAATTAAACATTTAGCAACCCATTCAGCTTTAATGACAATTCAACACTCAATAAAGGTAATTATCTTTGGTCTAGTTGGTTTTGCTTATGCTAAATATTCACTTCTTATCATAGCCATGATCATAAGTGGATTTGTGGGTACTCTAATTGGCAAAAAAGTTTTGGTAAAGATGGGACACAAATATTTTAAAACTGTCCTCAATATTACTCTGACCTTGATTGCCTTAAATCTAATATGGAATTCCATGATTTCTAGTAATATTTTTTAACTATAAAATTAACTTTTTTGAGTTGTAATTAATTTATAGATATAAGGTCCACATAATCCTAAAAATGCAAGAAAAAGGAAAAAAGCAGCCAATGGTTGTGCTAATATCATCCACCACGCCCCGTCATACATTTTTAACGAATGCTGCAGATTAGTCTCTACCATTTCACCTAATATCAAACCAACAGCAATTGGTGCGACAGCAAAGCCATGACGTCGAGCAAAATAACCTAAAACACCAAATATCAGTGCTATCCAAACGTCTAGTAAGGATTGTTGAAGTGCATAGGCTCCAATTACAGAAAGAGCAAACACTATTGGCCAAAGAATAGATATAGGAACTAAAGAAATCCTAGCAAATAGCTTTGCTGCATATAGACCCATAGCCATAAACATAAGATTGGCCATTAACATTGACCCAAAAATTTGATACACTTTTTCAACTTGTTCAGTAAATAAGTATGCTCCAGGTCTTAATCCATGAACCATCAAACCTACTAAAATTATTGCAGTCGTTCCACTTCCAGGAATTCCTAAAACCATAGTTGGCACCATTGCGCCTCCTGTTGCTGCATTATTTGCGGCTTCAGCTCCAGCAATTCCTTCAATTGAACCTTTTCCAAATTCTTCTTTATTCTTAGACCATCTTTTAGCTTCAGAATATCCTATCATTGAAGCTATAGTAGCTCCTTCAGCTGGAAGAATACCAATAAAAGTTCCGATACCACATGAACGAAGAATTGTTTTCCATATTCGTTTATAATCTTCTTTTGATGGTAACTTAACAGCTTTCAAAGCAATGATTTCCATCACTTTATTAACTGTTTTTGATTGGACTAATAATTCGGATATAGCAAAAAGGCCAATAAACACAGGGACAAATGATAATCCTTCATACAAATTATAATTACCAAACATAAATCTCTCAATTGCAGTAACTCTTTCTGCACCAATTGTTGAGAGCCAAACACCAAAAATTCCGCCAATAAGATTTTTTACTGCTCCTCCTGCACTTATACTAGCAAGCATAGATAAACCAAATATAGTAAGTGCAAAATACTCCGGAGGTCTAAATTCATATGCCACTCTAGCTAAAAGTGGAGCCGCAATACACAACACAATAACTGAAAAAACACCTCCAACTGTACTTGATACAACGGCTATGCCCAAAGCTCTTCCTGCTTCACCTTTTTTAGCCAATGGGTATCCATCAAAAGTCGTAGCTGCTGACGCAGAAGTTCCTGGAGTATTAATTAAAATAGCAGTTATAGATCCCGCGAATGTCGCTGAAACATATATAGTTGATAAGACAGCTATCGCTTGTACAGGCTCCATAGTCAACGTAAATGGAAGCAATAATGCAGCCCCAGTTGTTGCTCCAAGACCTGGTAAAACACCTATAATTACACCTAGAATAGTAGTGGCAAAAATTAACCCTATTAAATATGGGTCCATGAATACTGATGCCATTGCTGATATTGCTACTTCCATGATACTCTCTATCTACCCATAATATAAATTTGTTAATAAGCCTCTAGGAAAACGGATTCTTAGCACGTAATCAAAAAGTATAAATATTAGTCCAGGAGTAGCAATTGCATTGCAGGCATTTACCCACAAACGCTTTTCTCCCCAAGTATATCCCATTAAAAACATACAAACAGTTATTCCAATAAACATATCAGTTGTGACTGTAAGAAAGTAAAATAGTAAGAAAAGAAACATACTAAACCAAGTTGGAAAATGTTCTAGTTCAATTCTTTTTGGATAGTTTTTATAAAACTGCAATGAAAGAACAGCAATTAGAATTAAATTTACAGCCATTAAAAAGATTGGAAAAGTCCGTGCTTGCATACTATCACCAACTATCATCTCAGGAGATATATCTAATTGAAGAGATATCAGAATTACTGCAACTGAAAAAAAGGTTAAGAATATAGGAACGATGTATAATTTTTTTTGCATAATTTTACCTTTAGATGCCCTAATTAAGGGCATCTAAATTTGTTAATTTTTTACTTCAAAAGTCCCATTTCTTTCAAAGCAGGACCAAATTCACTTACCATAAATTTGATTTGCTTACCCCAAGGACCAGAAGACTGTGGTGATGTATTGTCTAGGCCAGAGTTAGCTAGATAAGCTTGATACATAGAATGCTTCATTGCTTTAGCCAATCCTTTTTCCATTTTAGCCACTCTTGTAGCATCAACGCCTGCATGGGTAACAAATCCACGAGTAGTAGATAATACTAAGTCAATACCAAGAGATTTAGCTGTTTTTGCTTTAGGAATAGGTCCCATAGCATTATCACCTAAAATAACTAATGGACATAGGTCCCCTGCTTCGATAGGTGCACCAGCTTCAGAAAGATTTAAGATTCCTACATCTACAGATCCAGCCACAACCTGAGTTGCAAGTTCGCCGCCACCTTTAAAAGGTATATATTTAGGCATTTTTTGCCCTGTCTTTTTTGCCCATAAGAAAGCAGTTATATGATCAATAGTTCCAGTGTGAGTTCCACCAAAACTTATTTTATCACCATTTTTCATACCTGCTACAAAACTTTCAGGAGTTTTATATTTAGTTGTTTTACAATTAACCATCAGAATTTGAGGGTCATTTGTTCCTCTAGCAATCGGGGCCATATCTTCAATTTTTAACTTTGTTTTCCCCATTGCCATTGTGATAGCATGACCAACAGTAAAAGTAAGAATAGTATTGCCATCAGCAGGTCTTGTCATAAAATAGTTCATAGCTGCAGCCCCGCCGCCGCCTCTTTTATTAACAACAACCATATCTTGTTTTAAAACTCTTCTTGAAC
>CAZWGZ010000112.1:0-5801 GCA_964633395.1 uncultured Rhodobacterales bacterium
ATCAAAATAATTAATATAGCAACTAAGTTTGTAATTACTGATTTATTCATTTTAATCCTTAACTATTAAATACATATTTATATTTTAGGAGCTGCAATGATTGGATTTTTTAAAATACCTAACATTCCAATATCTACTTCAACAATATCTCCCGGCACCATATAAACAGGTGGGGTTCTTTTATCACCTACTCCACCAGGGGTTCCTGTCACAATTACATCACCAGCAGATAAAGCTGTAAATTCAGAGATATAACTTATCAGTCTAGGAATTGGAAATATAAGATCTGCAAGTGTTGCTTTTTGCATAACTTTTCCATTCAATCTCAATTCAATTGGTAATTTAGTATAGTCACCCACTTCATCTGGAGTTACCATATAAGGGCCAAAACCTCCTGTTCCTGGAAACGTTTTTCCAGGTGTATATTGAGAAGTATGTCTTTGATAATTTCTTACACTTCCATCATTATAACAAGCATAGCCAGCTATATGATTTAAAGATTCAGATTCCGTAATAAATCTTCCACCCTTACCTATAATTATTGCCATTTCAGCTTCATAATCAAAACGATCAGATTTATCTGGTTTAATCATAGGTTGCATATGAGCAACTTGTGAATCTGCAAACCTTGTAAAAATAGTTGGATTATCAACGTCTGGTCTCCCTGTTTCTTTTTTATGTTCCATGTAATTTAAACCAATACACATAATTTTTTGTGGGTCTGGAATAACTGGTAAAAAGGTAAAATCTGAAAATGATAAATCTTTTGTTTTACCAGCAATATATTCCTCAGCTTGATCTTCCATATTCAATGAGATCAGTTCTTTTATACTATTTACATCTGGATCTAATTTACCTGTCAAATCAATAACACCTTCTTTTACAACCGCACCAAAACATGATTTTCCTAATCTTGTAAAACTTAATAACTTCATGACTTTTCCTTTTCTTATGATCTCATAATTGCTTTACCCCATAAATTAAGGGTTCTTTCTGTTTGAGGCCAGTTCTTAACCGGTCGGCCATGAACCGTTTCTAATTCTGCAGAAACCTCAATCCAATTCCCATCAATATCTTCAATAAAAATAAATAAATTATTTCCTGGTCCGTGTCTACCAGGCCCCCACATAAGTTGAATATTTTTTGAGGCAAAGTGATCACACCAATGCTTGATGTAACCCCATTCTCCTGCCTCATAAGAATGATGATCCATACCTTTTCTATCTGATTTAAAGCAGGCTATTGTATGGTGTTCATGATTAGAGGTTGTAAAACAAGTTGCAAGATTTCCGTTACTAGCTAAAACCCTATCGGTTACTTGAAAACCCAGTCGTTTATTATAAAAATTTTGGAATGCTTCAACATCTTGAGAGGCAAATGTTAAATGTTGAAGAGGTCCTTGTATTCCTTTTGATAGTAATTTTTCTTCATTATTGAGTATACCAAAGCAAATCATATTTTGATCTGGGTCCATAACTGAAAAGGACCCTTTTTTATAAAGAGTGGATGAAAATTCTTTTATTTCAACTTTTTGATAATATAAAAATTCTTTAAATTCATCTAAATTAGTGTCACTTCTACAAACCATACCTGCATAACTTAATGTTTTATTTATACCCTTAGTTATTATCATCTTTCTAAAAGGACCTTCACAAAGAAATTCATTGAATGATATTTTTTTTAACTTCATCTCCATTACTTCTGAATAAAAGTTAGCTAAATTTTCTGGATGTTTACTTTCAATTGCCAGATGATGAAGATAAATGTCTGCTTGTACTGCATTTAACATTATTATACCTCTTCTTAAATAGATCTATCTTATACAAATACTCATTATAATAGTCTGTAAAAAAATTCACTTATAAAGTTTCTAGCGCTCTTTCTAGAAAAATTACTCCATTTACTTCATCTGCACTGGCAAGGATATATCTATCTGGTCTAATAATTAAACCTTGCGTATTAAATTCTTCAAAAACTGATGTTAACTCAGGAAAGTTTTCAATAGCTAAAATTGGAATAGAAATATTAATATTTTTTAGATTTTCCATGATTTTTTTTTCTGCTATCAAAATAGGTGTTCCTCCAAAAAATTCATCAAAAAAGCTGCCATCTTTTAATTTAATTAAAGGAAAATTCTTTCCTTTATTCATATCTCCTTTGGAACCTAGACCTTTTCCTAATCTAGGTTTTATTGTATCCATTTTTATAGTGCCATCCGATTGCATAAAGACAGTATCTGAAACATTTGTACTTCCAATTGCATTTAATAACTCTCCCATTTTCATTGTAGTATTTATATAATCTCTGACATTTGGCGAACGTTCAGTTTGATATGATTGTAAAAGTTTTTCATTATGCCCATTTCTACAAGCTAGTGATAATTTCCATGCAAGATTTGACACATCTCTTATACCCGCACACATTCCTTGTCCCATAAATGGAGGAGTTAAATGAGCAGCATCACCTGCAAGAAAAGTTCTTTTATATTTCCATTTTTTAGCTATGGCTGACTCAAATGTGTATATTGCTTTTCTCTCTATATCTATTTCTTCTGGTTTTACCCATTGTTTTAAAAAATTCCATAAGTTTTTTTCAGCAAAAAAAGTTTCAAAGTTCTCGTTTTCTTTGAGTGCAACTTCCCATCTTCTTCGTCTTCCTACATTTCTACAAAAAGTAGCTGGCCTATCTGGGTTACAATATTGTATAGTCCTATCTGGAAGTGATTTTTTATTTGCTTTCAAAATAACGTCAATAACAATCCACTTTTGCTTGAAGCCAAGATCTTCCATAACTGATTTAATTTGTTTGCGAATAAAAGATCTCCCACCATCACAACCAACAATATATTTTGTGTTTATAATATGTTTTTTCATAGATTTTTTATCCATATAACAAACTTCAACATGGTCCATATTATTAGTAATCTTTTCCACATCTGCATTTTGTAAAATATTAATACTTTTGAATTTTTTTAAAGAATATCTTAAGGATCTCTCTAAATCTGGTTGATGGAATCTATAACTAGGATAGAAACCATTATCAGTTATTATTTTAGGCCTGGGCCAATCTAAAATTATTTTTTCTTCTTCATCAACAAATTTAGTACCTTTATTGATTATTATTTTTTTTTTAATTTTATCTTTAATACCAATTGAATTAAAAACTCTCATAATTTCATCATCAAAGTGAACTGCCCTTGGAAGGTTGTATATTGCAGATTCTTTTTCTAAAATTAAAACAGATAAACCATTTAAACCAAGTAAATTCGCTAGAGTGCCACCTGTTGGACCTAACCCAACAATTATAACATCATATTCAATAATCATTTTTTTGTTATTTCATAGAGCCAAGGACAATCTATTAGCAAAGGAGCTTGTTTCCCCAAAGCAGAATTTTCAAGTCTTTTATCTCTAAAAATTTTACGTTGATCTTCTGGCATGTATAATCTTTCATGTCCCCAAAAACTAGGGCCTTCGTTTGTTTCATGAGCTTCCCATGTTTCTGGATTAATGACTCTACCACCCCAACCATTTTCAACAAAAAAACCAGATGGAGAATTGGCATAAAATGAAGTCATATAATCATTAGTATGCCTTCCAATTGTATATGCAACGGCATTTTCTTTATGTTGAACTAAATCAAAACCTTGTCCAACATCATCAAGGTTTTTATATTCAACCATAAAATGATGAAACCCAATTTTTTCTGATCCTACTAACGCAAAGCTATGGTGCCGTCCATTCACATGAAAAAAATATAGAGGGATTGGGTCGATACTATAATCACTTACTTTAAAATCAAGTAAATCTCTGTAAAAAAAAAGTAGGTCTTGCATATTATTTGCAAATAAAACAGCATGCCCAAGTCCACATACACCTGTTTTAAAACCTGAAATTGGTCTCCCCGGTATAAATGGATCTTTATCAATTAAAGGCTTAAAAACTAATTCAATTCTATTACCGGACGGATCATTGAAGAATATCAAATCTTCTACAAATCTTTTATCACATAAATTTTTAGAACCTAAATTAACATTATAATTAGCATTATTTAATTTCCTAGCATATTCATCAAGATCTGATTTGTTTTCAACTTCCCATCCAATAAATGCAAGTGTATCTCCTGCCTCTCCAGAAATAGCTAACCTTTGTTTTTGATTATCCATTCTAAAACTTAATGTTTTTTTACCTCTATCAACATTTTGCATTCCCAATAACTTACATGAAAAATCCTGCCAATCCTCTAGTTTTTCAGAGTGAACACCTAAGTAACTAAGTGCATTAATAGCCATTTAACTATTCCTTAATTTGATAGAAAATCATTTAAATATAATAATTCTTTAAAATTTCTTAATCAACATAAAATAATTTTAATATCCCAGTGACAATTCATAATTATAGTATTTGTAATCTATTTGTGTTTTATTAATTTCAATATTTAACAAAATAATTTTTAAAAATAATTAAGGGAGAAATTAAATGAATAAATTAACTAGTTTATTAGCTGCTTCCATTTTAAGTTTGGGGATAGGTAATTCAGCATTAGCAGATAAAGTGACATTAAAGTTTCACACAATGGTTCCAATGCCCGCTAACTCAAATGCAAAATTTGTTAAACCATGGGCTGATAAGGTAAAAAAAGAAAGTAACGGAGAAATCATTACTGAAATGTATCCTTCAATGCAGCTTGGAGGTAAACCACCTCAACTTGTTGACCAAGCTCGCGAAGGAGTTGTTGATATAGTTTGGACTGTAGCTGGATATACTCCAGGAAGATTTCCCAGGTTATCAGTGTTTGAACTACCTTTTATGCCCACTAATGCCAAAGTTACAGCACAAGCTGTCCAAGAGTTTGTAGAGACTTCAGGAGCTGAAGATCTTAAAGATTATAAAATTCTTGCTGTACATGTTCACGCTCCAGGTATGATTCATACAAAAAAAACATTAATAAAATCAGTTAGTGATTTTAAAGGACTAAAGTTAAGAGGACCAACACGTTCAGCGACTAATTTATTAAAAAATTTAGGGGCTACCCCTGTTGGAATGCCCATTCCTAGAGTTGCTCCTTCTTTATCAAAAGGTGTGATAACTGGAATGGTTGTACCTTGGGAAATAATGCCTTCTTTTAAACTCCAAGAACTTACTAAATCTCATACTAATGTTGCAGGCAATAGAGGGCTTTATACAACACCTTTTCTATTTGTAATGAATAAAGCAAAATATAATTCATTATCACCTGCACATAAAAAAATTATAGATAATAATTCTGGAATGTCTTTAGCTAAACAAGCGGGAATATTATGGGATAGCTTTGAAGGGCCTGCCCGTGATTTAGCTGTAAAAGCCGGTGGGGAGTTTCATACTCTTTCAGGGGCTCCATTAGCTGAAATCAAAAAGGCTGCTGATAAAGTCATCCAAGACTGGATTAAAAATGCTGATAAAAAAGGTCTGGATGGACAAAAATTGTATGATACGGCAAAAGCACTAATTTCAAAATATGAAAAGATGTTATAGATTTTGAAAGAATATGGCTTTATTAAACATTAAAAATTTAAAAAAAATACGCTCAGATAATAGTTTTGGGCGTATTTTAAATAATATTACTAGAGGATTTGCAATATTTGGAGGTTTTATCCTTTTATCAGCAGCCTTAATTAGTATTTCTTCTATTTTTGGTCGCGTTGTGTTTTCCAGCCCTTTATTAGGTGACTTCGAATTAGTTGAAATAGCCTGTGCGGTAGCGATAGGATCTTTCTTACCTTTGTGCCATTTAAAGAATGGAAACGTTGTTGTTGATTTTAT
>CAZWGZ010000113.1:0-5758 GCA_964633395.1 uncultured Rhodobacterales bacterium
AGGATATAGCTTCTGCTGAGCCTGTAGTAGTTGGTATTAAGTTATTTAAAGCGGATCTGCCTCTTCTTTGATCTCTATGGGGCAAGTCAATTAATGTTTGACTATTCGTTATGTTATGAATTGTTGTTATAGAGCCATGCCTTATACCAATATTATCATGTAAAACTTTAATAATGGGAGCTATGCAATTTGTTGTACAACTAGCAGCTGTAATAATATTATGTTGAGAAGGGTTATATATCGTTTGATTTACGCCATATACAATATTTGCTATTCTTGGTTCATTAATAGGTGCAGACACTATAACTTTTTTAATTCCTAATTTAAAATATTTAGACAACTCTATTGAAGATTTATTTTCTCCTGTACAATCAATTAATATATCAATATTTTCAAGGTTTAATAATTCAATATTATCAACAAAAGATGTTTTTATTTTATGTTCATTAATAATTAATTCGTTTTCTTTTTTTTGGAATTCAGCAACCCATTTTCCATGAATACTGTCAAATTCAATGCTATGCATTAATGAATTAATGTCTCCATTTAATTCATTGACATGTTTGATATTAAAATTTCTGGAGATCAAGGTTTTAAGTACTAATTTCCCAATTCTTCCTATTCCATTTATAGCAATATTATTCATTTAAGATCCTTACATAACAAAAATTAATTTATATTATATATATAAATATTAAAATCTTGAATATTTTATTATAACCTTTAAATATTACAATTTTATTAATTTATTTGAAAAATGAGTTGGTTATGGATCAAAATTTAATCCCATTATATATTAAAAATATTAGTGAAATGTTAGATGACGGACTTATAGTAACTAACGAAAATGGTAAAGTTTTACTTTCTAATTTAAGTGCTCAAGAGTATTTAGGTTTAAACCCTCTAAATATTAATATTCATACATTATTAAATATTAATGAGTTAAAAAACTTAGTTCACAGTGATTTAAATGGCGATTTAGAGAATGAATTTTATTATCAAACAGATGATGAACTGAAACGATCTCTAATAATTAAAATTAAAAAAACAGAAGAAAATTTATTCACAATTCTTTTACTTGATATGACACTTCAAAGAAACCTTGAAAAGGTTAGACGTGATTTTGTTGCTAATGTAAGTCACGAATTAAGGTCACCTTTAACTAGTTTAGTTGGTTTTATTGAAACTTTGCTTTCTGGTGATGTGCATGAAGAAGCTGTCCGATTTAAATTTTTAAAAATCATGGATGAAGAAGCAAAAAGAATGAACAGATTAATTGATGATATTTTATCTTTGTCAAAAGTTGAAACTGAAGAGCATATATCTCCAACTACAAGTATTTCAATAATTGATCCCATTAGATCTGTTATGGCTGCCATTGAAGAAAGAGGTTTGGATAAAAAGAATAAAATAGTTCTCAAAGATATGCGACTTAACACTAATAAACCAAGTTTTATTGTTGGTAATTTTGACGAAATTAATCAAGTTTTTATGAATTTAATAGAAAACGCCATTAAATATGGTTATGAAGACTCAGAAATTACTTTAAGATTAGATCAGGTTGATCAGCAGGAATTAGTAGTGAATATAATTAATAAAGGTGAAGGTATACAGCAAAAATATATTGATAGGTTAACAGAAAGATTTTTTAGAATTGATAAAGCGCGCTCAAGAAAAATTGGAGGAACAGGCCTAGGTTTAGCAATCGTAAAGCATATTTTGATAAGACATAGAGCGTCTTTGAGTATTAAGAGCGAGATAAATAAAGAAACTATTTTTTCTATTTGTTTCCCTTTGATAATGCCATAAAGCTTTCAATTATTTCATTTGAATTTTTTAAATTTCAAAATGTAATAAAACTGTAATATATAACCGATACTTATAATTTTATTACTTCATAATCTGTGGATTTAAAATGGTTAATAACGACAATAAAACTGATTATAGATATGTAAATGACTTAAGAAGATTTGCTTACAGTCAAGGAAAATTAGTAGAACAAAAAAAATTTTTTATACTAATGGGCGTTGCGGCTATATTTTTAGTTTTAGTTGCCGTTCTTGTTGAGCAATATGTATCTCTTGGAAGCGAACAAACATTTATATTAGTTGCTGCCGCTCTTATTGGTGGTTATATGGCTTTAAATATTGGAGCTAATGACGTTGCTAATAATATGGGACCAGCAGTTGGTGGAAAGGTTATTTCTGTTGGAACTGCAGTTGCTATTGCAGCTGTCTGCGAGACATCTGGCGCTTTGTTAGCAGGTGGAGATGTTGTAAGCACTGTATCAAAAGGTATCATTTCTCCAGGCAACGAAATTTCTATTAATAGTTTCAGGTATTTAATGCTAAGCGCTTTATTGGCAGCAGCTTTGTGGATTAATTTAGCAACCTACTTTAATTCACCTGTTTCAACTACTCATTCTATAGTAGGGGGAATTTTAGGTGCAGGTTTAACTGTCGCAGGTGTTACCATTGTCAATTGGAATACTATGGCCGCAATTGCTGCTAGCTGGGTTATATCTCCAGTTTTTGGTGGGATTGTAGCTGCATTATTGCTTTATTTAATAAAAATTAAGATTTTGAATGTTAAAGATAAAAAACTAGCTTCTTCTAAATGGTTGCCAATTTTAATTGCTTTAATGGCAGGTGCGTTTGCTGCATATATGGCATTGAAGGGTTTTAAGAAAATATATAAAGCTTCGTCTAATGAAGTCTATAGTTACACTTTAATATCTATGATCATCGCATATTTTGTCTCAAAACCTTATATACAAAAACAAATAAAGTCTTTAGAAAATAAAAAAGATGATATTTATAAGCTTTTTCATTTACCATTATTACTAGGAGTTGGTTTGTTATGCTTTGCTCATGGAGCAAATGATGTGGCTAATGCAGTGGGGCCTCTTGCTGCTATAGTAAGTACTTTAACAAATGATGGTGAAATTGCTGCTAAAGTTTCTATACCAATATGGGTTATGGCCATTGGTGCCGTTGGTATTGCATTAGGTCTCTTATTATTTGGTCCAAAATTAATACATACCGTAGGTCAAAAAATAACAAGATTGAATGCACCTAGAGCTTATTGTGTTGCTTTGTCATCAGCTGTAACAGTTTTAATAGCCACGACTTTAGGTCTTCCAGTCAGTTCAACCCATATAGCTATAGGTGCTATTTTTGGAGTAGGTTTTTTAAGAGAGTATATTGAAAACCCAAGGAATACTAAAGATAAGACAAAGTCAAAGGTAAAAAGAAAATTAGTTAGAAGGCGTTTTTTATACTCAATTGCAGCCGCTTGGATTATAACAGTGCCAGCATCTGCTGTATTAGCTGGCTTTATATATTATTTGTTTAGTATTACTGCATTTTAATATTCTTATGTTAAAACTGTAATAACTTTTTATATATAAGAAACTTTCTTGTAAAGTAGGTGATATGAAAACCAATATTTTAATAGCTGATGATGAACCTAATCAACTTGAATTAATGGCCTTCAATCTTGAAAGTGCAGGGTTTTCAACCATACGAGCTCAAAATGGCAAAGAAGTTATAGAATTGGTAGAAGAAAAAAATCCAGATTTGATTATTCTAGATTGGATGATGCCTAAAATATCAGGTATTGACGTATGCCGAGCTTTAAGATCTAGAAGTGAGACAAAGCTTTTGCCTATAATTATTTTAAGCGCTAGAAGTGAAGAGGGTGATAAGTCCTTAGGTTTAGATTCTGGTGCAGATGATTATGTTTCTAAACCTTTTTCTCCTAAAGAACTTATTTCAAGGGTAAAAGCTCTTTTGAGACGTTCAAGGCCTACTCTAATTAACGATATACTAGAGTATAATAATTTAAGGCTCTCATTATCTGAATTAACTGTAACCTTGAATAATAATTTCATAAAACTAGGACCAAAAGAGTTTAAGTTGTTATCGATTTTAATAGAGAGACCAGGGCATGTTTTTTCTAGAGCTAAGCTTTTAGATTTAGTTTGGGGGCATGGTGTTTATGTTGAAGAAAGGACTGTTGATGTTCATATGAGTAGGCTAAGAAAAGCATTGAAATTAAATTCAATTGATACCAAAAATATAATAAGAACAGTCAGAGATGGTGGTTATGGTTTATTTAAAGATCAAGTAAGTTAATGTATTCTTAATTTAATGAATTATGTTACTTAAAATAATTTCAAATGCCATTACTTTTTACATAATAAATAAGATTCAAAACATAGGTTAGTATATTGATTTATTTACATAAAATTTTACCTTTCTTTCTTTCGCCTTTAGGTTTTATAATCCTTTTCTTAATAGTATCTGTTTTTTTTCGTCAACGACTTATGGTTTTGATTTCACTATTAATATTATTGATATCAAGTAATGCATATGTAGGTAACTATTTATTTTCAACTTTAGAAGATCCATACAAACCTCTTTCAATGAACTCTATAAATGAGTCAGATGCAGTGGTTGTATTAAGTGGAATGATAAATCAGGTTGGAAAAAAGGAAAATATAAAATATGAATGGTCAGATCCAGATAGATTTTTTGCAGGTGTAAAATTAATTAAAAATAATAAAAGTAAATTATTAATCTTTACTGCAGGCCAATTACCTTGGACTAAAGATTGGAGACCTGAAGGAGATATTTTAAAAGATAAAGCAATAGAATTTGGTATTGATAAAAATAAAATTTTAGTTTCTGCCAAAGTTAAAAATACATATGAAGAGAGTTTAAAAACACTTCAATTAATTCCTAGAGGTTCGTCTATTATTCTTGTTACATCAGCCTTTCATATGAAAAGATCAAAATTTTTATTTGAAAAACAAGGTTTTAGAGTTAATCCTTTTCCAGTCGATTTTAAAGTATCTAATAATAATTTAACAATTTTAGATATGATTCCCTCATTAGATGCTATCAGCAAAACTTCACTATTCATCAGAGAAAATATTGGGCGGTTATACTATAAAATAATTTTATAATTGCTTATGAAGGGATTGGCACTTGTTGAGTATACCATTTATATATTTCTTTCCCAGTCATCACATGAACATCTTTATGGTCTAATATATAGTCAAGAAGTTGTTCAAAAAATAAAATTCTATGAGGAACGCCTGTTAGATAAGGGTGAACACTAATTGACATGATTTTAGTATTTTCATCCGTTTCTTTATAAAGTCTATCAAATTGAAGTTTTCCTCTAGTATATAACTCATTTGATTGATGAGCTTGAACTGAAGTCATCACTACATCGTTTATTTCAACTGGATAGGGAAGGGTAAGCATTCTTTCACCGCTCTTTACATTTAAATCTTGTGGTTGGTCATCTATAGGCCAATTAGCTGTATACTTAATCCCATTTTCAGATAAAATATCAAGCGTATTATGAGTTTCTGTTAGTCCTGGACTTTCCCATCCGATCACTTTATTTTTTGTAAAATCTTCAATTTTATTAATTGCAGATTTAATATCGACAAATTCATTTTCAACCTTGTGCATTGGCTTTTGAATATAACCATGCCCCATCGGCTCCCACCTTTCACTCATGGCAGCGTTAACAGCTTCAGGATAATGATCACAAACAGTAGCATTTAGAGCAAGTGTAGAGCATATTTTTCTTTTCTTTAAAGTCTCTAAAATTCGCCAAAACCCAACTCTCATACCATACTCATGCCAACTCCAATTTGGTAAATCAGGCAACATCGAAATCCCCATGGGAGGTGGAAGAATATTTCTAGGTTGAGGTAATTCTGTATCCCAGACTTCTAAGT
>CAZWGZ010000114.1:0-5720 GCA_964633395.1 uncultured Rhodobacterales bacterium
TTGAGTTTAATTTGTTATATGATAGAGGAACAATTTTTGGTTTAAAAACTGGAGGAAATACAGAGGCTGTTTTAATGAGCCTTCCACCAATGGTAATTTGGCCTTAACAAAGATAGTTACTCGATCTTTTTTTTTATTTTTATACTAAATTATCAAAATTTACAAAAAAACTTATATTAATAGTTGAAAAGACTAGAAATTTATAAAAAGCAAGGTTATATAAACTATATAATATTTTGTTTTTGGGAGCATCATGTCTAAAAATTCTAATTTAAAAAGTCAAGAAGATGAAGGAAAAAGAGACTTCCTTATTGTCTCCACATATGCATTAGCAGGTGTAGGAGCTGCAGCTTTCGTTTGGCCGTTAATTGATCAGATGAACCCTGCTGCTGATACTTTAGCTTTGGCTTCAACAGAGATAGATTTATCTTCACTTGAAGAGGGACAATCAATAACTGTGAAATGGAGAGGCAAGCCTGTTTTTGTTCGTCATAGAACTAAAGAAGAAATAAAACAAGCCAATGAGGTTTCATTGGACAAGATGCGAGACCCTCAACTAGATTCTGATCGTGTGACTAATGAAAAATACATTGTTTTGGTTGGAGTTTGCACTCATTTAGGATGTGTACCATTGGGTCAAAAAACAGGTGATGTAAAAGGACAATATGGTGGGTGGTTTTGTCCATGTCATGGTTCACATTATGATAATTCTGGAAGAATTAGAAAAGGTCCCGCACCCACTAATCTTGCAGTGCCGTCATACAAATTCTTATCCGAGACCTTAATTAAAATTGGTTAAAATGATTATATATATATATTTGATTTCAGGAGTAACAAATGTCTAAGCCTAAGTTTAAAAACCCAGTTGTAAAATGGATTGATTACAGGCTCCCAATTTTCACATTTATGGATCATGAATTAAATCATTATCCTACTCCTAAAAATTTGAATTACTTTTGGAATTTTGGTTCTTTAGCTGGAATTGCTCTTATAACAATGATAGTAACTGGCATTGTATTATCAATGAATTATACAGCACATGTAGATCATGCTTTTGACTCAGTCGAGAGAATAATGAGAGATGTAAATCATGGTTGGCTTATTCGTTATATACATATGAATGCATCAAGTTTCTTTTTTATTGTTGTTTTTGTTCATATTTTTAGAGGTTTATACTATGGGTCATATAAAGCTCCAAGGGAACTTTTATGGATATTAGGTGTTTTGATACTTCTTTTAATGATGGCTACAGCTTTTATGGGATATGTATTGCCTTGGGGGCAGATGAGCTTCTGGGGAGCGACGGTTATTACTAACTTATTTTCAGCTATTCCAGTTGTAGGCGAAAGTATTGTTACTTGGTTATGGGGTGGTTTTTCAGTAGACAACTCTACTTTAAATAGATTTTTCTCTCTTCATTTTGTTTTGCCGTTTGTTATAGTAGGAGTTGTTATTTTACATCTGGTAGCGCTTCATAGATTTGGCTCTAACAATCCAATTGGTATCGATGTAAAAGGTTCTCAAGATACGCTTCCTTTTAATCCATACTATACTATCAAAGATCTTTTTGGCTTAGGCATATTTTTAACTTTATTGGCTGCAGCAGTATTTTTCTTTCCAAACTTTATGGGTCATCCAGATAATTATATAGAAGCCAATCCCATGGTTACTCCAGCACATATTGTACCTGAATGGTATTTTTTGCCCTTTTATGCAATATTAAGAGCGATTCCAGATAAGTTAGGTGGTGTACTATTTATGTTTGGATCTATAGCAGTTTTATTTGTATTGCCTTGGTTAGACAGATCACCTGTGAGATCTTCACAATTCAGACCAATTTTTAAAATCTTTTTTTGGGTTTTAGTCTTTGATTGTTTTTTACTAGGTTACTTAGGTGCTATGCCAGCTGAAGGTATTTACGTAATATTATCTAGAGTGGCAACTGCTTATTATTTCTTTCATTTTTTAATATTATTTCCGCTACTTCCTTATATTGAAAAAACTAAACCTCTTCCAATATCAATTTCACAGCCAGTCTTAAGTGGTGCTGCAACAGCTGCCGCTTCAGCTACAAGGGAGAAAAAATAAATGTTTTTTCAAAACTACCAAATTAGAAATAAACATTTAATAAATATATTTACTTTTATTATACTCCTTTTGTCACCTCAAGTGGTTCTGGGTGCAGGTGATTCTATTTCATATCCAGAAAATAATTGGTCTTTTTCAGGTATTACAGGAACATTTGATAGAGCGTCTCAACAAAGAGGGCTTCAAGTTTATAAAGAGGTTTGTTCTGGTTGTCATGGCCTAAGATTGGTGGCCTATAGAAATTTAAAAGCATTGGGTTACAATGATGATGAAGTTAAAGCTTTTGCTGCTGAAAATAGTGTAAGTGATATTGATGATGAAGGCGAGACAATTGAGAGAGCGGCAAGACCAAGCGATAAATTTGTATCTCCTTATCCTAATAAGCAAGCCGCGAGGGCAGCCAATGGAGGAGCATATCCCCCAGATTTATCTTTAATTGTGAAAGCAAGAGCAAATGGAGCTGATTATCTTCATGCCTTGTTAACAGGGTATGTTGATGCACCAGTAGAAAAAAAAGTGCCAGATGGAATGTATTTCAATAAATATTATGCAGGTAATTTAATAGGAATGCCTCAACCTTTATATGAAGACGGTGTAACTTTTGCGGATGGAACAAAAGCAACTCAAGCTCAAATGGCAAAGGATGTTACAACATTTTTAGCTTGGGCCTCTGAGCCTGAGTTAGAAGAAAGAAAAAGAATAGGAATATCTGTAATTCTCTTTTTATTATTACTAACTATATTATCTTACTTTGCGATGAGACAGATTTGGGCGCCTATCAAAAATAAATAAAAAGTTTAATTGAGCTCTAATTGAAGAAATTTTAAGGTTCTGTCTAAAGCTATTCTAGAACTAGTTTCATTAAATTGTTTCCTATGATCACAGTTAAAACCGTGATCAGCTGGATAAGTATATGTTAATAAATTAGGTTGAGCTTCTTTAAAAAGATTAACTGTTTCAATTGGAATCCCTTTATCTAATTCTCCAAAATGGGATAAAACTTTGCATTTTGGTTTATAGTTTTTTAGTCTAGGTATATCTCCACCATAATAAGTAATGCAGGCGCTAATTTTTGAGTTTTCACAAGCGGTTCTCCAAGATAAAGATCCTCCCCAGCAATATCCAATTACTCCAACTTTCCCTGCTGAAGCCACTACAGAAATTGCAGAATTAATATCTTTAAGAGCATCAATGTCACATAATGCTTTTAGTTTTCTTCCTTTGGTAACACCGTTTTCATCATAACCAAGTTGCACATTACTTTCCACTCTATCAAATAATGATGGCGCAATTGTAAGATAACCATGTTCAGCAAATAGATCAGTTACTTCTTGTATATGAGTGTTTACTCCAAATATTTCTTGCAAAACGACTAACCCAGCTTTTGGTTTAGTCTTAGGTTGAGCTATATAAGCTGAAAAAGAATGATTATCTTCTGATGTTAGTTTAAGAAAACTACTAATAATTTAACTCCTAATCTATATTTTAAACATTAAATCTAAAATGAAATACATCACCATCTTCAACTTTGTATTCTGATCCTTCAATTCGAACACGTCCAGCATCTTTTGCAGCTTGTTCAGTTTCAAATTTAATATAATCATTATATGATATAGTTTCTGCTTTAATAAATCCCTTTTGAAAATCAGTATGTATTACACCAGCGGCTTCTGGGGCTGTTGAATTATCTTTTAAAGTCCATGCTCTTGCTTCTTTAGGTCCAATTGTAAAAAAGGTTATTAGATTAAGTAACCCAAAACCTGCTCTAATAAGCCTAGCTAAACCTGATTCTTCTAGGTTTAAATCTTTAAGAAACTCATTTTTTTCATCATTATCAAGTAGTGCAATTTCAGATTCTATAGCACCTGATATAATTACTGCCTCACATTTTTCTTGAATAGCTTTTTCAAAAATAGTTTTAGATAAATTGTTACCAGAAGCTGCGTCTGCTTCACTTACATTACAAACATACAAAATAGGCTTTGAACTTAGTAGATTAAAATTCTTTATTCTTTTATATTCTTCTTCAGAAAAATTTCCTAAGCGAATCGACTTTCCATCTGATAACATGGAATATAATTCTTCCATAAGGACTAAATCAATTTTTGCATCTTTTTCATTAGCTTTTACTTTTTTTGCTAAGTTTTGCATTTGCCTATCTAAGCTCTCAATATCTGCTAACATCAATTCAGTTTCAATGATTTCAGCATCTCTTAAAGGATCAATATTAGTTTCAACATGAGTAATGTCCTCATCTTCAAAGCATCTTAAAACATGTAAAATTGCATCTACTTCTCTAATATGTGCAAGAAACTTATTTCCTAATCCTTCACCTTTACTTGCTCCACTTACTAGGCCTGCTATATCAACAAATTGCATTTGTGCGGGTATAATTTTTTGTGATTGAGCTAATTCAGAGAGTAATTTTAACCGTTTGTCTGGAACAGAAACTATTCCGGTATTTGGTTCTATAGTGCAAAAAGGATAGTTTGCAGCTTCAGCAGAAGCAGTTTCGGTAAGAGCATTAAACAAAGTTGATTTTCCAACATTTGGTAAACCAACAATTCCACATTTAAATCCCATAATTATACCTTTAAAATTCTATTTGTTTTATTTTTTTTAAAAAATTATTTGTATCATTATTGATCAATAATGAAATGTTTTCTGACATATTATCAATTAAACTATTTAACCAAATAGTTTTATCTTCCAAGGTAAAGTCTGATAATACCCAATTTGATACGTTTTCATTAATATTTTTTTCATATAATTTTGATGGTCGGCTGACACCTATTCTAACTCTATTGTAATTTTTTCCAATAAACTGATCTATACTTTTTAATCCATTATGCCCATTATGACTTCCACCTTTTTTAATTCTGACATCACCAAGATTTAAATCAATTTCATCATGAAAAACAATAATATTATTTATAGATATATTATAGAAATCTTTTATTTCTTTAACTGCTATTCCCGAATCATTCATATAGGTCATTGGTTTTAATAAAAACACAATATTTTCATTAATATTTGTTTTTAAATATTCAGATTTAAATTTTTTAATAAATTTTGGAGTATTATAAAATTTTTTTAGGCTCTCCAAAATCATAAAGCCAATATTATGCCTATTATTTGCATAAGTTTTTCCTGGATTGCCAAGTCCGACTAAAAGAAACATCTTATATGTTAAATTCCATTATTAGTTAAGTGATAGTTATTTACTAACTATCACTTTTATTTTCTTCTTCTCCTTCAGGTGTACTTACATTCTCATCACCTTCTTCTGTATCACTTAATCCACCTTTAGGAGCTGCAACAGTTGCTACAGTGAAATCTCTATCAGTAATTGTTGGGGTACAACCTTCAGGAAGCTCTATTGAGCTTATATGAATAGTATGTCCAACATTTAAACCTTCTAAATCAACTGTTATTTTTTCTGGTATAGCAATGGCTGGACAATTAAGTTCAACTTGAGATCTAACAACATTGAGAAATCCGCCTTGTTTCAGACCAGGACATTTATCTTCATTTAAAAATTCTACAGTAATTCCTACTGCTACAGTTGCATTTTTAGTTACCCTTAAAAAATCAACATGTTCAGCTTCTTCAGAAACTGGATGTTGTTGAAT
>CAZWGZ010000115.1:0-5689 GCA_964633395.1 uncultured Rhodobacterales bacterium
AATTGATTGTCTATTTTAGACATATCTATAGAAAAAGGTTTCGATAATTCTTTTTGAAATCTTAAAAAGCCATGGCACTTACTAAGTGAATCCAAAATAGTAGATTTACCAATAGAAAAATAGTTTTCTTTTGATGTGTCAATTTCATTTTTTATTAGATTATCTCTGAAATCATTATCATAAGCACATTTACTGGATAATACTGCTAAGTATTCATATTTACTAGTTGGCTTGTTATTCTTAAGATAATTATCGATAATGTAGCTAAATGAAGGAGTTTTATCAAGTAAGCTTAAATTTAGGTTTTTTATTTTAATAATGTCCATTATTTGTTTTTGATATTGGATGGGATTAACTTTATCTAAAACATTGATTAAGTTGTATTTTTTATCTAATTCATAAATATTCCATAATAGTACGAGATCTTTAAAACCTAATTTTTGTAAGAATTTATCTCTTTCATTTTTAGATAATTTTGTATGATTTTTAGCATTAAAAGCTATCATATTACCGATGTTAATCTCATCGATTTTAAAGTTAACATTTTTCTTGGGAAAAGAAAAAACTACTAAATATTTATTTTTATAACGTCTATCTTCAATTTTTCTTGACTTAGTAAATTTAAGTTTACTTTTAATGTAAAGGGATGTTCCCCAGTTCTCTAACTTATTGGAATTAGGTATTTCGGTTGATTTGAAGATATGAGCTTTAAACATATTAATTGATTTTACAATACCTTGTCTGGACAAAACTTTTCTGTTTGATTTTTTTTTCCAATCATAACTTACTTGTGAAAAGTAAAAATCATTTGTTTCAAAAACTTTTGTAACTTCAAAGTTATTATTTCTAATTTTATTAAATTCACTTAATTCGTTTTTAGCAAAACTTGCGAAAGGTAAGGAAATAAATATCAAAAGCACATAAAAATAAATCATTGAATTACCAATCCTTATCTTTGTCGATTTTTTTCATCATTTTTTTATTTTTTGATTTTATTTTTTTAATTTTAGCTTTTGCAATGTCTGAAGCAGAAGGTAATGGCTTAAAAATTGGTCTGATAATAATACTTCCATTAATATTTAGTAATTTTTTATTTTTACTAAGTTTATCAATCTTTAGCGTTGATTGCTTTCCAGTACCTTCTAAAAAAGTTGCTTCACCAATCACTTCTTCCACTCTGCCAGAAAATTCATTTGTAGTTTGATCTACAACTCTTGCTCCTAGCTTAATAATATTATATTTAGACTTTTTATTAAAAAAACTACTACCTTGATCAACAGTCATTTTATTATCTTCTAATGCTATTAATTTCGCTGGGAAAAAAGTATCTGTAATTTTTCTAGATAATCTATTTGATATAACTTTTGCAAATTTTGATAAACTTCCACCTCCTTGAGATAAACTCATATTATCTGAAAAAATAATTTGTGATGTAGCTATATCAATAACACTAATCGCTAAATCAGTATTAAGTTCTTTGCTTGAAATGGTTTCACCCATTAATTTTTGTTTTATAGTTCTATTATTAAGTTTTTGTAATGAAGCTATTATTATATAATCAGCACCTACTTTATTTCCAAGTTTAGCTAATTCTTCAACTCTTACATTTGACCCCTTAATTATATTAATTTCTTTATTTAATTCTCTAGAGTTTTTCCTGTCAAGAAGTGCAAATCTATTACTTTTAACTAGCATAGTTCTAAGATTTGAATTAAACGTTTTTGCAAATTGTTTAGCTATGGATAAGTCATTAATGTTTTTAGATATTCTTATTGGAGATACTACAAAACGCATCCGCTTCAGTTCTGATGATAATTGAAGTTTTGATACATTAACATCAATTTTTGCCTGAAACATTTTCCCAGATTGAGATTTGCCAGTAGAAATTATTTTCCAACTTTGAATGACACCTTTAGTTTTTTGTTTAATTTCTTCTTGAAATGAAGAAGAAGATAAGAAGGTCTCATTACCATTTTTTATAGTTTCAAAAGAAGCCATGGCTGAGGTTGTTTGTGATGACATTTGAAGCCCATTAACTTGAGATATTGCCTGAAGCAAACCATCTTTGATAGCATCCTTTGAGTTAAATCCAACACCAGTAACATTGACAGAAACTACAGTAAGTTTACTTCTTGAACTATTCAAATTAGCAGAGGGTTGTTCCTTTGTTTTTAATGTTTCACTAGATTTTTTATAACTTTCACTTTTGGATTTTTCAAAAGATGTCGTGTCTTTTTTAGTTTCATTTATAGATTTGTCATAATCAACTTTATTACCTTTTGAAAGTTGATTTTCTTTAATCATATTCACGCTTGCTGCATACTGTGATGCTTCCATTGCCCGAGCATTTTGAGTAGAAGACACCGATAAAGAATACACTGCAACATACATTTTTTGATTAGTAATTGGATGAGTGACTATATCACTATACCTTTTGGACGATCCTTGAATTTCAATGTTTTCAAGTTTTTGTGAAATATTTTCAGCAAATGAACTTGTCACTTGATTTTCAGTAGAACCATCAGATTTTATTATTTCTTGAAGCTTAGTTTTTGCTTCTCTACTCAACGCTACATCGCCTTTAAGAGCTATAGCCAACTCTTTTTGAGCAAACATTTCAGCACGCCCTTTAGCTGTCCTCATTTGTGCAGAGGATTTACCTTTTATTGGAGTTGCTCCAATACCAAACAAAAAGAATTCACCTTTATTATCTATGAATTTTCTGCCACCTATAGCGGAAGCCCAGTTAGTAGATTTAATGTATTCTTTAACACTTAAGTTTCCTGGAGCAAGATTGATGGGGACACCTTTCATCATTGCTAGAGCTCTTTGTTCTTGTTTTGGAGACCACATCTTTATAACCGCAATTTCATATTGACCGTCGACAAAAGATTCAAAGTGAGCAACTTGAAATGCTCCGACTAAAGTCATTGATGACAGTGTTTTAACTGATGAAGTGTTTTCTTGAGACAGTTGTCCTTGAAGTTTTTTAGCTAATTCTTTTAGTTCTTTTATTTCTGTTTGTAGAGCAAGCAGTTCTTTTTCAGCATTCTTTAAAGTTATTGCTTTTTTATTTCCAGAGGTATCTATTTTAACATTCAATTTAGAAATAAATTGAGATAAAGGTGCAGCCATAACTGCGCTAATAGAAATATTATCTATATTATTAAAGTTTGAACTTAGTGTTTTATCATAATTAATAGCTGCCTTTCTAAACTTGTTAATTTTACCTTGTAATTTAAGCTCTATATTATATTTTTTATCATCAAACTCAGTAGACAAACCCGAACTTGGCACAGTTACTATATCTTCAGCAGACATTTTAGTACGTATATAAGATATAATATCCCCTTTAGCTGATATACTAGCTTCAAATGATTTCAAAGCTCTTATATTTAGAAAGTCAGGATTAGTAGCAGGATCATCTTCAGCAAAGATACTTGCTCCTATAGAGATGAAAAAATCTTTTTCGTCATTCCAGCCTTCAGTAACGTCAGCATCAAGAAGAAAGTCTTGGGCTAAATCAGTTGCTGTTTTATTTTCTTCAAAAAATGGCTTGGTATTAGCAACACCTCTAACTCGTTCAACTTCATTAGCGTTAGCAAGAGAAAAGCATAAGCAAGTTAAAAGTAATAAAGTTAATTTGTAAACTTTAAAAAAAAATGACATTTTATACTTTCCTTTTGAGATTAAATACCTTGAGCTATAAGACTGTTAACAATTTCTTGGGCAGCTTTTTCACCAGCTTTAACTAAAGCATTTTTTTCTGCTTCATTATCTTCCAACCCTTGTGATCTTACTTGGATAGGTCCAATAGCAGCTATAACCTCAGGAAAACCATCAATAATTTGAGATACGTCAACTCTTATGCTTGCCGATACAGTAAAGTTTCCACTAACTTTATCTACAAGTGCTGTATTTACATTTATGGTTCCTATTGCAACAAAACCAATTATTTTGTTACATCTTTCGGATTCTGCAATTGCATCAAATATTTCTGCTTCAGTATCATCACTTAATTTATCTAATGAAGAAAATTCTTCTTCAATTATGTCGCTTGATGGGGCCCCACATCTTTTAGCAAAAGATGGATATCTTATTCCTTTAAAACCATTATTGCTTAAAGTTTTCGAAATATTGCTATTTAAATCTGATGAGGGCATTATTGTCCATGACCTTTTAGAAGATCTCTGTTTTAATTCTGAACTTCCACCTTTTTGAGACTTTACATAAGCACTAGATTGTTTGTTAACAACTGCAGTTGTTCCATCTGTAGTTGCAGATTTTTCTGCAGCAACACCTGTTTCTCCTTTAACTATTTTAGTAACTTTTTTATCAAACACTTTTGTGTCTGTTGTCTCAGCTTTTCTTGCTATAAAAAAAGAAACCATCCTCTTACGTTTTTTTCCAGAGTTAATGTTACTTGATGAATTTCCTTTAGAATACAGAATAGACTCAAATAACTTTCCATTTACACTTGCACGTATTTTTATATTTAATGTTAATTTATCCTGAGTTTGTTTTGATTTTAAAACACTTATAAAATTGTCTACTTGAGAGTCAATTGTTTGTTTGGTTTTTAAGTATTGATCTAATTTTGTTCTTTCAGTCACACATTTTCCAATAAATTTTTGCAGTATATTTTTCTTAGCCTTAGATATACCCTCTGCAATAATTTCAGGGGAAGGTTTAGGTGTTCCTGAAAAAAAACCTTTAGGTTTTGGTATCTCAATAGATGAAGAAGCATCAAAAGTATCATCTGAGTTACAGATTGCTAAAGCGTTTAATGGAAAAAGTAATATGAAAGATAAAATTAAAATTCTAAGCATGAGTATATCCTTTTCTAAGTATTAGATTAATTTATAAGTCTAATTATATAGACTTGTAAATTAAAAATATTTTTTTTCAAAATGTGTTAATTAACTGATATATTATAGCGGAAGATTTACTATGGTTTATTTATTAACTTTTTTTTTATTTATATTGATTTTTTTTGTTCAAAAATTTTTTATATACCCACTGGAAAAAATTATATTTTCTTCATATTTGATTGAGCAAGCAAGTGTTTTGTATTTACCACATGCGGTTAGAATTATTTCTTTTTTTGTTCTAGGTCCTATTGTACTTATACCCATATTTTGTTCGCAATGTTTTACTTATATTATTTTAAATGATGCAAACGTTATTAATTCAATTATTTTATCTAGTTTGAGTACTTTATCGATTTTTTTAGGCTTTAAATTGTTTGAATTATTTAAGAAAAAGACTAAATTTAAGATAGATAAAATTATTGATTGGAAAAAAATAATTTTAATTGGAATATTAGTTTCTATTTTTAATTCTAATTTAAGTTCTACTTATTTATTTTTTTATAATAAATTAACGTTTGATATTTTATTAAACCTTAGGTTTTTAGTTGGTGATATTTTGGGACTTGTATTTGGAATGATAATTTTCATATATTTAATTAAACTATATAGTTTGTGGATTTATAATGTCAGATATAAAAACTAGTAAAATAGTTAAATTGATAGAAATATTTGATCAAATGTCAAAGGATCTAAGTATTGGCAGGTTGTCCAATTTTGAAAAAGATGTTTTATTAAATCTCCATAAAGAAACTAATAATAAAAAAGTTAAAGTTAACATTAAAAATATTAATTTTTTAGATTATAATGGTTATACTATT
>CAZWGZ010000116.1:0-5629 GCA_964633395.1 uncultured Rhodobacterales bacterium
ATCAAAATCAAAGATAAAATTTTCAAAGAATTTTTTCCATTTTTTTTTGGGGATTGGTAAAGGAGAACATTCTAATACAGCCCTTCTAGCGGTATCCGCTGTTGCTCTATAAAAAGGATCTTTTTTGTATGATGAAATATCAACTATTTTAGTACTATTTACCGTTCCATCAATATTAGTGTTAATACTTATAGGAATAACAGTTACAATCTCACTCGCCCCATAAAATGTATTCCAACATTTTCCTATATGATTCTTTAATCTATCTATATCAGTTTGACTGAGTTCAACTGAAGTCTCAGCAACTCGTTTATTTGAGTTTCCAACTACTTGTAAAATTTTACTTTTCAATTTTTGTATATTTTTTTTATTTTTTTCAACTTCAGATATGGGCTGTGGCTTTGATAAAGTATTTAAAATACCTTTTGCTAATTGTGAATTTTGCTTTTGAGCATTTGATTTTAATTTTTTTCTGGTTTTTGGAGGCTTAATCACATTATTTTTTTTTATCTTTAAAACTGGTTTTTTTTTAATTAATTGAGCAATTTTTTTTGTTTCTTTTAATTTTTTTATTACTTCTTTCTTTCTTTCTAAAACTTTGTCTTTAGGCTTAAGTGGTGGAGGGGGAACAGTACTTTTTTTATTTGTTTTTCTTTGAATATTTTCAGCTACTTTTTTGACTTTCTTAATTTTTTTATTTCCTAATTTTAAAGAGGTTTTAGAAGAAACAGGTGTATCCTCTACAATATCAATTGGCTGTTCAATTATTTCTTTTGCTTTAATACTCGGCAATCCATAATAGGCTATCAATATAAATAAAACATGAAACCCTAGTGAAAGAAAAGTTGACTTAATCATAACATCAACCTTCTTTTAGCTTAGCTACAAGCGCAACCTTCTTAAAACCTGAACTTTTAATTTTTGCAATTGTATCTAATACAATACCATAGGGGACATTTTTATCACCCCTAACGTAAATACGTAAATTCTTATTACCTGAAGATATTGCCTCAAGTCGAGGTAAAAGTTGAAGGGTATCGATAACTCTTTCTTGAATGAAAAGTTCACCATTTTGTTTAATACTAATAACGATTGGATCACCTTTTGCACTTAGCTGCGAAGCTTTAGTTTTAGGCAAATCAACGGTGACACCAACTGTTAATAATGGCGCTGTAATCATAAATACAATCAATAAAACAAGCATTACATCTACGAACGGAGTTACATTTATCTGACTCATAGATCTATTTTTTTTTCTATGATTTCTTAACAAAGAGCGGTTATTCATTTATCTTTCTTCTATTTGGCGAAGCAAAACTGATGAAAACTCAATTGAAAAATACTCAAGATTATTTGAGAATTTATCTAAATCATTTGAAAATTTGTTGTAAGCAGCAACCGCAGGTATAGCAGCTAACAAACCTAAGGCTGTTGCAAATAATGCCTCTGCAATACCTGGCGCTACTACTGCTAAACTAGTATTATTACTCATGGCTATAGATTGAAAAGCATTAACAATTCCCCAAACTGTTCCCAACAAACCTATAAAAGGGGCCACTGATCCAATTGAAGCAAGAAAACTCATTCCCTTTTCTAGTTTTTCAATTTCCCTATTTATAGAAATATACATAGCATTATTAATCCTTTGTATTAATTCGTTTAATTTATTTGAAGAAAAGGCGTTTTTTAAATCAATTCTATTAAATTCTTTCATACCTGTTATAAAAACTCTAACTTGTGCATTATTGGAATTTTGAGAATACTCCTCATATATTTCGTTTAGATCTACACCAGACCAAAAAACATCTTCAAATTGCATAGAGAGTTTTTTTTCTTTTCTAATGGAATTTGATTTATTAATAATAATAGTCCAACACCAAATAGAAGCAAAAATAAGTAAAAACATCACTCCTTTAACAAAAGGATCAGCCTGAAAAAACAATCCTAAAATTGACAAATCTGGCCCATTTGAAATTATTTCTGTTTTTACTTCTGGTATCATTGCTTTAAACCTTTTAGTAGTTAATTTTATTTCTCATTTTTGAAAAAACTATTATTTAAAATTAATTTTATACGCTTCACTTTAAAATCACTATTTATGGCAGCTATTTTAATTACTCCTGAAACTAGTAATTCATAGCTATTTTTATAAACACAATATCTATACGCTATTTGATTAAAAGTTATACTAGAATTTTTGGCATATTTAAGGCAACTTTCTATTAAAAGAGTATCATTTAGCTTAGCTGGCTTATACCAGTCTATTTCAGCTCTTCTAACAACTAGAAATGTATCTTTTTCTTTTAAATCTAATTGATTTATTTTCATAAGCTTTAATAGAGATGACCTTGCTCTTTCAAAGTATTTTAAATAATTTGAATGATATACGATATTACCAGCATCTGTATCCTCATAAAAAATTTTGAGAACATAAAAATGCTTTCTGCCTATAATTAACCCATCTAAGTTTTCAAATATATTAGATTTTGTTAATTCAAAGTTATTTTCCATATCAACCCTAATAACGAAAAATTTACTTTTCCTGCGAATTCATCATATCAGATTGCTCTTGCGCATGATTTGGAGGAACTAAACCTAGATGCCTCCAACCTGCAGATGAAACAAATCTACCTCGCGAGGATCTTTGTATTAATCCGCGTTGTAACAAATAAGGTTCTATTACTTCTTCAATCATATCTTTTTGTTCAGAAAGAACTGCAGATAAAGTATCTAAACCTACTGGACCCCCTTGATATTTTTCTATAATTACATTTAAATACTTTCTATCAATAGCATCTAAACCTGATTTATCTACGTCCAACTGAATTAATGCTCTATCCGCAAAATTTTCATCTATTACCTTTTCGTTGGATACAGAGAGAATATCCCTAACCCTTCGCAATAACCTTCCTGCTACTCTTGGCGTCCCCCTAGATCTTTTTGCGATTTCATAGGCACCTTTTTTTTCAACATTTACTTTTAGTTTTTCTGCTAATTTTAGCAAAATATTAACTAAATCAGATGCGTTATAAAACTCCATCCGAATTTGTATCCCAAATCTATCCCTTAATGGAGTTGTTAATAACCCTGACCTAGTAGTTGCACCCACTAAAGTAAAAGGTGGCAAATCTATTTTTATTGATCTAGCCGAAGGACCTTCTCCAATCATTAAATCTAATTGAAAATCTTCCATTGCAGGATATAATATCTCTTCAATAGTTGGAGAAAGACGATGAATTTCGTCAATAAATAAAACATCCCTTGGTTGTAAATTTGTTAACAAGGCTGCTAAATCACCAGCTTTATTAATTATAGGACCTGAAGTTGATTTAAAGCCAACTCCTAGCTCAAAGGCGATGATTTGAGCTAATGTAGTTTTCCCTAAGCCAGGTGGTCCAAATAATAAAGTATGATCCATAGCTTCATCTCTTGAATTGGCTGCATAAATAAAAGTAGATAAATTTGTTTGAACTTGAGGTTGCCCTATAAATTCTTTTAAATTTTTAGGTCTCAAACTTAAATCCAAATTATCTTTATGATCAATTAAATCTGGATTAAGTAATCTATCATTGACGTCAGTTGCTTCATTCATTGTTGTCACCTTGATAATTCTTTAAGGGCAATTGGAACAATAGTATTTACAGTAAATAATTTATTTTGCTTTTTATGGCTAAAATCATTTTTTATTTTCATTACAACTGAAAACACTTCGCTTCTTCCATATCCTAAATTAATTAATGCAGAAATAATATCTTCAACAATCATAGAAATATTACCATCATAATCATTTTCTTGGAAATTTAACTTGTCTTGTTCATTTTTATTAAATTTGTTATCTGTATTTCTTATAGAATTGCTAATATTAAATACTGAAACTTTGTCTAATAACTCAGAAGCTATTCTTCCAGCAACTTTTGGTCCTATTCCCTCAGCTCTAGATAACATCGTTTTATCACCTGATGAAATAGCTAAAACAACTTCATCAACAGATAAAGTTGAAAGTAAAGATAAAGCTGCCCTAGGCCCAACGCCTTGAACAGATTGCAATAATTTAAAAAAGGATTGCTCAGAAGAATTAACAAAACCATATATTACAATTTTATCGTCTTTTATTTGTAAATCAGTAAATAGAGATAAATTAGAACCTATATCACCTAAAGAAGAAATCAACTTAGAAGAAACATTTAACAAATATCCTATTCCATTTACTTCTAGTATAATATCAGATTTACCTATTGATGTTAACACACCCTTTAAAGAAGCTATCATTAGTATCCTTCATTTTAAAACTCTGTGACTATTATATTTTTTTCTCTTTTAATAAAGCTTTTGCTATAGCTAATTCCAATCCTATATTTTTTTTTACTTTATTAGATGAAAAATTATTTATACCAATATGCTGAGCTGAAATAGCTATTGCCAAGGCATCAGAACTATCTTCATTTTTAGGAGTTATATTTAATAACCTTTGAATCATTAATTTAATTTGTTCTTTAGACGCTGCACCTGAACCCGTAACAGTTTTCTTTACAAGACGAGGAGGCAACTCTTTTGTTTCCAACCCAGCTTCTGCTAGAACTAACAAAGCGACTCCCCTTGCCATTCCTAGCTTTAGACTAGATCCACTTCCTGCACCAACAAAAATTTGCTCAATAGCTGAAAAGGAAGGTTTGTATTGAAATACTAAATTTGTTAATTCATGTTTAATAAAAGACAATCTACTCCCATCTGTTAAAGAAACTGGAGCAGAAACGCTTCCATCAGCTACATGAATAAGATTATTATTAATTATATCAATAATACCCCACCCTGTATGCCTTAAACCTGGATCAATTCCTATGATGCGCAAACCTTTAACCTTATTAAATTACAATTTCTTTTAAAAGATCTTCGTTGATATCAAAATTACCATGAACGCTTTGCACATCGTCACAATTGTCAAGAGTGTCTATTAATTTCAAGAGAGATGTGGCTCTTTTTGCTTCATTAACCTCTATATAGTTTTCTGGTTGCCAAATTAATTCAGCTTGTTCAGGCGCTCCTAACAAATCTTCCAATCTTTCTCTAACATTATTAAATTCATTTATTGATGTAATTATTTCATGATTTAATTCATCTGAACTGACATCACTTGCTCCAACTTCTATAGCAATTTCAAAAATTTCTTCATCACTTTTTATACTCTTAGGATAAACGATTTGACCAATATTATTAAACATGAATGAAACAGAACCAGTTTCACCTAAATTTCCTCCAAATTTTGTAAATGAAGATCTTACCTCCGAAGCTGTTCTATTTCGATTATCCGTAACGGCATCAACAATTAAAGCTATTCCTCCAGGGGCATAGCCTTCATATCGTATTTCTTCTAAGTTAATATTTTCTCCTGATTCAGCTTTTTTGATAACTCTTTCAATATTATCTTTGGGCATATTGACGGCTCTACAGGCCAACAAGGCTGATCTTAATCTTGGATTGCTAGTTGGATCTGTTCCACCTCTAACTGCTACTTGCAGTTCCTTTGTAAGCCTTGAAAATTTTTTGGCTCGCCTTGCATCTTGAGCACCTTTTCGGTGCATAATATTTTTGAATTTTGAATGCCCAGCCATTTTTTAAAAAACTCCAATTT
>CAZWGZ010000117.1:0-5597 GCA_964633395.1 uncultured Rhodobacterales bacterium
ATGAGAAATGGAATACAATTCCAAAAGCTTACCAACAATTAGATAATTTAAGAGTTAAATTAGAAGAAGAACAAGACGATGAAAAACTTTTGTTTTTAGATCAATTAAATGATTTTCTATTTGAGCTTCAAAATAAATATGAAAAAGCATAGAGTAATATAATAACTTAAGGAGAAATATAAATGGCTACTAGTAAAACTAACGATCTAGATTTTAAATCAGATGTTTTGGATTCTGACAAATGTGTTTTAGTCGATTTTTGGGCAGAGTGGTGTGGACCTTGTAAAGCAATAGCTCCATCATTGGAAGAGATTTCTGAAGAATTAAAGGATAAATTAAAAGTAGTCAAAGTCAATGTTGATGAAAATCCTAAAGTGTCCCAAAGTTATAGTATTAGAAGTATTCCAGCCTTAATGATATTTAAAAATGGTGTTAAAGTATCTGAAAAAATGGGAGCACTTCCTAAATCAGCTTTGCAAGCATGGGTAAATGAAACTTTATAAAATATAGATTATTTTTATTTTATAACAGTATTATTAAATTCTAAAACTTCACCAGCTAAATAAAGAGATCCAGTTATTAATAAAGGGATATCTTTATTTGCTCTGTTTAGTGCATGCTCTAAACTGAAAGTAGGATAGGATATTAAACCTAATTCATTTAATTCCAGAGCTAATTTACTTGGATGAGACGCAGACACCTGATTTTTTATTGGTATAGTAAAGGCAATGTTTATGTAATTCTTAAATTCTCTAACAAACGGTTTAATATCCCGATTATTCAACATTCCAATAATTAAATTCCATTTAAGTGATGTTTGTTTTTCCAAAAACTTTCTGATAATAACAGCGCCATCAATATTATGTGCTCCATCAAGTATAGTGACATTATTTCTATATTTAATTATGTTGCCAGATTTTATTTCTTCAATTCTTCCATGCCATAAAGTATTAGACAAACTATAGAAAGCTTTTAATTTTGAAATTTTTGGAATAACTATTGATGCTGCTGTATAAGCAGTTGAAGCATTTTCATATTGATGACTGCCTTTTAAGCCGAGTGGAATATCATTAGATAAAGTAATTCTATCTATTATAGTGGTATCAATTTTTAATACTGAGTCTTTAAGAGTTTCATAAGCTTTTAGATTATCTTGCTTAGCTATGATTACTGGGACACTCTTCCTTAGGATTCCAGCTTTTTCATAGGCTATACTTTCTATTGTCTTACCAAGGAATTCAGTATGGTCATAACCTATCTTAGTTATTAAACATAAGGTTTTGTTATCTATTATATTAGTAGCATCTAGCCTTCCTCCTAATCCTGTTTCAATTATGTTTATATCACTAGGATTCCTTAAAAAAGATATTAATGCAGCAGCTGTAGTTATTTCAAAAAATGTTAATGGTTTTTTATTATTTTTAATTTCTATTTCTTTTAAAACATCTATTAACATTTCATTTGATATTAACTCTCCTTTTATACGTATTCTTTCCTTAAAATTTATTAAATGAGGAGATGTATAAATATTTACAGATAAATTATGAGCTTCTAATATCTGTTTAAGAAAAGAAGCGGTTGACCCTTTTCCATTCGTACCCGCAATATGAATTACGTTATTCAATTTATTTTCAGGTTCATTAAATTCTTGCATTAAACGTTTTAATCTAGATAAATTAAAATCAATAAGTTTGGGGTGAAGTGTAAACATTCTCTTTAATGTTTTTGATAATTTAGATTCTAAATGAATATCATTCTGCATATGATTAAAGTAACAAAGTTATTTTTTATAAAAAGTTAATGATTTTAATAAATTAGAAATTTTTTCTTTTTGCTCTGATCTTGGAATAACTAGGTCAATCATACCATGAGATTTTAAATATTCAGCAGTTTGAAAATCTTCAGGAAGAGTCTCTTTTACTGTTTCTTCTATTACTCTTCTTCCTGCAAATCCAACTATAGCTCCGGGTTCAGCTATATGAACATCTCCTAACATTGCAAAGCTAGCTGTAACACCACCAGTGGTAGGGTTTGCTAACAAAACTATATAAGGTAATTTTTCTTTTTTAAGTTTATTTACTGCTATGACGCTTCTTGGCATTTGCATTAATGAAAAAATACCTTCTTGCATTCTAGCTCCTCCCGAAGAAGGAACTACTAATAAAGAACATTTTCTTTTTATAGCTTCTTTTGATGCTAAGATCAGTCCATCGCCAACATATCTGCCCATAGAGCCTGCCATAAACGAAAAGTCAAAGCATGCTAAAACCATAGGAATATTATTAATATATCCATAACTAACAAGAAGTGCGTCTTCTAGTTTTGTTTTACTTTGTGCATCTTTAATTCTATCTATATATTTTTTTTTGTCTCTGAATTTTAAAGGGTCAACTTTAACGGTCGGAATTGGGATTGGTTCAATTGTATTCTTATCAAAAAGAAAATCTATTCTTTCTTGTGCAGACAAATTACCATGAAAGCCACATGCTTTACACACATTATTACTATCACGAAATTCTTTGTGGAATATCATTTGAGAACATGAGTTACATTTAACCCATAAAATTTCTTCAGGCTCATTTCTATTTACCAAAGCCTTGAATCTAGGAAGTACAGTTTCTTTAATCCAATTCAATTTTTTAACTTTCTTTTTTTAAATCAATTCTACAAAATAATAATATTCAATTATATCTTAATTTGTTTGAGATTTCAGATATAAATTTTAAACATGAAGACAATGTAGATTTAGTGGCTTTATTCTTATCATCTAGAGAATATTTAATTTTTTCTACAACTGCTGAACCAACAACAATACCGTCAGAAATCCTAGCCATTTTTAAAGCTTGTTCTGGGGTACGTATTCCAAATCCAATAACAACTGGTAGTTTAGTATATTGTCTTACATTATTTAACTTTAGTAAAACATCATCGGGATTAGCAGCCTGCGTTCCCGTAATTCCTGTTATTGATACATAATATATAAAACCAGTCGCATCATTCAGAATACAAGCAAGTCTTTTTTTATTGGTAGTGGGAGTAATTAATCTAATTAAACTTAGATTATGTTTTTCTGAATAATTATATAATTCTTCATCTTCTTCTGGAGGAAGGTCTACAATTATTAAACCATCTACACCATATTCTAAAGCTTTTTTTACAAATATCTCTCTTCCATATTTATATATTGGGTTATAATATCCCATTAATATAATCGGTACTTCGTTATTTATTTCTCTAAATGTTTTGACGAGAGATAAACATTTTTCTAAATTCATTCCAGACTTAAGTGCTCTTTCGCTTGATTCTTGAATAACAGGTCCGTCTGCCATGGGATCAGAAAAGGGCATTCCAATTTCAATAAAGTCAGCACCATTTTTGGGAAGGTTAACTAGAATATCCAAAGACGTCTCTAGATCAGGATCTCCAGCAGTTAAAAATATACCTAGTGCTTTTTTATTATTTTTCTTAAGATTTGCAAATGTTCTTTTTATTCTATTCATTTAACTATTTTTGACCTCTTTTTTGCATGATTAAAGGCAAAACAGAAGATAAATCTTTGTCACCTCTTCCACACATATTCATAATAATAATTTCTCCTTTTCTTTTTTTTGCAAGTTCTCCAGTAATATGTAGTGCGTGAGCCGGTTCCAAAGCTGGGATTATTCCTTCGAGTTTACTACATAATTCAAAAGCAGTTATACTTTCTTCATCAGTCGTAGAAAGATATTTAATCCTACCTATATCATGTAACCAAGAATGCTCAGGACCAATACCAGGATAATCTAATCCAGCAGATATAGAATGAGCATCAATAATTTGGCCATCATCATCTTGAAGTAAATATGTCCTATTTCCATGTAAAATCCCAGGGGTTCCAGCTGATAAAGATGCAGCATGGAAGTTTGTTTCTAGTCCTTTTCCAGCAGCTTCTACACCAAAAATTTCTACTTCCTTATCATCAAGAAAAGGATGGAATAAACCTAAAGCGTTAGATCCACCTCCTATGCAAGCTACGAGAGCATTTGGCAAACGGTTTTCTTTTTCTAAAATTTGTTTTTTTGCTTCTTCTCCTATTATAGATTGAAAATCACGAACCATCTTAGGATATGGATGAGGTCCAGCAGCTGTTCCAATAATATAAAAATGAGAATTAGCATTGGATACCCAGTATCTTAATGCATCATTCATTGCATCTTTTAATGTGCCTTTTCCAGATGTAACAGGGTTTATCTTAGCTCCTAAAAGTTGCATTCTTTGAACATTAGATTTTTGTCGTTCTATATCGATTGCTCCCATAAAAACTTCACACTCAAATCCAAACAATGCACATGCAGTTGCTGTTGCTACTCCATGTTGTCCTGCTCCTGTTTCAGCAATAATTTTATTTTTGCCCATTCTTTTTGCTAATAAAATTTGTCCAATAACATTATTAATTTTATGTGCTCCAGTGTGATTTAGTTCATCTCTTTTTAAGTATATTTTAGCTCCACCAAAGTATTCTGTAAGTCTTTCAGCAAGATATAAAGGGCTAGGTCTTCCGATATAATCACGTCTGTACATATCTAAATCATCAAGAAAGATTGAATCTTTAATAGCTTCTTCATATGACTTTTCTACTTCTAATATTAGAGGCATTAATGTTTCAGCAACAAATCTTCCACCATGTATCCCAAATCTACCATTCGAATCAGGGCCAGTTCTTAGACTATTTAAATTTAATTCTACCATTATATTTCCATTAAACGTTTCTACAAATATTAACAAAATCTTTTATTAAATTAGGACATTTTATTCCTTTTTGAACTTCAACTCCTGATGAAATATCAATTGCAGGTGGGTTAGTAATTTTAATTGCTTCGTGAATATTATTTGATTTCAGGCCGCCTGCAAGCATCCATTTTTTTTTATGATTATAATCCTTTAATATATTCCAATTAAACTTTGATCCATTTCCCCCAGGCAATGACATTGATGGAGCATCTAAGAGTAATATATCTGAACAGTTTTCAAACTTTTTTGTTGAATTAATCAAATCTTCTTTAGTCTTAATTCCAATACCTTTTATGATAGGAATATTAAATTCATTTTTAATTTCTAAACATCGTTCAGGTGTTTCATCCCCATGAAGCTGAATATAATCAGGTTGAATATTTACTATAATTTTTGAGATTAGATCATCGTCAGGGTTTACAGTTAATACAACAATTTTAGTATGTGTATTTCTATTTACTAATAAGCGTTTAGAAAAATCTATTGAAACATTTCTAGGTGAGTTTTTAAAAAACACTAATCCAATATACTCAACCTCACACTCAAGTGCAGCTGCCATGCAATATTCATCATTAATACCACATATTTTAATTTCAAATAATTTACTCATGCGTTTTACCAGAAATATATTTTATAATATCAATATAAAATACATTTAATAGTCGTTATTTATTTATCCGTTCTTTCATACCTTTTCCCATTCTAAAAAAAGGTATTTTTTTACTTGGAACAGCAACTATAGAACCATTTTTTGGATTTCTAGCTATTCTAGCTTCTCTATTTTTAACATCAAATGTTCCAAAACCTCTTAACTCAACTCTATCATT
>CAZWGZ010000118.1:0-5593 GCA_964633395.1 uncultured Rhodobacterales bacterium
TATTAGATGAACCTACATCCGGAGTGTCAGTTGAAGAAAAATTTGGTATAATGGACATTGTTATTTCTGCTTTAAAACAGACAGGCACATCTGTGTTATTTGTTGAGCATGATATGGAAATTGTTGAACGTTACGTTGATAGGGTTATTGCATTCTATCAAGGTGAAATTATATGTGATGCTCCACCTAAAGAAGCGCTGTCTAATGAAAAAGTAATAGAATATGTCTTAGGGCATTAAACTAAAATCTGCTGGGGTTTTAACAATGTTAAAAATAAATAAATTAAATGTAGATATTGGATTAATCCAAATACTTAAAAATGTTTCGCTCGATCTTGAAAAAGGTCAGATGGTTGGACTTATAGGTAGGAATGGTGCAGGAAAAACGACCTTATTAAGAGCTATAATGGGTATTTTAAAAACAAAATCAGGTGAATTAATTTTTGAAGAAAATGATCTCATTAAATTGCCTGCACAAAAAAGAGCATACTTATCAATTGGCTATATGCCGGAAGATAGAAAACTTATTCCTTCAATGACTGCTGAAGAAAATATTCTAACCCCCGCTTGGGCTACTGGTATAAAAGACTGGGAATCAAGACTAAAATGGATATATAAAATAATCCCTGAAGCGCTAGAGTTAAAAGATAGACCATCTACCAGTCTGTCAGGTGGACAACAAAAACTGATCGCCTTATCAAGAGCTTTAATGGTAGGAAGCAAACTTTTACTTTTAGATGAACCATCTGAAGGTATAGCTCCTGCCTTAACTAAAAGAATTATTGATATTTTAAATAATTTAAAAAAAGAAGGTGTTACTACTCTAATTGCTGAAAGTAATGCAGGACATTACAAAGGTATGCTAGAAAAATCATTTATTATTGAACGTGGAGAAATTAAGTAAATTTTAATTTTCTTTTTATAATACAATTGAGTTTAATGGAGTGTGTTTGAGTGAAACCTGCTAAATTTGATTATTTAAACCCTAAAATATTTAATGAAGTGCTAAAATCTCAACAGATTGATGATGTTAAATTAATAGTAAGTGAACAAAACATATCCTCTGCTAAAAATAAAGAAGTTATACACCAAGATAACCAAGTTTTAGATTGTACAGTAATAGAAACTAGTTACGAAACGCTTGGGAAGAAACCTTTAGCTATTCTAGTTTTCAGAGAAAAAAATATTTTCAATAAAAAAAATATAATTAATTCTTCTTATAAAATTTTTGAAAAATTTCAAATAGTAGAGAACAATTTTAGAACCGTATTTGAGAAAATTTGTACTATAAACTTAAAAATATACCTTGCTAAAAAATACTTTTATTTTACTATTTATAATTAATTAACATGATAAGAATTTTTGATGGCTTTTTATAAATCTGATACAAAAATTAAAATACAATTTACTTTAAATGGTAAATATATAAATGCTGAAACTGATACCAGAACATTATTAAGTGACTTTCTTAGACATTCATTAGGAGAGACAGGAACACACGTTGGCTGTGAACATGGTATTTGTGGAGCATGTACAGTAATGTTAAATAATGATCCAATAAGGTCATGTCTTATGTTTGCCTCTCAATTAAATAATCATGAAATAACTACTATTGAAGGAATTGCTAATGATACTGGTCTTGATGATTTAAGAATTGCTTTTAAAAAACATCATGCTTTACAATGTGGGTTTTGTACTTCAGGGTTTCTAATAACTATTGCTTCATTCCTCAAAACCAATCCAGAAAACATAGATGAAACTAGTATTAGAGAAATATTGAGTGGGAATATATGTAGATGTACAGGATATGTAGGCATAGTTAATGCTGTAAAAGAAGTAATTGAAGATAGGAATAGGAATAGAAATAATAATGACAAGGATCAAGTGAATGCTTGATCTTGGATCATCTATATTATCTTCAACAGAGAGAATTCCTAATTCTTTAGCAATAAGAGATAAAAATACAAAACTTTCATATTTTGAATGGTTTCAAAAAATTGATGCTTTATCTGGATCCTTTAAATCTTTAGGTTTAAGAAAAGGTGACAAAATAATTACACTCCTCCAAAATAATATCGAGGCCGCAACAATTCATTGGTCGTGTCAAATGAATGGGCTAATTATAACTCCATTAAACTGGAGAATGACGTCTAACGAGATTGATTTTTGTATTTCTAATTCAGAAGCTAAATGTGTTATATATCAACAAGAAAGCTTAGTTGCAGTTAAAAATACGACTAAATCAAACAAATTAATCAATATTTTTGTTGGAAAAAATTTTAAAGAAATTAATAATTTAAGTAATTTAATAAAAGATGGAAATAAAGGAAACTCTCCTGAAGCAAAAAGTGATGATTACTCAATTATATTGTATACTTCAGGAACTACAGGAAAACCAAAAGGAGTTCCAAGAACTCATTCTGCAGAGAGAGCAGCCGGAGTGGCCCATATTGCTCAAAATTTATATCAACAAGGTGAAATTACTCTTGGTGTTATGCCATTATATCATACTATGGGAATTAGATCATTAATCTCAATGACGTTAATAAATGGAACATTTATAGCCCAACCTAAATTTTCTTCTAATGACGCCATAGATTTTATTGAAAAATTTAAAATAACTAGTTTATATTTAGTACCTACACTTTATCATGAATTAATTGAGAGTAATCATTTCACAAGTAAAAAAGTTTTTACATGCAAAAAACTTGGTTTTGCTGGTGCACCTATGAATGACGGTCTTATTCAAAAAGTAATGAATGGATTTAATCCAAGCCAACTTGTTAATCATTATGGTTCATCTGAGGTGTATACTTTTACAGTTGATCAAAATGCAAATATTAAACCTGGATCAGCTGGAAAAGCTGGTATTAATCAACGCATTCGTGTCGTTGAAATTGGATCAAATAACCATCAAAACATTAATGATCCTAATATTGAAGGAGAAATCATAGCTGATTTAAATTCAGATGAAGCTTTTTCTGGTTATTGGAAAAGACCTGATGCAGACAGAAAATCTATCATAAACAATTGGTATTTTACAAATGATATAGGATATTTAGATCAAGATGGAGATCTTTTTGTAACTGGCAGAGTGGATGACATGATAATAACAGGCGGTGAAAATGTCTCTCCAATTGAGATAGAAAATATATTATCATTAAATAAAAATGTACTTGAAGTGGTTGTTATTGGATTGCCTGATAAAAAATGGGGTCAAAAAATTTGTGGTTTTATAAAACGTATTGGAAATCTTAATCATAATGATTTGGACAATCATTGCATAGATTTAGGATTGGTTAATTTTAAGAAACCTAAAGAGTATTTTTTTATTAAAGACATACCTAAATCACCCACAGGAAAAATATTAAGAAGAAAAATAATAGCAGGTGAGTATGAACTCGAATAACTAATTAAAAAATAAAAAAGGAATAATAAATGTTAAAACAAAAGCCACATATTGAATTTACAAAAATTTCTTCAAGTCAAGATTGGCATACCCCTAATGGTTATCCTTCAGGAATAGAACAAAGAATTCTAGCATCTGATATTGATGAAAAAAATAAAACAGGAAGTAGATCTAGATTACTTAGGTTTCAACCAGGAGTTTTTACAACTGCTCAATTTATTCATGATCATTGGGAAGAAGTATATCTTGTTTCAGGCGATTTAATTGTAGGAAATGATAAAGAAGGAAATGGAGGAGAAAAATTTGAAGGCTCAACATATGCATGCAGGCCTCCAGGCGTTTATCATGGACCTTTCAAATCTGAGACTGGATGTGTTTTATTTGAGTTACATTTTTATAAAAATGACTCACAATATTAATTCTTTTAAGAGGAAGCTTTAATGATTAAAACAGGTGATCAACATTTAGATCAGCTCAGAGATGGAAGAGTTGTTTATATTGGAGATGAAAAAGTAGACGATGTTACTAAACACCCTGCCTTTGAAAGAGCCGCCAAAACCGTTGCTAGACTTTATGATATAAAACATCAAGAAATTTATAAAGAGAGCCTTACATATGAAGAAAATGGAGAAACTTTTTCAACTTGGTTTTTACAAGCAAAAAGTAGAGATGACTTAAGGAAAAGATCAAAAGCTCATAAAATTATTGCTGATCAAACTTGTGGTATGATGGGAAGGTCAATGGATCATGTTGCTAGTTTTGTAACAGGCATGTCAACTAGCCCAGATATATTTGATAGTGGGAAATATAAATTTAAAAACAATTTGTTAAATTATTACGATTTTATTAAAAAGAACGATACTTTTGCTTCTTATGCTGTCGTTCCACCACAGGCAGCAAGGAACCCTGAATTTTATCAAAAGCAAAACTTACCTATACCTACATTATCTGTAGTTGACGAAAATGAAAAAGGTGTTGTTATTTCAGGTATGAAAATGCTGGCTACTAGTGCAGTTTTTGCAAATGAAATTTGGATTGGAAACTTAGTTCCACTAGCTCCCGATCAAATAAAACAAGCTATAACATGTGCTATCCCATGTAATGTTAAAGGCCTTTCTTTATGGATGCGTCAACCTCTATCTACTCATTATGATAATCAGTTTGACTCCCCATTATCATGGGATATGGATGAAACAGATGTTCTAGTTATGTGTGAAAGAGTTCTTGTTCCGTGGGAAAGAATATTTGTAATGGACGATCCAATATTAGCTAGAGAAATTTATATAAAAACACCAGCCCATTGCTATGGAAATCATCAAGCAAATGTAAGATACTGGTCTAAAATGGAACTAATAACTGGTCTTTGTAATAAAGTAGCGCATGCAACTGGTGCTAATGAAATTCCTGCAGTAAGAGAAACTCTTGGAAAAATGTCTTCTTTAGAAGCTAATCTTTCTGGAATGATATACGGCCAAATAGAAGCTGCTGAAAGTTGGCCCGAAAATCATATGACTTTTAACCGTAGAATAATGTATGCAGCACTTAACTGGTGCACAGAAAATTACACTTCAATTATTGATGAACTTAGAACACTTTGTGGTGGTGGTGTTTTTCAAATGCCAGCAAGTATAAATGTTATTAAAAATAAAAAATTAAAAAAGGACTTTGAAACTTATTTTCAAACTCCTCAGATGGATGCAATCGCTAGAATGAAACTCTTCAAACTAGCATGGGATGTAGTAGGATCTGAATTTGCAGGAAGACAACAACAGTACGAAAAGTTTTATGCAGGAGCTTCATTTATTATAAAAAATCATAGCTTTAGAGAAACACCGTGGCAATATTTCGATGATGTTGTTGATAAAGTAATGGATCGTTATGACGTTCCAGAAGAAAAATAAAAATAGTTTCATTTTTAAACTGAATAGGAGAAATAATTGTCTGAAAATATCAATCAATTTGACGGATTTAGAGTTGAAATAAAATCTGATAAAAAAAGAGGAGATATAATATTATCCAGAGCTCCTTTAAACGTAATTAAGTATTCACAACGAATACAAATGGCTGAAGCCTTTAAGGAGTTAGACAATAATAATGATGTAAGAGTTATAGTTTTAAAAGCGGATGGTAAAAATTTTTCATCTGGGGGTAACATTGAAGGTTTTATGCAAGAAACACCAGAAAC
>CAZWGZ010000119.1:0-5592 GCA_964633395.1 uncultured Rhodobacterales bacterium
CGCCTTGCTGCTCTGGCAGACCCCTTACCAACCTGACTTCGAGCTTCGGCTTTTATTTCTATTGTTTCCATTTATATTTTCTCCTTTAAAAAAACTCTTTGCCTCCAGGGGTGCAAAAGAATAATGCATTCATAACTCTATAATTAGAAAATATAAAGTAAATTATATAAAAACATTATTCAAACAGACTTGATACAGATTGTTCCATGTGAACTCGGCGGATTGCTTCACCAATAATAGGAGCAATAGAAATTTGTCTAATATTACTTGAAATTTTTACTGCTTCAGTTGCTATAATAGAATCAGTAGTTACAAGCATATCTAGTGGGGAATTACTAATTCTTGTAACAGCCGACCCAGATAAGACACCATGAGTTACGTAGGCATCAACGCTAATTGCTCCAACATCGATAAGTGCCTTTGCCGCATTACATAAGGTCCCTCCTGAATCAATTATGTCATCAACTAATATACAATGATGATTAGTAACGTCCCCAATTATATTCATTACTTCTGAAGATCCTGCCTTTTCTCTTCTCTTATCTATGATAGCTAAATTGGCATTTATTCTTCTCGCTATAGCTCGGGCTCTTACAACTCCTCCAACATCTGGAGATACAATTACTACAGGCTTATTATTGTATCGTTCTTCAATATCTTTTAAAAAAACGGGAGCTGCAAACAAATTATCAGTAGGTATATCAAAAAAACCTTGTATTTGGCCTGCATGAAGATCCATAGTTAATACTCTGTCAGCACCAGCTTTAGTAATAAGGTTAGCTACTAATTTTGCAGAGATAGGAGTTCGGGGGCCTGATTTTCTATCTTGCCGCGCGTATCCGTAATATGGAATTACAGCTGTTATTCTTCTTGCACTTGCCCTCCTTAAAGCGTCTAAAGATACAAGTAACTCCATTAAATTGTCATTGGCTGGATATGATGTTGATTGAATTACAAACATATCTTCTCCTCTAACATTTTCTTGAACTTCAACAAAAACTTCCATATCTGAAAATCTTTTTACTTCAGCTTTTACAAGTTGTGAATTAAGATTTTTGGAAATACTTTCTGCTAGAGGTTTATTTGAATTACAAGATAATATTTTCATATATGGCAACCCTAACACGGTTTTTAATATGTTTGTAATAGCAGGCTCAGCAAAGTGAAGGCAAGGCTTTTATTAAAGAAAAAAATAATTCATATTAAATAAAAATCAAAATAAACAAACCTAATATCATTACTAAGAAAAAAATTATTAAATGTGGCATGATTAGTCTAAAAATTCTATGAGGGTTCTAGTTTAAAAGTCCTATAACAGATATTTGTCGTCCAGTTTCTTGTCTATGTTCTAAATTCTTATGTGTAGAACGTCTGTGGCTAAAAAATAAATCATCATTTTTATAAGTATCTATTTTTACATCACCTATATTTCGAATCATAGCACTTTTTAAAGATTGTTTTAATAACAGTGGAAGATCAAATAAATATTTATTAGGTTTGTTATGAGATAAAATAAACTCGTTTTCTTTAAAAAAAGAACAACTTTTAATTATTCTAGCAACATCTTCTTCAATTTCGTACGAGTCTTTCTGTATTGTAGGACCAATAATTGCTGTTATTTGACTCCTAAGCGCACCAATGGTCTCCATTTTACTGATTGTTGCTTCTATAATGTTATTTACAGCTCCACGCCAACCTGCGTGACATGCTCCAATAGTTTTTGACTTCTCATCATAAAATAAAATTGGAGCACAATCTGCTCCAAGAATTGATAAACCTATGCCACTTAAATTTGTAACTATACCATCTGCTTTTTTGAAATCATAAATTTTATTATGATTTTCTATAGTGATAACTTTAGAAGAATGAATTTGATCTAGTTTTATAATTTTATTTAAGTTTAAGTTTTGTCTAACTATCTCAATATTGTTCTTAACATTAAGCTTACTATCTTCGTTATTAAAGCCACAATTTAGTGATTTATATGGTTTTTGAGACACACCACCAGATCTTGTAAAAAAACCGTAGGTTATCTCACTATTTCTAAGCATTGGATGTTGAATTTTTTTTAGGCTCATAAATATCTCGAAAAAAGTATTAATTTAATTGATAATTCGTATAATTAAGATTAAAAACTAGTTCTTTTATAGCTTAAAATTATAAAAATAATTCCAATTAATATCATTGGCAAGCATAGAAACTGTCCCATTGAAAAGTCTAAATACAGTAATCCAATATGATTGTCCGGTTCTCTAAAAAATTCAATAAAAAAACGAAAAAAACCATAGATAGATATAAAACAACCAGTCAATATTCCATTACTTTTAATAATTTTTTTAAATTGTAATAATAGTAATAATATTAAGAACAACAAGAACCCTTCAAAAAATGCTTCGTATAATTGACTGGGGTGTCTTGGAATATTACCTCCATTTGGAAAAATTATTCCAAATGGATGAGTTGTTACTCTTCCATAGAGTTCTCCGTTAATAAAATTAGCTATTCTTCCAAAGAAAATTCCAACAGGAGACACTATAGCTACTAAGTCAGCCAATAGCATCAATGAAGTTTTAGTTCTCTTACTTGTATAAATAACAGCTATTATAACTCCAATTAAACCTCCATGAAATGACATTCCTCCATTCCAAACTTTAAAAATTTCTAAAAGATTATTTGAAAAGTATTCATAATTATAGAATATGACATATCCTAATCTGCCTCCTACTATTATCCCAATAATACAATTGCTAATTAATTCACTAATAGTTTGATTATCTATGTTGATTTTCTTTATTTTTATAATTTTTAAAATGAGGAACCAACTTAATAAAATTCCTGTGACGTAGGAAATAGCATACCATCTAATTTGAAGTAAACCCAGATCCAAAGCTATTGGATTTATATTCGGAAATTCAATCATTTACATCAAACACTATTATTACAAATTAATTTAAATTATAAAATATATATTTTATAAATTGTATGTATATATTTATAATGATTAAAAGATTTGTGCAATCGCATTAAGAAAATTTAAAAACTGATTAAGGATTATATATGAGGAATACTAAGTTTTTTTTAAAAGATACAGCATCACTTGTCTCAGGGGCGCTTTCAACGTTTTCAGGCTTAAAAAACGAAATTGACAATGTTATAAAAAGTAGATTTGAAAAAATTATTAATGTTCAAGGCATTGTTAGTAGAGAAGATTTTGAAGCCCTTATGGATAGACATGAAAAATTAAATTCTGAATTTAATTTGTTCAAAGCAAAAACCGAAAAAAAAGTATCCAAATCAAAAGATAAACGTAAAAAGTAATTTTTATAGTTTAATGCCATGAATTAATGGTATATGTAGTATAGTACATATAATTAATACTACATGTTGTGATTTTGATGATTGATGATTTTAACAATACCATTGTTTCAGATGAAATATATAATATTCTTCAAAAATATAATTGGAAAAAATTTTTAAAGTCTAAAGAAAATTTCGTTTTCAACCGTAATGGTGAAATAGCGGACTATTATTTAAATATCAGTTATGAAAAAGAAAGATTATACTTTGACTGTATTTTGGATATGGAATTTCCAGAAAAAAGGATTTATGACTTATATAAATTAATTAATTATATAAATGAAAAAAGTGATGATGGTTACTTTACTTTAGATCTAGAAAATAAAATAATTAAATATAAAAATTCAATATTCTTCCCTAACAATTTATCAAATAAATGTTTATATAATTTGATGGATTGCAGTCTTAATATTGCAGATGAATTAGTGCAAAACTTTACTTTATCTATACATAAATTAATTTATAGTGAAACAACTGTAGAAGAATTAACAGGATTAATGTTTGTTAAAGTTTTAGGACATGCATAAACTTAATTAATCTAATTATTTTATTATCTTCTTAAATTTAATTATAGGAATAAAAATGAAAAATGTAATTTTATTTGGATATGGTAAAATGGGATCTTCAATTGCAAAAGGTTGGAAACTGTCAGACATAGATTTTAATATTTTTATTATAGAGACAAACATACATTTTAAAAACCAAGCTGTAAACGATGGTTTTGATTCATTTAATGATATTAAACAATTATTAAGTGTTAAAAATATTAAAAATTTAGATATAATCTTTTTAGCAGTTAAGCCTCAACAAATGAGTCTATTAATAAAGCAAATTCAAGAATTTGATATTCAAAATACTGTATTCCTATCAATAGCAGCGGGGTTGTCATTTGAATGGTTTGAAAAGAATCTTTATAAAAATATTAAAATTATAAGAGCAATGCCGAATACACCAGCATCTGTTAGAAGAGGAGTTACAGGTTATTGTAAAAGTAATAATGTTACAGAACTAGAAAAGATTGAAGCTCACAAATTATTAAGCTCATTTGGGAAAGCTATTTTTTTAAATTCTGAATCTTTGATTGACGTTGTTACGGCTATTTCTGGTTCTGGTCCTGCATATATATTTTATTTAGTTGAGGTTTTGTCTGAGATAGGAATTAGTGAAGGGTTAAACGAAGAAGATGCAAAGCTCATAGCTTTAGAAACATTGATAGGATCAGCAAAATTATTAGATATAACAGATATTGATCCAAAAATATTGAGAAATAATGTTACAAGCCCCGGGGGAACAACGGAAGCTGCTCTAGAAATACTTACGTCTTCAAAATTTGGATTGCTGCCTTTATTGAAGTCTACAATTACGTTTGCAAAAAAAAGAGCAGAAGATTTAAACTCAAATAACTAAAGATGTATTAAAAATGGAAAATAAATTGCTAGAACTTAAATCAAAATTATGTACAGCATATTTTTCAATCATAAACGCATCTCTTAAAACAGAGATTTTTATAGAAGAGCTTTGTGTAAAAAGTAAAGTTTCTATTGAAGATGCTCAAACAGTTCTTCCAAAACTACAAAAAGATTATAATTTGTTTTTTTTAACAATGCTTTTACTAAAACTGGATCAAGAAACTCTGAATGAATTTAAAGAAGAAATATATCATGATAATGTTTCTACTATTTATGAAAAAACCCTAGAAGGTATAACTTTAAGATTTGAAAAATATTTACCTTTCCGGCCAGCATTGAAAATTTTAAGTGAAGGGTTAGATCTGCGAGCTAAGAATTTCTTGGGATTGTTAGAAAGCAATCATTTTTTTATGTTAGGCTTATTAGATTTATTAGAGAGTAATAATAATCAGTGTACAAAAATCTTAAAATCAATTGCTTTAAACTTAGTCTTTTTAAAAACTACTGATATTTTTTTAAAAGAAGAAAATTCAAATATTGATTCAACAATAAGATATTTAGATAAATATCTGCATGAAATTGAAGATATAGGCTATATGATTGGTATTTTTAAAAAATAAATAATAAAATAATAGTGCTATAAAGGTAACAAAAAACGAACTCTTAGGCCACCTAATGGGCTATCCTCAAGTATAAGCTCTCCACCATGAGTAAGAGCTGCATTTTTAGCTATAGATAATCCTAGACCAGTACCTCCAGTTTTACTGTTTCGAGAGTTTTCGAGTCTGGTAAAAGGCAAAACCACTTCTTCTCTTTTATCTCTTGG
>CAZWGZ010000120.1:0-5575 GCA_964633395.1 uncultured Rhodobacterales bacterium
GCTTTGAGAGTTTATGTTATGGGTCAGAGAGCTATAAATCACGAAGTAGCCAATGATACAGATATGTTAACAATGAGAAAGCTTGCTAAAGAAGCTGTTGAAGCTGGAGCTTTTGGCTTTTCAACGTCTAGAACAATTAGCCACAAAAGTTTAAAAGGTGAGTTTACTCCAACTTTAAGAGCACATGAGGATGAATTAACAGCTATAGCCATGGGGTTGTCTGACGCTGGTGCGGGCTTTATGGAAATTGTATCTGATTGGAACGAGCCTGACCCAGAAACTGAATTTGAAGTTTTAAAAAGAATTATTAAAAAATCAGGTAGACCAGTAGTTTTTAGTTGCACTCAAAGACACGATAGGCCTGAATTTTGGAAAGATTTAATGTCTATGGCAAGACAAGCTCAAAGTGAAGGGTTACCTATAAGACCTGTTGTTACTCCAAGACCAATTGGTCTGCTATTGGGTTTAAAAGGAAGCCAAAATCCATTTTCTGGAACTGAAACTTATAAGTCAATTGCACACTTGCCTCTCGATAAGAGAGTTATTGAAATGAGAAAAAAACATATTAAAGATAAAATTTTATCTGAAGATCCAATTAAAGGTAGTACATTTCCTTTAATTACTAGAATTGCATATACAAAAATGTATAGATTTGGTTCTCCACCCAACTATAACCCAAAACCTGAAGATTCGATTGAAGCATTAGCAAAAAAAAATGGAGTGTCTTCAGCTAACCTTGCGTATGATATACTTCTAGAAAATGATGGTAATAATTTTATATATGCGCCTTTAGTTAATTACGCTGATCATACATTTGAAGTTTGTCAAAAGATGCTTGAAGATAAAAATGCAATTATGGGATTAGGTGATGGTGGTGCTCATGTTGGGTTTATATTAGATGCCGGTTATCCCACATGGCTTATTTCTTATTGGTCAGTTGAAAAGCAAGTTTTTTCAATGGAAGAAACTATAAGGAGATTAACATCCGATACAGCATCCGCTGCTGGCCTGAAAGATAGAGGTCTTTTGAAGGTAGGGTTAAAAGCAGATTTAAATATTATTGATTGGAAGAAAGTTGGATCATCTGACCCATTTATGGTGCAAGATTTACCTGCAGGTGGCAGAAGACTAATGCAAAATACACATGGTTATGTCGCAACAATTGTTTCAGGAAAAATTACATATGAAAATGGTAACTCTACTGCTGAGAGACCTGGATCATTAGTTCGCTCGGTAAAAGATACTCATAAAACACTTGAGCTTACTAATTAGTCTAGAAAGATAAGTTTTGAGAAAAGTTAGTTACTCTTCTAATCTAATTGAGTTGTCGTTTTCTAAAATTTTTTTTAAATTAGCTATTCCAAATCTTTTCTCTACTATTCTTGCTTCAACGACGGTAATTTTTGACTTATGGTATGTAGGTCAAATCGGAGTTTCAGAATTAGCAGGGGTAGCTTACGTTTTTCCAATATATATGTTAACGAGCATGTTATCAAATGGAGCATTTGGAGGAGCTATTAGTGGTGCTACCGCTAGAGCTTTTGGAAGCCAAGATATTTTCAAAGCAGAATGTATTTTTAGATCGGCTATCGTTATAGCATTATTAGGTTCTATTATAATGATGGCTATATTTTTTGGTTTTGTTAAAACTTTTTTTACTTTTTTTTTAATTGATAAAGAAATTGTTTTGTCGGCGTTTACATATGGAAATATTTTATTAGGTGGAATTGTTTTAGTTTGGCTTTTTAATATAATTATAGCAATTACTAGGGGTAGTGGTAACACGTTGATACCAGCAATTAGTTGGTCTTTAGTGCTCATTTCTCATATAATTGCTGCTAGTATGAATTTCGAATATGTTGATGGACAATTAATTCTTTTAGAAAATGTAAAGTTATTTAATGAAATACTAATTTTTAATTCACTTGAGTGGTCAGCTATTTCTTTTTTAATTGGTTACTTAATAGGTATTTTTTTCATATGTGCGTTTTATTATTTTGGAAAACATCCTTTCACTTTCGATTTAAAAAATATTCTAAAATTTGATGGAATAATAATTCTTTTAAAATCAGGTTCACTAGCTAGTTGTCAGTCAATTATGACAATTGGTTTGGCTATGTTCAGCATAACAGTTATTGGGACATATGGTATAAACTGGACGGCAGGTTTTGGGATTGCAATAAGGTTAGAATTATTACTTATACCAATAATTTTTGGAATAGGTGGAGCACTGATAGCTATAGTTGGAGCAAATGTTGGAGCAAAAAAATACTCAAGAGCAGTTATTATGACCTGGAAAGGAACATTTTTTTCTGTTTTTATAGTCGGTATAATAGGGATAGGTTTTTCCATCTATCCAGACGTTTGGTCAAGCCTCTTTACAGACGATATTCTGATAAAAGAGACTTCAAAAAGCTATTTGAGAATAGTTGCTCCATTTTACGCTTTCTTTGCATTAGGTTTAGGTCTTTATTTTACATGTCAGGCCTTCAATACTCTATTTTGGCCTGTAGTAGGAACTTTTATAAGATTAACATTTGTTGTTTTGGTTACTTTAATCCTACTTTATATAGATGCTGCTAGTCCTACTTCACTGTTCATTACTATGTCTTTAGGTTTGATTGTTTATGGAACATTTATTGGTCTAAGTCTTCATTTTGGACCTTGGAAAAATTATTATAAGTTAAAATAACTTTTAATGATTAAGGTATAAAAACGCCTTTGCCATCTGACTGAAGATCGAAAAGTTCATAAGCTTCTTTGGCTTGATTTAATGACCATGTATGAGTAAATAATTTATCAACATCAAGTTTTTTTTCAGCAATAAAATTGGCACATTCCGCTTGACCATGTTTAGAAAACGTCCAGCTTCCAATCAAGGTTACTTGTCTTCTCAAAAGATCATTACTAACATCAATAGTAACATCACCGCCTTCTCCAACAAAACAAGCTTTGCCCCAAGTTCTAACACATTTAATAGCATTTGATCTTGCTATTGCTGAAGAAGATGCATCTATAGAAGCGTGAACGCCTAATCCATTTGTAAAATCTTTGATTTCAGAGATTGTATCATCGCTCTTCTCTGGATTTATTATATGATCTGCTCCAAAATCAAGAGATCTTTGTAATCTTTGGATATTCGTATCAAGGGCTATTACCCTTGCGCCCATTTGGTGCGCTAGCATTACAGCTGATAATCCAACAGGACCCATTCCAAATATTGCAATTGTTTGACTTGCTCTAAGGTCTAATCTTTCCAATGCTCCCCAAGCAGTTCCTGTACCACATGATATAGCTGCTCCAGCAATAAATGAAATATCATCCCTTAATGGAACTATTGTACTAATAGGACATTTCATATATTTTGCATGAGCGCCATGACCTGTTACTCCATAAACAGCTTTTACTCCATCATTACAGAGTTGTTGCCATCCAGTTGCACAATGAGGACATACGCCGCATCCTTGATAATGATGTTGCATAACTCGCATGCCTTTATAGGCTAAATTTTTAGGAATGTTTGAACCGATTTCTACAATAACACCACATGGTTCGTGTCCAGCAATAACTGGCTTATCGTCTCCACCAAGACCTAAGGATGAAGGGCCTCCATTTGCTCTATAGAATTTAAGATCACTTCCACACATTCCTGAAGCTTGAATTTCAAGTATAACATCATCTGGTCCTGGTTTAGGGTCTTCAAAATTTTGCATTTCTAACTTTTTATTGCCTAAAAAAACTACTCCTTGCATATCCAAGTTCCCCTTTTAGATGATGTTTAAATCAATTTTTGAATTTTTCATGACAACCCTTACAAGTTCCTGCTAAACTTCTGAAAGAACTAATCGTCTGATCCATATTATTTGTTTTTGATTGTGTAATAAGTTCTAATGAAGCTAATTGAAAGTTGTTTATAGCTTGTTTAAATCCTTCTGGATCATTCCAAATATCTGATGATGCCTTTGAAGGAGGATAATCACTACCTTCAGGAAAATATTTTGGCATTTCTTTACCCCAAATTAAGAGCGCTTCTGCAGATTTTTCTATAACTCTAAAATTTTGATTCTGAAGACCTTTATTAATTTTTTTCATTAATGTTTTGCTAGCTTTGAATTTAATCATTCTTTCTTTAACAATCCCTTTTGCTTCTTCATTAGCGAATAGATGAGTTGTTGAAAATAAGTTAAAAAATAAAATAATGTTTATATAAATAAATATTTTTTTAATAGTCATAGATTTAAGTCCTATTTTTCTATTTTAATAAGTTAATTGTAAAACATTTTTTAGATGAATGTAATTAAAAATAATTAATGATAAAATAAATACTTTTAATTATTATTTTATAATATTGTCTTGGTAATTGAGGATATATTTTTGAAAATAAAAAATAAAATTAAAGTAAGCAATCTTGATATTTTAATATCTTTTTTTTTATTAGGATTAACATCGTTTGGTGGTCCTATAGCTCACATCGGTTATTTTAGAAACGTTTTTGTTAAACAAAAAAAATGGCTAGATGAAAAAACTTACATAGATTTTGTTTCTTTATGTAATTTTTTGCCTGGGCCATCGTCTAGTCAAGTTGGTATGTCAATAGGTTATAAGATGAAGGGTGTTAGCGGGGCATTATTAGCTTGGTTTGGATTTACAGCTCCATCGGCTGTGGCTTTAATTCTTTTTGGATATGCTATTATTAATTTTCAAAATGCAATATCTAATGGGTTCCTTCAAGGGTTAAAAGCAATAGTAGTTATTATCGTATTACAAGCAATTTTAGGCATGCGAAAAAATTTATTAAAGGATAGTTATGGTTATATTATTACATTTGTAACTGCTATTATTTTAATATTCTACCCTTCATCAATAAATCAATTTTTATGTTTAATTTTTAGTGGTTTACTTGGAGTTTTTCTTTACAGAGAAGAAAATCAAAAAGAAATAAATAATTTTAAGATATCAAAAATTAAAATTTGGAAATGTTTTCCTTTAATTTTATTCTTTTTCTTTTTAATTATACTCCCTTTACTTAGTAATTTTTTTAATAGTAACCCAATTATACTTTTAGCAGATAGTTTTTATAGAATTGGTTCTTTAGTATTTGGAGGAGGACATGTGGTTTTACCTTTATTGCAGGCGGAGTTCGTATCTTCAGGTTTGATAAAAGAAGATATATTTATAGCTGGGTACGGTGCATCTCAGGCAATTCCTGGGCCATTATTTACATTTTCAGCCTATTTAGGTATGTTTTTTAATAGTGGATTGAGTTCTTGGTTAACAAGTTTTATTTGTTTGTTTTTTATTTTTCTACCGTCATTTTTATTAGTCATTGGTACTTTACCAATTTGGGAAGAATTAAGAAAAATCACTTTAGTAATTCGCTCTTTAAAAGCTATCAATGCAAGTGTTATTGGTTTGTTAATAGCGGCTTGGTATGACCCTATTATTTTATCATCTTTAAAAAGTAATAAAGATATATTTCTTATTGCGATTGCATTTATAATTTTATTTTTTACAAAAATACCTCAATGGCTAGTGGTATTTATATTAGCTTTTAGCGGTTGGGGAATAACGTTAT
>CAZWGZ010000121.1:0-5537 GCA_964633395.1 uncultured Rhodobacterales bacterium
TTTGGGAGCAGAGGGTCGGGAGTTCGAATCTCTCCGCCCCGACCAACATTGAGAGTGTTGAAAGCTATATCAGGCAACATTCTACATTCTATTAACTTTTGCTTTGTATCAATTCCATAAATTCAGACCTTAAATTATGATCATCTTTAAATACTCCAAGCATTCGTTTTGTAACAGTACTTGATTCTGGTTTATGAACACCTCTGGTGGTCATGCATTGGTGAGAAGCATCAATAAGAACTGCGACACCTAATGGGTCAAGTACTCTTTGAATAGTTTCTGCAATTTGAGCAGTTAAAGTTTCTTGTATTTGTAAACGTTTAGCAAAGACATCTATTAATCTAGCTAATTTACTAATACCAACCACACGTTTATTAGGCATGTAAGCAACGTGAGCAATACCTAATATTGGAACAATATGGTGCTCACAGTGGGATTCTAATCTAATGTTTTTTATAAGAACCATTTCATCATACCCTTCAACTTCTTCAAAAGTTTTAGATAGTATTTCATCAGGATTCATTTTATAGCCTGCAAAAAACTCTTTGTAAGCGTCGACAACTCGTTTAGGTGTTTCCACTAATCCTTCACGATCAGGATTATCTCCAGCCCATGCTATAAGTGTTTTAACAGCTTGCATTGCCTCTTCTCTTGATGGTGACAGATTAAAATTTATATTGTTCTTATCAATTATATTCATTGTCATTATTTATCTTTCATGCATTGTTATGATATGTTATAACATAACAATATAGTATCCATATTAAAATAATAGTAAAAATTTAAAGTAATGAACTCTTTTCCTACAAATATACCAATCACTATAATCACAGGTTTTTTAGGTAGTGGAAAAACCACTCTTTTATCTGCTCTTTTAAAGCAAGAAACTATGATAAATGCAGCGGTTATCATTAACGAGTTTGGTGAAGTTGGATTAGATCATAATTTAGTAGAAACTTCAGATGAAAATATTGTTGAACTTCAAAATGGATGTATTTGTTGTACAATACAGGATGATCTGAAATCTACACTTCTTGATCTTATTGACAAAATGCAAAGAAAAAAAATTCCCCAATTTAATAAAGTTGTAATTGAAACTACAGGCCTTGCTGATCCTGTTCCTATTATTCATACTCTTATGACATCATTAGATCTTCACAGGGCTTATTCCATTGATGGTGTTATTACATTAGTCGATGCAGTAAATGGTGAGGGAACATATGATATCCATGAAGAAGCAATTAAGCAAACAGCTTTAGCGGATCGTATAATACTAAGTAAATGTGATATTGCAGATTCTCTTGTTATCAAATCTATTATTAACAGGATTAGAATTATAAACCCAAAGGCAATGATAATTGAAAGTAATAAGAAAGAAATTCCTGTAGCAGATTTATTAGGGCTCAATGACTATGATCCTTTTAACAAAACTTGGGATGTTAAAAATTGGTTGGCAATTGAAAAATATAAAGATAATGATCATAATCATAAACATGATCATAACCATCATCATAAGCACAACACAAACCGTCATAATGATAATATTGAGTCATTTGCGTTGGTTACTAAGCAGCAAGTAAGCATGACAACCTTTAATTTTTTTCTTGAATTACTTACCAGTCAAATGGGTCAAAATTTATTAAGAATAAAGGGGATTTTGAATATAAGAGGTGAAAATAGCCCAGCTATTATTCATGGAGTTCAACATATTTTTCATCCTGTGGAATGGCTTGATCAATGGCCCGATAATGATAGAAGTACACGATTAGTATTTATAACTCGTAATATTAAAAAATCTGCTATAGAAAAGTTTTTTAATATTATTGGAGAGAATGAGATTTAAACAGTTTAGAAAAAATAATGTCCTTTAATTCAAAAATTGTAGATCAAATTAAATATAATGGTGATGGTTTAGTATCAGCTATAGCTCAACAACATGACACAGGTGAAGTGCTGATGCTAGCGTGGATGAATAAAGAGTCATTAATCAAAACTTTAGAAACAAATAATATATATTATTGGTCTCGTTCAAGAAATAAACTTTGGAGAAAAGGTGAAACATCTGGAAATTTCCAAAGTCTCGTAGAATTTAGATTTGACTGCGATAAAGACTGTATTTTACTTCTTGTAAATCAAATTGGTCCAGCCTGTCATACAGGAAGACAAAATTGTTTTTATTATGCCGTGCGTGATAACAAGCTTATAATAAATTAAAAAAATTAGTACGGATTTAAATCTCAGGTTGTTATGTTTTTCTCATTACAGATAAGGAAAGCGTTAATATTTCTTTAACTTTACTTCTCTCTTCACCATTGGCTATCTGAGATAAAGCATTGTTTAGTTGAGCATCTAGATAATTTGCTGCAAGTTGAGATGAAATGGAAGATGGGAATTCATTCTTTAATTTAGATTGCTCTACCCATGTTTCATAACTCACTAGAACTTGTTTTTTAATAAGATTTATTTGTTGTTGTGTTTTGGGACCAAATTTATTTTGTGATTGACGTAATTTTGCGAGAAGACAACCTCTAGGTTTATTTTGATTATTATCTGTGTCAGTTATGAAAGAAATTATAGAATCGAGTGTATCGTCAAATTTTTTATCTAATTTAAATATCTCAAGAATTGGGATTGTTATTTTTTTTTGGTATGCAATTAAAACTGATTCCATTAAACCGTCTTCTCCACCAAGCTCACGGTATAAACCTGGTTTTGATATTTTTGCTTTATTACAAATTTGATTTATTGAAACGTTAGTAGGTCCTTCTGACCAATAAGTGATCATTGCAACATCAATTAACTCGTCCAAGTTAAGAGTTTTAGGTCTACCTTTTTTAAGTATTTTTAGTGTATTATTCATAATAAAGTTCTACATGGTATTTAAATGTTGACTATTTAATACTATTTGGTATTTATAAAAAATTCAAGTCATTTAAAGAGGATAATATAATGTCACAAACAGTTTTACTAACAGGAATTTCAGGATTTATAGGTCTTTATTGCGGTAAAGAATTACTTGATGCAGGGTTTAAAGTAAGGGGAACTGTGCGTAATTTAGCAAAGCAACAAGAAGTAATTGACGCTATGAAAAGCAACAACATAAGTACAAAAAATCTAAAATTTTTTGAGTTAGATCTAACCTCTGATAATGGTTGGGATAAAGCCATGAAAGGTTGTGACTTTGTAATGCATGTTGCTTCACCTTTCAGAATTGCTAATCCAAAAGATGAAAATGAAATGATTTTGCCAGCAGTTGAAGGTACAAAGCGTATTTTAAAGGCTGCTAATAAAGCTAGTGTAAAAAAAGTAATTCTAACTAGTTCAATTGTCTCAATGATGTCTAGCATTCGACGTGGGCAATTTGGACCAGAAGACTGGACTGATATAAATTATCCAAATCTTAATACTTATATAAAAAGTAAAACTCTAGCAGAAAAAGCTGCTTGGACATTTATCGATCAACATAAAGAATCTTCAAAGATGGAATTGGTAGTAATTGCACCTGGTGGTGTTTTTGGACCACCGCTCGGTAATGATATTTCAGGTGAGACTTTAACTATATTAAGTAAAATGATGAACGGTAAAATACCTATGGTTCCTGATACCGCCTTTCCAATGGTAGATGTTCGGGACGTTGCAAAACTTCATGTTCAAGCAATTTTAACTAAAGATACTGCTGGAAAAAGATTTATTGCAGCCGGAACAGATCCAATAGGTTTTGCAGATGTTGCAGAAATATTGTTAAAACAAGGTTATAAAGGACCAAGTACTAAAAAAGCACCTAGTTGGTTATTAAAGTTTATGTCTTTTTTTGATCGCGAGGCAAAAGGTATGCTTGGTATACTAGGAATGCATTTAACTGCAGATAATTCCAATACAAGAAAAACATTTAATTGGGTCCCTATACCTTTTGAAAAATCAGTAATTCAAACGGCTGATGCAATTAAAAAAATTCAAAGCTCTTAAATTTATTTCTAATTTAAATTGATCATATTAAATATTTTTTTGTATTCAATTGTAAAATATTATAAGTTGATCAAACATATTTAAATAAAAATCTGAGGAGCACCCAATGAACTTTGCTGACATAAATGATATATCTATACACTTTAATTATATTAATAATGGTGCAAATAAACCAGCCGTAGTTTTTTCTAATTCTTTAGGAACAGATTTTCGTATTTGGGAAAGTTGTATAGAAAACTTATCTAAAGATTATAGCATACTTACTTATGATAAAAGGGGGCATGGACTTTCTGGTCTTGGGAATTCACCTTATGTAATTAATGATCATGTTACTGATCTTATAGATTTGATGGATCACCTTAAAATTTCAGAAGCCGTATTAGTCGGCCTTTCTGTGGGTGGACTTGTAGTTCAAGGAGTGTATCATAAACGACCAGATTTAGTTCAAGGATTAATTCTTTGTGATACGGCAGCTAAAATTGGAAATGAACAAATGTGGAATGATCGTATTGCTATTGCTCGTGATGGAGGTCTAGAAGCTCTTTTAGAAGGCAACATGCAACGTTGGTTTTCACCAAATTTTCATAAAAACAGACAAGTAGATTTACGTGGTTATGAAGCTATGTTTACTAGAACACCTTTAGAAGGCTATATAGGAACTGGTATGGCTATTCGTGATGCTGACTTCACTGATAAAGCTCCTTCTATTTCTGTGCCAACAACTTGTGTAGTTGGTAGACAGGACGGAGCAACCCCACCTGAGCTTGTAGAAGGCACAGCCAAACTAATACCAGGTGCAAAGTTTGAGATAATTGAAGAGGCTGGACACATACCGTGTGCTGAACAGCCTGATGAGGTTGTACGTATAATAAGGGAAATGATAGCTTCACTGTAGGTTGATAAATTTCTTGTATTTTTACTTACGGTTTTGATGAGCTAAGTTTAAGTCGTAGTCGGATAACTTCTGCAAATAAAATCAGACTGGCAATTGGCCAAATTACTACAAACAACCATACATTTATCTCTTCATATGTAATGCCTAATAATCCGCAAATATCATACAAAAACCTAACGCAAAAGTTAAAGGTTAAGTCAATCCATTCTATACCACTATTTGCCATTTATTTATCTCCATATTTTAATTTAAACTATGGGATGATTATGACAATAGGTTGTTATGATTGAGTTCATTTTGTGATCTTAAATTAATTATACATTCTTGAGTTCGAATGTCTTAAGATTATATTGTTATTATTGTCATTTTATTTTAATATTTCTTTAACATATTAAGAGTTTTATAATGGATGAAACAAGAATACCAATATTAGTTGGCAGTGGACAGGTGACCCAACGTGAAATGGATCCATTTGTGGCTCTTTCCCCTATTGAACTTACCGCTGCTGCGGGACAAAAGGCTGCAAAAGATAGTGGTGCGGGAAACGTTCTTTTAAAATCTTTGGATACTATTGTTTTACTTCGTTCCTTTTCTGACACGAGTTGGAGATTTACCTGCCCATTTGGTAAATATACTAACCCACCCCTCTCGTTAGCTAATCGTCTTGGTGTAGAAA
>CAZWGZ010000122.1:0-5425 GCA_964633395.1 uncultured Rhodobacterales bacterium
TCCAGAATATAGTTATTGGCGTTATAATAGAATTAAATAATTTTTTTAATTATTGAATTATTAATGGCGACTTTCTTGTGTCAGCTTTTATGGACGTAATTATTTGTGAAGCTATTTTCATATAAACTTTAGAAATAATATGTTCTGGTTCTTTTATAATTATAGGATTTCCTTCATCAGAAGTTATTCTTAAAGTTGGATCAAGAGGAACTTCACCTAAAAATGGAACTCCTAGTTTTTCAGCCTCTATCTTAGCTCCACCATTTCCAAAAATTGGGTGCTTAGTATCACATGTGGTACATAAAAAATAACTCATATTCTCAATTATGCCTAAAATCGGAACATTGACTTTTTTAAACATATTCAGGCCTTTTCGAGCATCAATCAAAGACAAATCTTGAGGTGTTGAAACTATAATGGCTCCAGCTAATTGAACTCTTTGAGAAAGAGTAAGTTGAGCGTCACCAGTCCCAGGAGGCATATCAATTATTAAAATATCTAATTCTTGCCAATCTACATCTCTGAGTAATTGTTCAATGGCGCTCATAACCATAGGGCCTCGCCAAATTGTAGCTGCATCTTCAGGTACCAAATAACCAATAGACATAGCTTGCAAGCCAAAGGCATTATGAGGAATAATTTTGTTGCCACTACTTTTAGGCTTATTACTAATTCCAGTTAATTTAGGTAAGCTTGGTCCATATATATCTGCATCTAAAATTCCTACCTTATATTCTAATTTAAGTAGAGCTAGAGCTAGATTTATAGCTGTTGTAGATTTTCCAACGCCACCTTTTCCACTTGCAACAGCTATGATATGTTTAGCAGGTTTTAAAGGAGCGCTGCTTGAATTAACAGTTTCTTTTTTTTTAATATTATGAGCTGTCAGTATTATCTTAACGTCTTTGACCCAACTAATTAATAGAAGTTTTTCTTCAATAATTTTCTTAATTTCTTGTGATTCTTTTAATTGTTCTGGCAAAAGTTCAAGGGTAAAGTGCACTGTATTATTTTCTAATTTCAAACCGATCACTAATTTATTATCTAAAACATTTGATGTTTGGTTTTTTAAAATAATAGTCTTCAATAAAGATTGAATTTCTTTTAATTTTTTTTCTTCCATGATTTCATCCAGAAATATTTTTATTACAGGTTGTAATTTCATTATACTATACAAATATAATAAATGTATTTATATTTTAATACATATAATATATGTCATAATATCACTTCTAAAGTTTTTGTATTATTTGGAGCAGTTTTAATGATTATAAATAAAAGTAATGATAACGGGTCGGGTCCATGGGGAAGTGGTGGTGACCAAAATCCATGGGGAAAGCGTCCTAATTCTAATGGAACACCTCCAGATGTAGATGAATTGCTTAGACAAAGTAAAGATAAGCTTAAAAAAATGATGCCAGGTGGATTTGGTGGTGCCAAAGGTATTTCTTTGTTATTACTTGTTATTGTCGGTTTCTGGTTGATGACAGGTATTTACAGAGTTAATCCACAGGAACAAGGTATTGTTATGAGATTTGGAGAATTTGTAAGAACTACGCCTCCAGGCTTGCACTATCATTTACCAAGTCCTATAGAAAAAGTTATAACTCCAGATGTCACTCGTGACAATAGAATAGAAATAGGGTACAGGTCTTTTGGAGGTGCTTCTACAAGTAGAAGGGATGTTCCTGATGAATCCAAAATGATCACGGGTGATGAAAATAATATTGATATAGATTTTATTGTTTTTTGGAAAATTGCTGATGCGGGTGCTTATTTGTTTAATATTCAAGATCCTCCTGAAACAGTAAAAGTTGCCGCTCAATCTGTAATGAGAGATATTATTGGTCAAACAAAAATACAAACAGCACTAACCGGTGGAAGAGAAGAAATACAATTAAAAGCTAAAAATATGTTGCAAGAGCTACTTAATGAATATCAAGCTGGTGTTGAAATCAGAGATATTCAGTTATTGTCAGTCGATCCGCCAGCTGAAGTTATTGATTCATTTAATGATGTACAAAGAGCTAGGCAGGATAGAGATACCTTAATTAACGAAGCAGAAGCTTTTCGTAATGATATTGTTCCAAGAGCTAGAGGTGAGGCTGCACAATTAATATCTGAAGCGGAAGCTTATGAAAGTGAAGTAGTTAATAGAGCTAAAGGTGATGCAGATAGATTTTTGTCTATATATAAGAGCTATAAATTAAATCCTGAAGTGACTGAAGCAAGAATTTATCTGGAAACTATGGAAAAAGTTTTTTCAAACGTTAAAAAAATAATTATGGATAAATCTGCAAGTGGTTCTGGGGTGGTTCCTTATTTACCGTTAGATCAACTAAAACAAAAAGGTGATAAATAATGTCCTCGTTTAAAATTATTTCTATTGTAGGTGTTGTAGCAGTATTTTTTGGCTTATTAAGCTCTTTCTTTACTGTCGATCAAACTCAACAAGCCCTCGTTCTTCAATTTGGAGAGCCTAAAAGGCTTATTAACAAACCTGGGCTTAACTTTAAGATCCCTTTTGTACAAGAAGTAACTTTCTTCGACAAAAGAGTTCTATCTTTAGTTTCTAAAGATTCTGAAGAAGTTATACTAGCTGATCAAAAAAGATTGGAAGTAGATACATACTCACGTTTTAAAATAACTGATCCATTGTTATTTTATCAAACAGTAAGGAGTGAGTTTGGTGCTAGGCAGAGATTAGAATCAATTGTAGATTCTTCGGTAAGACGTGTTTTTGGAAAATATGAACTTACTTCAATTTTATCAGATGCAAGAGATAAAATAGTCGAAGATATTAGTGGTGAAGTAAGTGTATCTATTGAAAAGCTTGGCATGGAAATGATTGATGTAAGAATTCGTAGAGCGGATTATCCAGAAGCCACAAGTCAAAATATCTTTAATAGAATGAAATCTGAAAGAGAGCAAGAAGCTAAAGAGTTCAGAGCCGAAGGAGCAGAAGAAGCTCAAAAGATAAGAGCTGACGCTGATAAACAAAAAGTAGTTCTGGTAGCTGAAAGTAAAAGAAAAGCAGAAGGCTTAAGAGGTGATGGTGATGCATTAGCTATCAAAATTTATTCAGATTCTTTTGGACAAGATAAAAAATTCTTCAAATTTTATCGTTCAATGTTAGCTTATGAAAAAACATTTACTGATAAAGATACTACGATGATACTTAGTCCTGAAAGTGATTTTTTTAGCTACTTTGGTTCACAACAAGGTAAATAATAATTTTTTTCTTACTACTATTACAAAAAACTATAATAAGACATAAACAAGCCTTTATTGACTTGTATATGTCTTGTTATAATGAAAAAAAAGGTTTTAAAATGATTGATAATTGCTTTAAATTAAATAAATGTTTGTTTTTTAATATTTCACGTTTAATTATATCTTGTCTTATTTCCTTTTCTTTAATAACAGTTGCTTCAGCAAAAACAGCACCAAATAGTTTTGCAAATCTTGCTGAAAAATTAAGTCCTTCAGTAGTTAATATTTCTACTACCACAATAATAGAACAACGTTCAAAAGAAATGCCTTCCTTCCCTCCAGGTTCACCATTTGAAGATTTTTTTAAGCAGTTTGAAAAACCTGGTCAAAACAAAAAAAGAAAAGCTCAAGCTTTAGGTTCAGGCTTTATAATTGATAAAGCTGGTTATGTTATAACCAACAATCATGTGATTGATAATGCTGAAAAAATTATGGTAACTTTATACGACGATAAGTCATTTGAAGCCACTGTTGTTGGTAAAGACCCTAAAACGGATCTAGCACTTTTAAAAATTATTCCAAAAAAAGTAATTTTAACTGAAGTTAGTTTTGGAAATTCTGACAAGCTTAGAGTAGGTGATTGGGTAATGGCTATAGGTAACCCGTTTGGGTTTGGAGGCACAGTAACCGCTGGAATAGTATCTGCCAGAGGAAGAGGTCTTTCTGGTCCTTACGATGATTACATTCAGACTGATGCCTCAATAAATAAAGGTAATTCTGGTGGCCCATTGTTTGATATGGATGGAAAAGTTGTTGGAATTAATACTGCAATTTTTTCTCAGTCTGGTGGATCTGTTGGAATAGGTTTTGCTGTCTCGTCGAATTTAGCTAAACAAGTTACTGACCAATTAAAAACTTATGGACGAACAAAACGTGGATGGTTAGGAGTTTTAATACAGCAAATTTCTAAAGAAATAGCAGAAAGCTTAGGTATGGAATCTCCAAAGGGAGCTTTGGTATCTTCAGCAACAGAAGATGGACCAGCTTTTAAAGCTGGAGTAAAATCTGGGGATGTTATATTAAAATTTAATAATATAGACATTTCTGATATGAAAGAGTTACCTAAGGTTGTCGCTGGAACTCCCGTGGGGAAATCAGTGCCTTTAGTTATATGGAGAGCTGGGAAAAAGCTAACTTTAAATGTTGTCTTAGGTGAACTTGAATTAGCTGAAAAAGATAATTTAATTGGATTAAATAATAATAAAGTTACCGGAAAATCAAAATCATTTGATAAACTTGGTTTTGTAGGAGAAGAGTTAAGCGATACAAATATAAATAAGTATAAACTTAATGATATTAAATCCGGTATTGTTATTACAGCAGTTAAGCCAGAGAGTTCTGCAGAAAAAGCCGGACTTATTGCTGGAATGGTTATTGTTAGAGTCGGTCAAATTGAAGTAAAATCATTAAAAGTTATAGATGATGCAATTAAAAATGCTGTCAAACAAAGTAGAAAAGCAATTTTACTGCTTGTTAAGATTGAAAAAGGAACCAGATTTGTAGCTTTGGAAATAAAATAGATTATATACTTTTAAAATTATGTAACTATTTCTTTATCAGTATAACCCTGAGCATAAAGCAAACCTTTTAAGTTTGTATGTCTGAAGATCAAATCAGCGGTTTTATCCAAAATATCTTTTCCATTATATGATACTCCTAAACCTGCGTTTTGTATCATTTCAATATCGTTAGCTCCGTCACCTACGCAGATAGTTTCTTCTAAATTAAGATTAAGTTTTTTAGTATATTGTTTTAAGATTTGAAGTTTTGCTGTTTTATCTAATATTGGTAGCTCTACTCTTCCTGTAAGTACTTCTATTCCATTTTTTGACTTAGATATTTGTAGAGTGTTAGCATGAGCAAAACTAAAATCTAAAATAGTCTTTAAATATTCTGTTAAAAAAGTGAACCCACCTGAAACTAGAACAGTTTGAGCACCATTAGAGTTCATCGTTTTAATTAACTCTTTAGCTCCAATATTTATATTAATATTGTTTTTTAAATTGTTTAAAATTTCTGTTGGTTGATTTTTTAGCATACTTACTCTCTTAATTAATGCTTCTTGAAAATCAATTTCACCATTCATAGCTTTTTCTGTTATTATAGAAACTTCTTTTTCTAAACCTATTAATTTAGCAAGTTCATCTAAGCT
>CAZWGZ010000123.1:0-1659 GCA_964633395.1 uncultured Rhodobacterales bacterium
AAGGTTCTTTTAAGAATGGTAAAAGAGATGGTTCTTGGTTAAGTTACTGGGCAAATGGAAAGTTACAATCTAAAACTAATCATAAGAATGGAAAACTAGAAGGTTCTTGGGTTAGTTACCATCTTAATGGACAGTTGAGGGATAAAGGTCAATATAAGAATGGTTTGAAAGATGGTTCTTGGTTTAGTTACTTTGGAAATGGACAGTTAAGTTTTAGACGTAATTATAAAGACGGAGTTTTGATTAATAACTAAAACCTAATCCTTGCTGATACTCCACCTATTTTTTAGAAAACAGATAGTTTAATTACATCTGTAAAAATATCCTATTCACTCCTTAATGTATTTAATTAAAATAAATTAGTTCTTGGAAAGTAAAGAATGCTTAACTTTATTAATCACACCACTTAAGGAAAATGTAACTAATCCACACCAACCAATAATAATAAACTCTATTGGAGTATTTACGAGAAAATCATAAATCATCTCTAATCCCTCTCAACCAAACTCACTTGAACTTTGAGGGAAGAAAGTTTCTATACTTACTTTTGAATTATATCCGTTTATTAGAAAAAAAATAAATCTGTATATTAGAAATACTGGAATGAGAAACAGAGTTCCCAGATGCACCCCACTTTTTAAAGTAAAGAAAGTGAGAATAATTTAATTCCATTTTCGAGAACGTTTTGTTGTTTTCACCATTATTAAATCCATAATCGAACTCATTCAACTATAACTATTATTTCTTAAAGTAAATTTATTCCCATTAACTGCATACCAACAAGAACAATGTATATAATAAGAACAGTACCGATAATTATCTTTATTATTTTATGCATTTCTTTTCCATTAGTTTATAATTTTTACTTCTAGTGCACGATAAACAATTGCACGATGAATAGTATAAATATATTGGTTACCATTTGGTTTATCTAGTTTTGAAATATATTCATTAAGTGAAATTAACTTTGTTTCACTCCAAACAACAGATGCAGATAAACAAAAAAGAACTGTAACTCCCAAAATCAAAAAGAATTTCTTATAGACTGCAATCATCTTTTACTTTGTATAAGTTTATCATTATTAATTGGAACAATACATTGCACTGTTTTAGAACCACAACAGTCATCTACAACTCTCTTACAAGTCAAACATTGGTAATGTGATTGGACATATATAATTCCTTTTGGATTTCTACAATATAGACAGGGAACATTAATATTCATTTGGGTTCTTTAAATTTTTTTAGATCAGTAAGTGAGTGAGTTGGAATATTTAGATTTAAATATGGATATCCGGCAAAAATAATTACTCCTATTATTAGTACATACTTAAATATCTTTTTACGAAACCTTATTTTAAATTTTCCAAATTTAAACGACTTAAAGTGATTTTCATTTTTTTTCTTATCAGCACTCATATTCATTTCAAAAAATTCCTGTCTAGTTGCTTTCTTTAAGACTTTTTAAGTAATTTGTTACTAAAACAATACTAGCAGATGAAATTAAAATTTGAAATATTTCTTGATTATATTTCATCAGTTAATGATATTAAAAGATTTTAAAGATGATCATTTATAACTAGTAAGATCAAAATCTAATCTATAAACCACTATAGTATCCAGAGATGAATATTAATTACTCTTTCCCTTCCACAACTA
>CAZWGZ010000123.1:1759-5419 GCA_964633395.1 uncultured Rhodobacterales bacterium
CTAACACTACTTCCATTTAAGTTTGGAAAAATAAATCCATCTGCTGATATTTCAAACATGTTTCTATTATTTATTATTGTTGGTGCTACTTCGACTTTTAATGAATGTTTTTTATCTAACGCATATTCTTTTTTGGTTTGTTCTTCTAACATATCTAAAACATAAGGTATGAATTTATAAAACAAATCTGGTTGTCCTGTTTTTAATATGTATCCAACCTCTTTTGGATTTCTATTGCAGTATTTTTTTGCACTCATATAGAAGTAATCAAATACTCCATCTAAATTTATAAATTGAGAAATATCATGGAGAGGATATTTTTGGTCTTCTACTGCTTTTTTTCTTAAACCATCCATAAACTTTAAACAAGATTGCATTGCAAATGTATCAACCACATTCAAAAAACGATAGTCTGCAAGAATAACATCTTTGGGATTTGCAATGATTTCATCTTCACTCATTATGCCAGTTGCAAATAAAATTTTATCTTTCTTTACTTTGAACTCACCAATACAAGTATAAAACTCATCAAAGAAAGTTGGATTTTCCATTTGTCCTCTATTCAACCATTTATCTTGTAAAATCTTTTCTGCTTCATCATCTTGTAACTTACAATATTTTTTAATAATAAAAGATGATGTGAACCAACCTAAACGAACTGCAATCAATTTAGATAATGAGTATGAAAAACCGTTGCCTGCTTGATGAATTAAACTATCTTGATTTTTTAATGTTATTCCTTTTTTTATTGTTTCTCCTTTGGGAACTTTAAATGAACAATAAACTGTTACATATTCGTCTGATATAACATTATCAAATATAGTTTTAGTCCAAAAAGTAGTTGTTGGAAATTTACTTGATTTATCTATGATAGAATCTTTAAATACACCATCATTTCTTGAACCATTTAAGATTTCACTTGATTGTAATCTCTCTTCAAGTGGAATATTTAATCTTCCATAACGAGTAAAAGTCTTGTCTGTAAAGTATTTACTTTGAACTGTAAAAATCCATTCAAATATGCACCAGAACATACGATTATCTGTAATTAGATGTTCAAGTTCATCAAACCATTGAAAAATATTTAAAGGTATTTCTGTTGTTTCGTTTGTTTCCATTTTGTTTGTAAGAACATTCCATCTATATTTTGAAAATAGAAAAAACAAACAAGTATCAATATAACTTAGTGTCACTTCACCGTCTTCTACACCTGTATTACTTCCATAGTGCATTTCTAATGGATTAAGATGACCGAAAGATTTCAAAAACCATTCTATCATTTGTTTTGAAGTATTAGTTTTTTCTATATTTATTCCAGACACATTTTTTGGAAAATCTTGAAAAAAGTATTTTATATTAAAAAATGGAGTTCCATCTTTATTAGTTTTTTTCCAAACTTGTTTTTTTTCTTCTTTTATTTTATCCAGTTTTATTTGTTTCTCTAATTGTTTTGCTTTAAATACATCTCGTCTTTCCCATCTTGCACGAATAGGTTCTTCAAGTTTCCAAGCAACTGAATCGTATAAAGATGCAAAATCATTTTTAATTGCTTTTTTTTCTTCATATTTTCTTTTGCCAGGAGAAAGTTTTTCTATTATTAATATTGCTTCTTTATTTTCCATATTTGAAATGTGCCATATTGATATGGAAGATAAAAGGTATTTCTAAAAAATTCATACCCTAAAATCCCATAAAATTTATAAATGAGAAGAGAAAACAAATATCTAAATTATCTGATATTTACAAAAAATTTTATAATGAAAAAAAGTATACCTCCTAATTACTAAATAGATATTATCCAAAGAGAAATATTAATTATTCTTTACCAATCACAATTTTTTCTATTAAACTGTAATAATGAATAAACTAATAGTTACATTGTCATTTTTGATTTCACTCATCTGTCTTTCTTCTCAGAGTTGGGCATTAGAAGCAAAATGGTTTCCTACAGATAAAATAAATTGCCTCGTTTGGAATCCAGAACCTCAACCTCTAGAAACTGTTACATGGTCCGGAGAATGTTCAAATGGAAAAGTGAATGGTATTGGAATATTATCGTGGTCAAATGGCGATAAGTACATAGGTGAATACAAAGATGGGAATATGCATGGACAAGGGACATATGCTTGGGAAAAGAAAGATCAATATACAGGGGAATGGCAAAATAATAATTTTCATGGACATGGAACTTTTATATATGGAGATGGAGACAAATACGTAGGCAAATATAAAAATGGAAAATTCCATGGAAAAGGTACTTATACTTTTGCAAATGGAGATGTTATAGAAGGTATGTGGGAAAATGGAAAAAAAGTAAAATTGACTAAAACCTAATCTATAAACCACAATATTATTCAAAGAGAAATATCAATTACTCTTTACCAATCACAATTATTTCTACTAGACTACGTTTATGAATAAACTATTTGTCATATTATATACACTTCTCTTTTGTCTTACTTCATCTGTCGGGCACTCACAAAATATAATTTGTGCATTCACAAGTTTTCTATGCACAGGTGTCGATTCGAAAGAAATAATTAATAAAGATGGATTGTATTATAAGAAATCTTCTTCAGTTCCATTCACAGGAAAAGTTATTGGAAAAGAAATAGGTTTAATAGAAAAAGGTAAAAAAGAAGGTTCTTGGGTTGGTTATTATGACAATGGAGAATTAAGATATAGTGTTAACTTCAAGAACGGTGATTGGGAAGTTGGTAGTTATAATGGACAAGGAACTTTTACCTATTCAAATGGAGACCAATACTTAGGTGAATTCAAAGATGGTAAAAAACATGGACAAGGAAATTATGCTTTTTCAAATGGAGACAAGTACTTTGGTGAATGGAAAGACAATATAAGAACTGGACAAGGAAAGTATACTTATTCAAATGGTAATAAATACATTGGTGAATTCAAAGACAGTAAAAAAGATGGACAAGGTGCTTATGCTTTTTTTAATGGAGATAAGTACGTAGGTCAGTTCAAAGACGGTAAATATAATGGTCAAGGAACTTATACTTTTTCAAATGAAGATCAATACGTAGGGCAATGGAAAGATGATACAAATAATGGACAGGGAATTTTTACTTATATAAATGGAGATAAGTACTTAGGTCAATTCAAAAATGGTAAATATAATGGTCCAGGAACTTTTACTTATTCAAATAAAGATCAATACGTGGGTCAATTCAAAGATGGTGAATATAATGGACAAGGAACTTTTACTTCTTCAGATGGAGATAAGTACGTAGGTCAATTCAAAGATGGTGAATATAATGGACAAGGAACTTTTACTTATGCAAATGGAGATCAATACCTAGGTAAATGGAAAGATAATAATAAGTATGGGCATGGCATCTTTACTTGGTCAGATGGAGATAAGTACGTAGGTGAATGGGAAAATAATACAAATCATGGACAAGGAACTTATACTTATTCAAGTGGAGACGAATACGTAGGTCAATGGAAAAATAATCAAAGAAATGGACAAGGAACTTATACTTATTCCAATAAAGATCAATACAAAGGTGCATGGAAAGACGGAGAATATAATGGACAAGGTACTTTTACTTTTACAAATGGCAATATAGAAGAAGGCATGTGGAAAGATGGCAAGAAGATTAGTAACTAAAACCTAATCCAACTATCATACTTTCC
>CAZWGZ010000124.1:0-5351 GCA_964633395.1 uncultured Rhodobacterales bacterium
CCTGAATTTTCCCTGCAGTTTGGCTCATTGTTGCATCTCTTAAAATTGCTCTAACAGTATGTAATAAAAGCATTAAGTTATCAGGACCTGCCATATAAACTTTTTTATTCCTACTCTCATTAACAAGTTTGGGAAATCTTATATTAATTTCTGCATATATAGACTCACTGGGTAGAAACATTATAGCCGAATCAGCAGTTTCACCAGGCAAAATATACTTTTCAGAAATATCTCTAATATGTTTCTGGACTGCATTATGAAATAATTTAAGATTATTCTTTTTATCATACTCATTAGAAGAACCTACGAAGTTTTTATAATCCTCAAGTGGAAATTTTGAATCAATACAAATTGGGCCAGGAGGTTCTGGCATTTTTACTATACAATCTACACGGTTACTAGACTTAAGAGTGTGTTGAAACTGATATGCATTTTGTGGAAGAGCATCTTTAACAATGTTTTCAAGTTGAACTTCGCCAAAGGCACCTCTTAACTGTTTATTCGATAATATATTTTGTAAATCACTAACTTGGTTTGACAAAGCATTTATATTCTCTTGAGCACGGTCAATAATCCCTAATCTTTGATGCATCTCAGTTAGAGATTTCTGTGTACTTTCTGTTTGCTGACTCAAACTATTACCAATAGAAGATCCAAAATTACCTAACCTCTCTTCCATCGTTTTGCTTAATTGAAATAAAGCACCCTTTAATTCTAAAATCTGATTTATTTCTTCTTTTTCATGATTATTAGTAATATTATTTTTATTTTTATTTTCAAAATACATTTTACATATTAAATATACTAATATTGACATTATAATAAAAGATAGAAAAAATATTAAAATATATTGAATATCCATTTAAACTCCATTTGCATTTAAGTATAATATGATAAATTGATTATTAATTCACTAGGATTTTACAAAATATTAATTAGGGTAATATAAATAGATGAGCATTAAAGAAATTATTAAAGTCCCCAACCCATTTCTGAAAATTATTGCTAAAAAAGTTCTTGTTATTGATGAGAATATTTTAGTGCTTCTAGATGATATGCTCGATACAATGTATAACGCAAACGGAATTGGCCTCGCCGCAACTCAAATTTCTGAAGATAAAAGATTAATTGTAATGGATTGTGGTTTAACAAATTTAGAACATGACGATATGTCGGAAGAAGAATATAATAAAAATATTGAAAGTAATAAAATTGAGCCTTGTCCGCTTAAAATGATAAACCCTGAAATTATTTATTATAGCTCAAATATTACAGAAAGAGAAGAAGGTTGTTTATCTATACCTGGTTATAATGCTCAAGTAAAAAGACCAGAATCAATCACGGTTAATTATACAGATATAAGTAAAAATAATATCACCTTAGAAGCAAATGGCCTTCTTTCCACGTGTATTCAACATGAGATTGATCATTTAAATGGGGTGCTTTTTATTGATCATATTTCAAGGTTAAAAAAAGAAGTTATTTTAAGAAAAGCTATTAAAGAATTTACTAATGATAAATGAGTATAAGCATATGAGGATTAATTGAATATTGTATTTATGGGAACTCCTGATTTTGCAGTTCCTAGTTTGGAATTATTAGCTGAAAACCATACTATTTTAGCTGTTTACTCACAACCTCCACGTCCTAATGGTAGAGGAATGATAATAAAAGCATCACCCGTACAAAGATTGGCTAAGCAACTCAATATTAAAACTATTACACCTTCATCATTAAAGACTGACAATGCACTTTCAGAATTTAAGAATCTTAAACCAGATATTGTAGTTGTAGTGGCCTATGGTTTGATACTTCCTGAAACTTATTTAACTATCCCTAAGTATGGATGTATTAATGGTCATGCTAGCCTACTACCTAGATGGAGAGGAGCAGCTCCTATCCAAAGAGCAATTGAAGCTGGAGACACTGAAACTGGATCATGTATTATGTTAATGGAAAAAGGTATGGACACTGGTCCTGTGATTTTATCCAATAAAATAAATATAGACCAATATGATACGTCTCTAACACTTCATGATAAATTATCGATTTTAACAGCACGTTCTCTTATTAAAGCTGTAAAAGGTTATACAAGTGGTCTTCTGTTACCAAAAAAACAAATTGAAAATGGTGTTACATACGCTCCAAAAATTAAAAAAAATGAGAGCCATTTAGATTGGACTTTATCTTCAAAAATTAATTGTAATAAAATAAGAGCGTTATATCCATTTCCTGGAACTTATACAAATGGACCTGTTGGATTATTAAAAATAATTAAGGCTCAAGTTATTAATAAAGATCATAATCTTGAACCTGGTACAATTATTGATAATAAGAATAAACTTATTGTTGCTTGCGGAGAAAACTCAAGCTTAGAAATTACTGAAGTACAAAAACCAGGGAAAAGTGTTGTTTCTGTCTCAGCCTATTTAAATGGTACTCAACTTGATATCGGGGACCAATTTGGAAAATAAAAATAAATCTAAGTATGCTTTATTAATTGAATATAATGGTAATAGTTTAGTAGGATGGCAGAAACAAGTAGATAGAACCTCTGTTCAAGGTAGTATTGAAGATGCTGCAAAAGCGATATTTAATGACGATTTTAAAATTCAAGGTGCAGGAAGAACAGATGCTGGTGTTCATGCTTTAGGTCAAGTTGCTCATATAAATTTACCAATAGATCATCCACTTACTCTGAAACATCCATTTCATATAATTTCTGCTTTTAATTCATTACTAAGAGATACAAATATAAGAATTATCTCTGTTAAACCTGTAAACTCAGAATTTAATGCACGTTTTAGTGCCATAAAACGTTATTATAAATATAGAATTCTATGTAGAGCAGCTCCTCCTGGATTAGATAAAGGTAAGGTTTGGCATTGCAGAAAAAACTTAAATATAAAAGCAATGGAAGATGCTGTGAAATATATCATTGGGAAGCATGATTTCACTAGCTTTAGAACATCAAAATGTCAGGCTAAATCTCCAATTAGAACTCTTGATGAGATTACTTTTTCTCATGACAATGAAGAAATAATAATGAAAGTTAAAGCACCTAGCTTCTTGCATAGCCAAGTAAGAATAATAGCAGGAACTATTGTTAAAATAGGGGAAGGCAATTGGGAACCAAGGATAATGAAGAGCATACTGAATGCTAAAGATAGAACATTAGCTGGACCTACGGCTCCACCTGAAGGTTTATATCTAGAGAGAGTTGATTATCCTGAAAACTTATTAAATCATAACTGGCCAATTATCTATGATTCAAAAAAATCAGATCATTACTAAAATGCTATAGATAGATATCTAGAAAGCATTCCTAAACCAGCTTCAGTAGCAACTGATAAAAATATCATGCCAGTAGCTCCCCAACCAGTTAAACCAATTTCTTCTTTTCCAATTCTCCATAGAGAAAAAGTAACCCATATAATAAGTCCCATACTTAAAAAAACAAAAATAGAAGGTGGTAAAATTAAACCTAATACAGCAAAAGAGAGCATTACAATTGCTTGAAACGACTGTATCCAATTAAATGGTATAATAAATTTAAAAAAAGCATCTGGCTTTCCAATTTTTTCAAAAATTAAATTAACTAAAATCGAAAACAAACAAATGTCAATAACTGTAATTAAAAGTAACCTTGGAAGAATCCCATTTTGCATATCACCATCAAGATTAGCTTTGATTCCATATGAAGCTAATATTGCAACAACAGCATTTATAAAAAACACCATCCAGCAACTATCCCAAAAGCCGTTTATATCTAGTGAAAATACATTGCTTACATTATCTTTCTTTGACATAAATCTAAAAGCAGAAATAATCCCTGCTTTAAAAGCAGCAGGATGAGGTGGGGGATTAATCACTAGCCTTTTCTCCAAAATAATTAAATAGAAATTGATTATAGATTTTTGTTAAGTCTAAGATATCATTGACTTCAACATTCTCATCTATTTTGTGCATAGTTTTTCCTACTAAACCAAACTCTATGACAGGAGATATTTTAGTTATAAACCTGGCATCTGAAGTTCCTCCAGAAGTCGATTTATCTGGATTTAAGTTAACAATTTTTTTAATTGCACTTTGTAAAGTTGATTTGAGAAAATCATCATTAGTTAAAAATGGTTCTGCATTACAAAAAAAATCTAATTCATAATTATCTGTTATCGAATTAAAATGCTTTTCTAACATTACTTTCAATGATTCTTTAGAATGCAAAGTATTAAATCTAATATTAAATTTAGCTTTTGCTAATCCAGGAATAACATTAGTAGCTGGATTATTTACATCAATGGTTGTAATCATTGCAGAACTTGGTTGAAAATCTTTTGTACCTTTATCTAAATATACTTTTGATATAGGCTCTAACATTTTAAATAATGTATTTATTGGATTGTCTGCTAAGTGAGGATATCCAACATGCCCTTGAATTCCTTTCACTGTTAATGAACCAGAAAGACTTCCTCTTCTTCCAATCTTTATAGTATCTCCGATTTTAGCAACATTTGTAGGCTCACCAACAATACAACCATTAATGATTTCAGAGTTAGAGCTAAGCCATTCAACAACCTTTTTAGTTCCGTTTAAGGCTTTCCCTTCCTCATCACTTGTTATAATAAAAGAAATACTTCCTACACCTTGCATTGTTTTTTTGATCTCCAAGAAATCAGAGACTGCGGCAATGAAAGCTGCAATTCCAGATTTCATATCAGCAGCTCCTCTTCCCCATATTTTTCCCTCTTTTATTTCTCCCCCAAATGGATCCACAGACCAATTATTAACATCGCCAGTAGGGACAACGTCAACATGGCCTGCAAAACAAATATTTGGCTCTATATCCCCAAGTCTAGCATATAAGTTTTCTACTTTTTCGAGACCCTCTCCAAAATCAATACGTCTACAATGGAAACCTAAAGATTCTAAATATGATATTATAATATCCAGAGCTCCTGCTGATTTTGGAGTTATGCTTTCACATCTAATTAACTCTGAGGTTAAATCGATTGGATTTACTTTTCTAGACATAAAATACCCAATCTAGTCTCTTAATAATTCATTAACAGATGTCTTAGATCTTGTTTGTGCATCTACTTTTTTTACGATAACTGCACAATAAAGACTTGGGCCTTGTGAACCATCTGGCAAAGGTTTTCCTGGAAGAGAACCTGGAACTACAACTGAATACGCAGGAACTCTTCCAATGAAAATTTCTCCAGTGTTTCTATCAATAATTTTAGTTGAAGCCCCAATAAAAACACCCATAGATAAAACAGCTCCTGTTTCTATCACTACACCTTCTGCAACCTCAGATCTTGCTCCAATAAAACAATTATCTTCAATTATAA
>CAZWGZ010000125.1:0-5279 GCA_964633395.1 uncultured Rhodobacterales bacterium
CTCTTACAAGTCAAACATTGGTAATGTGATTGGACATAGATAAATCCTTTTGGACGACTACAATATGGACAAGGAATGTTGGTATTCATTTGACTAATTCATTAAAGGGTTAAGGTGTATTGAGGGGTTAATATAAAAAAAGATATAACCTTTTAATAAAATAAAAAAACAGACTATTCCCAGAAAAACTTTAAGATTTTTACTCATAATATTAAATTACCTCTTATTGTTTCTTTCAATTTCATAACTCATTCCCTTATAATATAACTTATTTGTATCCTATAAACTCACCTAATTTTTTACCTAACATTGTTCCATCGTCAATGTAAATAATCCCTTTTAATGAACCATCTGTATATTCTCTTAATTGAAGACTACCTTGTCCATATTTGTCATTCCAATTGAACCAATACCCATGTTGATTTGTTCCTGTAAATGTAATATTTCCTTTTTCTAATTTATCTTTAAAATTGTAATAGAATATTCCTTGTGAGCGATTTTGAGTAAATCCAAAATTCAATCCAGACTTCTGATTATGTCTGTTGATAGTTCCTTTATATCTTAGTGGAACAGTATTATCCCATTTAATATTTGGAGGAGTTTCTAATCTTTGTTTTTTTATAATTGCTTTTGATTGTGCAATCTCTATTACTTGTTTTATTTCTTCTTCTTTTTCATCTGCAAAAACGGATGGTGATAGTAATAAAAAAACTATGATTAATAAATTTCTCATAGTCACAGTTTAATCAAAATAGGTGTGAAAGGTAAAGAGTATTTAACTCTATCCGTCAATTATACTGGTAATCAAGTAATCACATAGATAAAAAGAAAGATGCAGACTATTGATATAAGAGTACTCTTAAATTGGTCAGTCCGACTAATTTTATGCAACAATAAAGGTTGGAATAATACCTTCCTCATTTCTTTTAAGATTTGCATATTTACACCTCTACTCTCTTAAAGTAAGACATTAGTATTCATTTGGGTTCTTTAAGACTTTGTAAATAATTAAATTATTATTTACTTTTCTATTATTTAACATAGTGGACATTTGCTTCCATTCATATGCTTAGTAAGTGTTTGTTTAAATTCACCATGTTCAGGGCAAATAATAATAATAGGAAATGATTTATACTTAAGTTTAATTTTTGAGTAATCGTATTTTTTTCCATGAATTTTTTGAAGGTCTATTATTACATTATCAATAATACATTTACTGCAACCTATAGGATTTCTTTTTTTATCAACATTTTTGCTATCCCTTCCTATATGTAATTTTGGGGTTGTTTTAAATTCACCATGTTTTTTACAAATTATTATTATAGGTTTTGTTAAACCAGTATAATTCACCTTTGAATAGTCATATTTTTTTCTATGAACTTTTTTAAATCGTTCTATTATTTTTTCTGGGTTATTTTTGTATTTTTTTAACTTCTTCTTCGCAGTGTCAGAAGTTTTCCAATTTTCTTTTTTTAATTCAAATGTAATTTTATTATATTCTTCTTTTTTCCATGTTTCTTTATTAGGCATTGAAATTTTAAGTTTTATACTCATAACTATTTATTCTAGTTTCTTTAATTAATTAGTCTATTTTATAAGATAATTTTATCCAAACTATAGTTATGATAACTATAATAATTAAATAACAAATGTATCGAATATATTTATTTATTCTTTGTAAAAGAGAGAGTTTAAATTGAAATTTCATATAATGATAATTTCATTTTGCAAGGATTTGATCTGCACCATTTGAAACCTTTGATATTTTGGAGTTGTGTTTTGAACCTCCAACGATTCAAATGTTTGAAATAACGGATACAGTTATAACAAAGTAAAACCCAGTTCTTATCTTCAAATGTTTTCTTGCAACTCCAAACAATTTTAAATGGAAGATTGCAGTTGTCACATTGATGATCTTTCTTGAAATACATAGTTAGTCACTAATCTTGATATTGTTTTTGTAAATGCCTTTATCTTTTAATTTTCCACTATTCCAATAACTAACCCAAGAACCTTCTCTTTTACCATTCTTCCAATTACCTTTATACATTAATTGTCCATTATCGTAGTAACCAATCCAAGAACCTTCTCTTTTACCGTTCTTGTAATTACCTGTTCCTATTTTTCTAGACTCAATTTTTCCAGTAAATGGAATATCAGAAAATTTCTTATAATAAATGCCATCTCTTTCAACCAACTCATACAATTTGACACTCCATCCAATAGATGAAGTGAGACAAAAGAGAACTGTAAAGAATGTGATGAGTATTTTGTTCATGTTGTTCCCTTAAGAATCTGAAGATAATTGATTAATGAATATATACTACCAGATGAAATTTGAAAGGACACAATTTCTTGATTAAATTTCATAACTACTAAGTAAAGTATTATTCCTAAAATGAAATTAAATATATTAGATATTTGAAATAGATATTATTTCTTTTTTTTCAATATTAGTTAATATTTTGAAATGAATATTTTTTTATTTAGATTAAGTAGATTGTTATCTGTTGGAATGTTTATAATTGTAATTGGATTATCTATAATAATGATAGATAGAACATCTTCAATATATAGTGAATTTCATAGTGAAGGTATATTTCGTATACTTTTAATTAACATAGGATTTTTATTATTAATATTTATTTTTAATTGGTTATGTTTTCAAAAGTTAACTATTTGGATAAAAAAACCAAGTAAGGAAAATGAAGAATGAAAAAAGAATTTAAGTTATTTTATAAAGTGATAGGTTTAGAAACTCTATTTTGGGTTTTACTTTTTACCGGAGTTATTTATTTAAAATGAAGAAGTTAAAAATCACTTTATTAGTTTTAGGAATTATACTTTTTTTAACTTTTCCAACTATATTCCATTGGATTAGTTAATTTCATATAAATTAAATTTTACGTAAAAGAGGGTTTTCTTTTTCCTATGTTTAATCAATAATATTTATATTTTTGATATTTGGAGTGGATAACAGTAAATGAAAATATTATCATTACTTATCAGATGTAACTTAAGAACTGTGTTATTTTCTATGACTTTGTGTTGGGGTTTGCTCTCACTGCTTATGTTTTGGGATTACAATCAAAATTTAATGAATATCTTAACTTTTCTAAGTCTGTGGGCGTTATTATTTTTTGGATTACTTGCTAAAACAAAAGGATTTAAAATTGCTAATGGTATTTTTAGCACTCTATTTTTGATTATGAGTGTAATAGGTATTTTAAATTTAGTAATAACTTTTTTAGAGAGCAATGCTAATAACATCACCGATTATTCAATGCTTACTTTTTATTTTCTAATTTTTATTTTAGTCTTAATCTCATCTATTTATGTAATCTATGCAACTTTGCTAAATAAAGACTTTAAGTTAGTTTATTTAAATAAAGAAGATGTGACTAATAAAGTAAAAAAAACTTGGCAAGTTTTGGCAATTATTATTATTTCTTATATGTTCTATATTACTATATTAGATCTCGGAATCTAATAGAAAATTTTTATCAAAAAATATAAATTCTAATTAAGATAAATAAATTAAAACTGACTTCCAGTCTGGGAACTGTTCTGTTCCAAAATGAATGTGCTCTCCTATAAACTTATCTGCTCCGTTCTTTAATCTATCGTCAATCAAATAATCTCCTCTATTAAGATTTTTGTGGTGAGATAAAATAAGTCTCTTATATGCACTTTTTTCTAAATACTTTTTAACCCAGAGGATCTTATCTTGCCAAGCACTAGGATTGTCCCAAGGAGACGTAGACAAAATATATGTGTCGTATTGAGAAGATAATTGATTGTATGAATCAATAGCACCTTTCATAGGATCCATTAGAGAGAATATATCTGGAACTTCATCATACCTCCCTTCGTATTCTTTTTTGTTGTATGAAGATATTCTGTCTATACCAGTTTTAAAGTCTACTAGGACGTTATCCATATCAACGTATAATATTTTATTATTTTGAAATCTTGTTATGTTACTTCTCCTTTTTCTTTTTTAATTCTTTTTTGATTTTTACTATTTCTTCCAAATGTTTTCTTTCCAATTGTTTAAGAGTTGGAAATTTAGTTCTAAACCATTTGAAATATTCTATAAACTTTATAAATCTCATTTATTCTCCTTTTTTGTTGTGTTAAAAAATACTTGAGTACTTAGCAATCAAGTTCTCTGGTTTAAGATGAGTGTATCTAAATAATTGTCTTACGTCTTTGTGACCAGATATCAATGCAACCTCTGGAACAGATAATCCCATTTCAAAGAACCTTGAAACTGCTTCATGTCTTAAATCGTGAAACCTTAATCCTTTTATATTGGATTTATCTCTACATCTCTCCCATGCAAGTCTTAAACAATTAGCAGATATTGGAAATACAAACTCAGATGACTGAGTAAGATTAGATAATAATTTTATAGCAGTTTTAGTTAATGGAATGTGTCTATCATCCCCATTTTTAGTGTCATACAGAGAGGCAATTCTAGTCTCTAAGTTTATATCCTTCCAAGTTAGTTTAAGTATCTCTGAACGTCTCATACCAGTTTCAACTGCAAACTGAATGATAGTAGATATGTATTTGTTTCTTTGTTTTTCTGCATAAGAAATAAGAATAGATAGTTCTTCTTTAGACGCTCTTCGAGTTCGTGGTTTGTGAGGTGAGGGTGTTTCAAGTCCATTAAAAGCATCAAACGGGATTCCATAACTCCATTGATCAATTGCAATTTTAAAAATTCTTTTAATTAACATCAATTCTGATTTAACAGTCCCATCTCGAACAATTAATTTTCGGTCTTCACAAAATTGTTCTAAATGTCTTTTAGTTAAATTCACAACAACTATATCACCTATCCAACACCTAGATAAAACAGTTAATTTATAAGAAACAATTTTATAACTTTTTAACTTAGGAAGTATCTCTGATTTATATTTATTAAATAAATCTTTTAACTTTAAATTCTTAATATCTCTCTCTGGAATAGGTTTAGAATGAAGTTCTTTTTCAAAATTAACCACCCATTCTGTAGCATCTAGTTTTGTTTTAAATGTTTTTGTAAAACTTCTCCATCCAGAAATTCTGATTTGAGCATTCCAAGTTTTTCCTCTTTTACGCACACATCCCATGATTTGACTCCTTTTACTGTGTCAAATCTGTGTCAAAACTGAGTATTCACTGAGGTGTATTTTGTTTCTATTCTTTTAACTAATTGATACTAAAAAGAAAGAAATGGTGCGCTCGAGAAGATTCGAACTCCTGACCCCTAGATTCGTAGTCTAGTGCTC
>CAZWGZ010000126.1:0-5249 GCA_964633395.1 uncultured Rhodobacterales bacterium
TTGTGTCTACCAAATTTCACCACGAGGGCCCTGTTTTGTATTGTTATCACTGACGTTTATAATACAGGAAAAAAGTTACGTCTAGGAAAGTTTTCCCGTCCCTCTGCCGTCCCTCTTTTTCATAGTGGTACCAAGTCAGTTTGCTATTTTGATGGAATTAAAGTGGAGTACACCACCTTATGCAGTGGCCCAAAAATAATTAATTTATCTCCCTAGGTACAAGTCTAGTACAAGTTCTCCTACATAATCCTATAATCTAAATCTTTTGATCTTTATTATCAAACGCATGTAAACCATCTAACTTAAATGATAAGCCAATTGTTTCTCTTTCAATTCCAGGCGGTTGTTCTGAGCTAATTGCAAAAATAGATTTACCCAAAATATTAAGACCCACTATCCAATCTGCTCCAGTTGGTTGAATAGTTTCAATTGTACTATTAATATCTCCCTGATCTTTTGACACCATTTTTATTGACTCTGGTCTAATACCTAATGTTTTAACTTGTTGTTTTTCAAAATTTGTTTTTTTTAATAAACTTAAAGCTAATTCTTCACTCTGATTTAAATCAATAATATTCATTTGGGGACTACCTACAAATTTTCCGACAAAAAGCGTTTTTGGTTTTTTGTAAATTGTCATTGGTTTATCTAATTGTTCAATTATACCTTTATTCATTACAGCAATTGAGGTTGCAAGTGTCATTGCTTCCATTTGATCGTGTGTAACAAAAATTATAGTACATCCTAAAGTTTGATGTAATCTTTTCAGTTCTGCTCTCATCTCTAAACGTAAATTAGAATCTAAATTTGAGAGAGGTTCGTCTAATAACAATAGATTAGGATTTACAGCTAGCATTCTAGCTAAAGCAACTCTTTGTTGTTGACCGCCTGACAGCTCTGAAGGATATCGATTTTTAAGATTTTTGAGTTGAAAAAGTTTTTCTAACTCTTTAAATCTTTGTTCTTTTTCTATTAAAGTTTTATTTTTTATGTCTAGTCCAAAAACGATATTTTGAAATACTGTCATATGTGGCCACAGCGCATAACTTTGAAACATTAATCCAAGATTTCTTTTTTCAGTCTTTAAATATTCTCCTGTTTTTGAAGAAAAAAAAACTTTTTCTCCACAAAATATTTCTCCACTATCTGGTCTTTCTAATCCAGCAATCATTCTCAATGTTGTGGTCTTACCACATCCTGATGGCCCTAATAGACAAACAAATTCTCCAGATGGAATGGTAACTGAAAGGTTGTCTACTGCTAATGAATTTCCTCCAAAATTTTTTATGATTGAATTAAGTTTTATTTCAGACATTTATCCCCCTAATCCTGAAGCTAGATTTGTTTTTGTAACTCGATTTAAAATTAAAACTGAAATCATAACAACAACACCAATAATTAATATAGTACCATTTGCAAGTTGAGTATAACCAAAATCTAAAAATCTAATGGATTGTGTTGTCAACAATTCTGTACCTGGTGTTACTAACATTACAACTAAACTAAGTTCTTTCATTCCGGTTATAAATGGAAGAATTATAGCAATAACAAATGCTGATTTTTGCAAAGGAGCAAGTATTGATATTATTCTTCTCCAAAAACCAGCACCTAAAACCATACCCGCCTCTTCGGGCTCAGGGCCTACTTGCATCATCGCTGATATTCCTGATCTAGAGGCGTAGGGTAAATAAGTTACCACCATTACAAGAATTAATAAGCTCAAAGATCCATATAAGGCTGGTATTGGTCCTCTAGACACAGCAAATAAAGATAAGTAAGCTGCAGCGAATGCTAAGCCTGGCATTAAATAAGGTAAGAAAGAAATTTGCCTTAAAAAACCAGAAATTAAGGTGCCTGGTAAACGTACAACCGCATACCCAATTAATAAACCTAAAACTCCACATATTATTGATGCAGATCCAGCAATAAGAAAACTATTTTTAAGAGCGGTTATTACTTCAGGACTTGTAAAAATTCCAGGCTGATCCATTCCAGGTACGTCAACACCTGTCCAATATGCTAAACCAAAATTAGAAAATGAAAAATTACCAGGTTCTCTCATTAAAGTTGATAATGCCAAAACTACAAAAGGACCGAAAGCTGCTAGTAAAAAAATAATCCAAGCAAAAATAGTAGTTGGGGTTCTAAAAATACCTAATTTAGATGGTTTCCGTTTAATACCCTTTCCTCCTACAGTAACAAATCTTTGCCACTTTCTAACTACCCAAATATCTACTAAAAGTAACATGACACCAATTAAACTTAAGACAATTGCTAATACCGCAACAACTCCTGACTCGTTTGATCTAACACTGGAATAAAGTGATGTAGAAAGTAGATTATACTTAGCAGGGGTTCCCAAAATATAAGGTGTAGCAAATGTTCCTAATGTTCTTGCAACTGTCAACAGTAAAACTGACATGGTTGTTGGTATCAAAAGTGGTAAAATAATTTTTGACCAAATAGCTTTTGTTTTTGCTCCAAATGTAGATGCTACTTCTTCCAATTGAATATCAATCTTACTAAGAGAGCTTGAAAATAAAAGAAAAGCAAAAGGAAAGTAACTTAAAGCCATGCATATTGAAATTGGCAATGGTCCGTACGCCAACCAATCAGGGGGGTTAATTCCAAATGACTCCAGCATACCTGGGGGTCCACTTATTTTTCTGTTCTTAAACATAGTTAACCATGCAGTCGCCATAGCTTGAGAAGGGAGCATGTAAGGAATTATAAGCAAAAATCCTAAATATTTTCTTCCAAAAATATCTGTACTGGTAACTAAAGATGCTAAAATTAAACCTAATGTTAAAGCAATTAATGTTGCAAAAAAAGATACCGTTAATGAATTCATTAAAGGAGTCCAAAAAATCTTTTCGCTAATTGATGATGTAAAGACTCTATCAATATATTTATATGTAAATTCACCATCTTTGCTTCCTGAAAGCATTGCATCCATCATTGTTAAAGAGACTGAGTTAGAAAAAATAGAAACTATCGGCGCTATAACAAGATAAGATAATATTACTACAAGTGCAGATCCTATAAGAAAACTGGGTTCAAGTAACAATCTTGAAAGCCTAATCTTTAAACGAATTAATAAAGAATTTTGATTTATTAAATTTGAAAAAAACAATTAAACCTCACTAAAAAATTTAAGGCGATGCAAATTAAACACCGCCTTAATATTAAGTTAAATTTTTATTAATTACTATATTTTATCCAAAAATCCATTAGTGCCTGTCTACGCTTAGCAACATTGGTATTATTAGAGACTAATAAAGTACCTTTCCAAGCTTCCGCAGAAGGATATGGGTTATCTGGACTTGATCCGAGAGAAGAATTAGAGGAATAAGCTCCAACTACACCCACCCAAGGATTTGCACCTTCTTGAGTAAGAACGTAATATGCAAGTAGTCTTGCAGCATTTGGATTTGGAGATCCTTTTACAATTTGCATATATGTTGGTTGATTTAAACCCTTAAATGGTTCTACATCACATAAAGCTAACGCTAGGTTTTTCTTAGCATTTTCTCTATGACGTCCCAAAGAATAAATTCCTATTGGAGGTTTGCTTTGACCTTTTGTTCCAACAGCAACTGCAATTTCATAATCTTCATTATATAAAACAGGATTATTTTTAGCTAATCTTTTTACAAATTCTAGCCCCGCATTTGCTTCTGTAATTTTAAGATCTTTACCATAATGTTTTTTATATGATGCAGCTAATTCATCTGATCTGTCTTCCATTGCAGAAAACATTTGTAGCATAGAAGAGGCTATACGTGGATCCCACATATGAAATCTTCCTGACCAATCTTTTTCAGTTAATTGCCACAATGATTTTACTGGACAGCTATTTCCATAAGCTTCAGAGTTATAACCTATCACAAATGGTTGCCATAAATATATTAATGGATTGCTACTATCTGCAGGTATGTCTTTAGCAACATAAGGAGGTACATAATTTTCAACCATTCCCTTAGGAGTTAAAACTGTATCTAAGAAAGGTCCATCATCGTATCCCACTAAGTCAACGATCACATTTCCCGAAGTAACTTCTCTGACAATTCTCTCTGTCATTTCAGAGTCCTTCATTTTTGTTGCATTAACCTTAACACCAAATTTTTCCTCAAATGCTTTTGCTACTTTTTTACCCATACGGCTTGAATGCCAATATGTATTAACTTCACCCTCTTTTTGAGCAGCAGCAATTAGCTCATCTAAAGTCATCGCTAATGAGATTGTTGGCTGGAACAATAAAGCCACCATAAAAAAGAACGATGTAAATAAACTAATTGATTTAACTTTAATTTTTTTCATTAAATTCTCCTTTTTGTTTTATTAATATTAAGATCGTAACGATACGAATTTATAAATTAAACAATAAAACGTTTAATTATGTTACTTATCCACATATTTTTTATTAAATAGTTGTTATCTTTTGTATCGATACTAATAATTAAACTATAAAGCGAAAATATGTCCAATATAACACTTAAAACTTTAGCTAAAAAAACAGGATTATCTGTGACCACGGTATCTAGAGCATTAAAAAATGGTCCAGAGATAAATATCAAAACTAGAAAAAAGGTAGTCGAAGTAGCAAGCTTATTGAATTATCAACCAAATCTATATGCCTATAGATTAAAAATGGGCAAAACATTCCAAATATGTTTTTTTTTAAATCAACTCGACGATATATCTAATTATGAAAAACAAATAATTAAAGGAATTTTCAAATCATTAAATAGTTCAAATTATGAATTAATTGTTAAACCAATTTTCAGGTCTAACCAAATTGATGCTATTAAGGAAGTTGTAGAAAAAAAATTAGCAGATGGGATAATTATTTCTCATACTACTTTGAATGATGAAAGAGTAAAATTTTTATTAGAAAAAAATTTCCCTTTTGTTACTCACGGAAGAACAGAGTTATTTAGTGAGCATCCATATTTTGATAATGATCATGCTGACTTTATCAATAAATCACTCACATATTTAAAGAAAAAAAAATGTGAAGAAATAATATTTATTAAACCAGCTAATAAATTTACATATAATTATATTTCTATGAAAGCATTTGAAGAAAAGATAAATGAACTTAAATTAAAATCACCCCAAAACCTTGAATTTTCACATGAAGATTCTTTAGAAGAATTAAAAAATAAGATTATTAAGAAATTTTCAAAAAAAAATAATTTGATAGGTATTATTTCTGGAAGCGAAGTAAGAAGTTTAGTTGTTAATTC
>CAZWGZ010000127.1:0-5245 GCA_964633395.1 uncultured Rhodobacterales bacterium
CTTAGCATAGCTGGTTCTTCTACTGTTCTTCCTTTTGCAAGAATAGTTGCTGAACAATTAGGAAAAAATCCAAACTTTAAAACACCTGTTGTTGAATCTGGTGGTTCATCAGTTGGTAAAAAAGGTGTGTGCGACGGAGTAGGTACAAAATTTATTGATATTGGAAATGCATCCTCCAGAATGAAGCCTAAAGAACTTGCTTATTGCGATAAAAATGGTGTTAAATTAACAGAAATAAAAGTTGGATATGATGGAATTGTTGTTGCCAATTCCAAAAAAGGTACTCTTCTAAAAATTTCTAAATCTGATCTGGGAAAAGCTTTAACTGCAGAAGTTCCTGTTAATGGTAAGTGGGTAAAAAATCCATATACAAAATGGAGTGAAATTAACTCTTCCCTCCCTGATATTGAAATTAGAGTTTATGGTCCTCCAACAACTTCGGGAACAAGAGCAAGTTATGCGGAAATGGTAAACCAAAAAGGTTATTGTGCAAAAGATCCTGTTGCTAAAAAAGCTTCAGCTGCAAGAGGTGACAAAAAGGGTAAAAAATGTCGTGCCATGAGAACTGATGGTGTGTTTGTTGAAGCTGGTGAGCAAGATAATTTGATTGTACAAAAATTAAATGAAGACACTGGTGCATATGGTATTTTTGGGTTTTCATATTTAGATCAAAACTCAGATACTTTGCAGGGTGCTGTTATTAGTAATACAGCCCCTACATTTGAGAATATTGCTGGAAATAATTACTCAGTATCCAGAGCACTATATTATTATGTGAAGCATCAGCATATTGGTGTTGTTCCTGGAATGAAAGAGTATATGGCAGAATGGACAAAGCATTGGGGTAATGATGGAGTTTTATCAGACGCTGGAATGATACCTATGCCTAAAACTGAAAGAGCTAAGTATAAAGCTGCAATGTCAAATTTGCCTCTTTTAACTACGGCTGATCTTAAATAGTATAATTAATATAATAATGGCTAATGTTTTACATTAGCCATTATTTCTTTTAATAGGGAATTACATAATTGTTTAATCTTTACCTTTTATTTGGTATTATTTTAATTTCCATTTTATTTTATTTTTTTGGTGTAAATAATGCTAAAAAATTAAAATTACAAAATAATAAATTGCATTCCTTAAAACATTATTATGGTTTTTTTGCCTTACTTTATTCTCTCTTACCTTCTTTAGGTGTTTATTTTATTGTAACAATAGGGGATGATATTTTGTTTGCTAATATGATTAAAAGCTACATTCCTATTGATATAATTAATTCTAAAGATTTTAATTTTACTATTGCTTTAGCACAAATAAATAATTCCGTTGATGGACTAATATTTGGAACTCCACCTGCATGGGTAACTAATGCAGCTAATATATGGAAATCATGGGTTATAAAATCTCATATTATCACTTCAATTTTATGCATAGTTACATCATTAATATCTGGGTATTTGGGATACTCAAAAATTAATCATAACTTTAGATCAAGAAATGCTGTTGAAAAAATTGTAATATCTCTTCTTGCAATTAGTTCCATTATTGCAATTTTAACAACTGTTGGCATTATATTTTCTGTTGCTTTTGAATCTATTAGATTTTTTGCTCTTATTCCTATTGATGAATTTTTATTTGGAACTGTATGGAATCCTCAATTTGAGGGCGCTGAAAGAGCAGGTTCAGGTCAGGAAGGATTGTCACAATACGGTTCATTGCCTCTATTTGCTGGCACTTTTTTGATTTCATTTATTGCTTTATGTGTCTCTGTGCCCATAGGATTATATAGTGCAGTTTATTTGTCTGAATACGCTTCAAAAAAAGAAAGAGCATTCTTTAAACCTTTATTAGAAATTTTAGCAGGAGTTCCTACTGTTGTTTATGGCTTTTTTGCTGCTTTAACTGTAGCCCCTTTTCTTAGAAATTCAGGTTCACTTATTGGTTTAGATATTGCTTCTGAGTCAGCTATGGCTGCTGGATTAGTAATGGGCGTTATGATAATACCGTTTATTTCATCTTTATCAGATGATGTTATTAATGCTGTTCCTCAATCTTTAAGAGATGCAGGTTATGGATTAGGATCTACTAAAAGTGAAACAATCCTTCAAATAGTTATTCCAGCTGCTTTACCAGGTGTTGTTGCAAGTATAATTTTAGCTGTTTCAAGAGCAATTGGAGAAACTATGATAGTTGTTATGGCAGCTGGTTTAGCTGCAAATTTAACAGGAAATCCTCTTGAAGCAGTAACTACTGTTACAGCTCAAATAGTAACCATTTTAGTTGGTGATCAAGAATTTGAGTCAGCAAAAACTTTATCTGCATTTGCTCTAGCTTTAACTTTAATTATTATCACTTTAGGATTAAACTTTTTTGCTTTAAACGTTGTAAAGAAATATAGAGAACAATATGAGTAAAAAATTTTTAAAACCCGCTGATGCAACAGCTATTGTAAAAAAATCTATAAAAAAACGTCGAGCAAAAGATAGTAGACTTAAATTATACGGTAGATTTGCTATTGGTTTAGCTACATGTTTTTTGCTTTTTTTATTTTATACTATTTTTGAAAAAGGTACTCCTGGTTTTTTCCAATATTATGTAACTCTTGATGTTAATTTTGATAAAGAAAGAATTGATCCCAAAGGTGATTTATCAGACAATTCTTTATTTAGTGGAGATGCAAGTAAAATAGTTAATGAAGCTTTATTTATTTTAATTGAACCAAAGGGTAGAAAAGAAAAAAAAGAAGCAAAAAAAATAATTTCTTCTGGAAAAGATGTCAGAATTGCTAAAATGGTTAAACAAAACCCCAACTTATTTGGAACAATTACAAAAGTAAAATTTGCTTTAGACGATGATATAGATAGCTTTTTAAGAGGTTATATAAAAAGAGAAACTCCTGAAAATGAACGGAGAGTTAATGATAATGTAATTAAGTTTATTGATAAACTTAATGCTGAAGGTAGAATTAGTTATAATTTCAGCGATTATATATTAAGTGGCAGTGCATCAGGTAATCCTGAGATGGCAGGTATTAAAGGTGCGTTTGTTGGATCAATTCTTACTTTATTTGTATGTTTGTTGATTGCTTTTCCTCTTGGTGTTGCTACAGCAATATATCTAGAAGAAATTGCCAAAAAAAATAAAATTACTGAATTTATTGAAGTTAATATTAATAATTTAGCAGCAGTTCCTTCTGTAGTTTTTGGTATAATGGGTTTAGCAATATTTATTGGTATTTTTGGAATGCCAAGATCTATTCCTTTAGTTGGAGGCATGGTTTTAGCTTTGATGACATTACCTACAATCATTATCTCTTCAAGAGCCGCAATTAGAGCCGTTCCTCCTAGCGTTAGAGATGCTGCTTTGGGAATAGGAGCATCAAAACTTCAAACTATTTTTCATCATGTCATTCCTTTAGCTATGCCAGGTATGTTGACAGGTACTATTATTGGCATGGCTCAAGCCTTGGGTGAAACAGCACCTTTGTTAATGATTGGTATGGTTGCTTTTATAGTAGATGTTCCAAATAGTGTTGTTGATCCAGGGACCGTCCTTCCAGTCCAAATATTTATGTGGGCTGATTTTGCTGAAAGAATGTTTGTTCAAAAAACAAGTGCTGCAATAATAGTTCTATTAACTTTTTTAATTTCAATGAATGCATTTGCAATTTATTTAAGAAAAAAATTAGAACGACGTTGGTAAAAGGGTTAAAATAAATGAATTTAAAAAATGATGAATTAACTAAATCAATTAATACAGTAGGGGACGTATTTGTAAAAGATGCTAGAATAAAGGCTAGAAATGTTAATGTTTTTTATGCTGAAAAAAAAGCAATAGATGAAGTTACTATAGATATAGGTAATAAAGAAGTTATATCATTTATTGGTCCATCAGGATGTGGTAAATCAACTTTCCTAAGATGTTTTAACCGAATGAATGATACTATAGATATTTGCCGTGTTGAAGGAAGTATTACTCTTGATGAAGAAAATATTTATGATAAAAATGTAGATGTTGTTCCGTTAAGAGCAAGAATAGGTATGGTTTTTCAAAAACCAAATCCATTTCCAAAATCTATTTTTGATAATGTTGCTTATGGCCCGCGAATACATGGATTAGCTGATAATAAGTCTCATCTAGATAATATTGTTGAAATGTCTTTGAAAAGAGCAGGGTTATGGAACGAAGTAAATGATAGATTGATTAGCCCAGGAACAGGTTTGTCAGGTGGTCAACAACAAAGGTTATGTATAGCAAGGGCAATAGCTGTAAGCCCTGAAGTAATTCTTATGGATGAACCTTGTTCAGCTCTTGATCCTATTGCCACAGCTAAAATAGAAGAACTTATTCATGAATTAGGTAATGATTATTCTATAGTCATTGTTACTCATTCTATGCAACAAGCGGCTAGAGTATCTAAAAGAACAGCATATTTTCACTTAGGTAAACTAATTGAAGTTGGTAAAACTAAAGACATATTCACCAGGCCTCAGCACAACCAAACAGAAGCATATATTTCAGGTAAAATAGGTTAGGAGTTAGTAATGGAACATAAACATATAGATTCATCATTTGATAATGATTTAAATAAAATAAATAATAACTTACTTAAATTAGGTACGTTAGGTTTAGATCAATTTGAAAAATGTATTAATAATTTTGGAACACAAAATTTAAAAGAAATTGATAAAGTAATTGCTTTTGACGAAAAACTAGACGAATTAGATGATAAAATTCAAAAAAGTGGTTTTGAGATTATAGCTTTAAGATCTCCACGAGCTATTGATTTAAGGAGAGTTATTGTTGCTTTGAAAATATCAACAATTTTAGAGAGAATTGGAGATTATTCTAGAAATATATCTAATAGAACAAAAGTTCTAATAGAGTTAAATTACACAGATTTGCCAGGTGTTAATATTGGTAAAATGGGACAAAAAACTCAACAAATGTTTGAAGATGTTTTGGAATCATACACAAATGAAGACGATAAACTAGCAATTAAAGTTAGAAATTCTGACTTTAAAATTGATAAAATGCATACAGAATATTATTTAGAAATTATATCTTCAATGCAGAGAAATAAAAAATTAGCTCCTATTGGAACTCATTTACTATTTATAGCTAAAAATATTGAGCGTGTTGCTGATTATGTAACTGATATTGCCGAACAAATATATTTTTTAGTAAATGGTAAGATGTTGTCAGATCATAGGCCTAAAGCTGATGAAACAAGTTTAAAAATTCC
>CAZWGZ010000128.1:0-5179 GCA_964633395.1 uncultured Rhodobacterales bacterium
TGATGCATGGTTTGGTAATACAGCAGGGCCTTATCAACACTTAGCATTAACAAAAGTAAGAGCTGTAGAATTAGGATTACCTTTAGCTAGAGTAGCAAATACTGGTATTTCTGTATTAATTTCTCCATATGGTGAAGAAATTATCAAAATTCCACTAAATAGTGAAGGAGTTAAAACGACAAAATTAATGTCTAGATTAGATGAAACAATATATAATAAGTTTGGCGAATATATTTTTGTTATTTTAATTTTAATTATTTTGCTTATAAATAAATATCTACGTTTACAAAATAATTGAAAAAGGCTTTAATTTATGAAAAATGATTACTTATTTACATCAGAATCAGTTTCTGAGGGGCACCCTGATAAGGTATGTGATAGAATATCTGATACTGTTCTTGATTTAATGTTAAATCAGTATTCTCAAGCTAGAGTAGCTTGTGAGGCGATGGTTTCTACTAATAGGACAATTATAGCGGGCGAATACAGACTTCCTGAAGAGTTTCAAATAAATAACGAAGAAATTGAAATGAATGTTAGGCAAGCTGTTAAAGATATAGGATATGAACAGGATGGATTTCATTGGAATAACATGCATTTTGAATGTCATTTGCATAGTCAATCTAAAGATATTTCTATAGGTGTTGATGCATCTGGAAATAAAGATGAAGGAGCTGGTGATCAAGGGTTGATGTTTGGTTTTGCATGCGATGAAACTGAAGCCTTAATGCCTGCTCCAATATATTATTCACATAAAATTTTAAAAGAAATGTCTGTTTTAAGGCATAACGACAAGGATAGTATTTTACTTCCTGATAGTAAGTCTCAAATAACATTAGAGTATAAGGGTGGAAAGCCGATAAGAGCAAGTTCAGTTGTTGTTTCAACACAACATGTTAAAGGTTGTTCGCAAGAGGATATAAAAAAATTAATTAGAAATGTTGTCACCAGTGTTTTACCAGAAGGTTGGATGTGTCCTGAAGATGAGTTTTATGTAAACCCTACGGGTATATTTGAAATTGGGGGGCCTGATGGGGATACAGGACTAACAGGCAGAAAAATTATAGTTGATACTTATGGAGGAGCTGCTCCTCATGGTGGTGGTGCTTTTTCAGGGAAGGATCCCACAAAAGTTGATAGGTCAGCGGCTTATTTGACTAGATATTTAGCAAAAAATGTTGTGGCTGCTAAATTAGCTTCACGCTGCACAATACAAATAGCATATGCAATTGGTGTTTCTAAACCATTATCATTATATGTTAATACTGATGGAACTGGTTTGATAGATGATCACTTGATTGAAAAAATTCTATTCAATCTTATAGACATGACACCTAAAGGTATTAGAGAACATTTAAAGTTAAATGCTGCTATATATACACCCACTTCAGCCTATGGGCACTTTGGTAGAGAACCAGATGAAGGTAAAGTTGGTTCATTTACATGGGAGAAAACTGATCTTATTTCAGCTATAAAAAAAGAATCTGGTATTTAATTGACTAGTTTATCAGTTAATCAAGAATATAGATTTTATGGAAGAAGAGTAGGAAGAAAGCTTTCAGATTCCAGCTCTTTGGCTCTTAAAAAGGGAGAAGAATATCATATTCTTAAATTAAATGATTTTGTACAAAATAAATCAAAATCAATATCAGAAGGATTGTTTGGCTTAAAGTCAAAAAGGATTGTACTTGAAATTGGATTTGGAAGTGGTGATAACTTAATTAATTCTGCAAAAACTAATCCGGATATATGTTATATTGGGGCTGATCCATTTTTAAATACTAATGCAAAATTAATCAAATCATTATTAAATCATAACATTATGAATATTAAAATTTGGCCTGATGATATTAGGAAAATTATAAATTTTTTTCCACCTAACAGTGTTTATGCTATTAAAATATTGTTCCCAGATCCATGGCCAAAGTCTAAGCATAAAGATAGAAGGTTGATTCAAAAATTTTTTATTGATAATTTATATAATATTTTGAAGTTAAAAGGTTGCATAACCCTTGCATCTGATCATTCAATAATGAAGAGTTGGATTTTAGAAATCTTTCAAAGTCATAAAGGATATTTATGGAAAGCAGAACAAGCACAAGATTGGCAAATAAGATCTTCTGATTGTTTTTCTACAAAATATGAACAAAAGTCGATTGAACAAAAAAGAATACCAAGTTGGTTTGTTTTTGAAAAAATATAGATTGATAATAATAAATTTAAATCACTAATTTTCAAAGTCATTGATTTTTGTAAATAAAAATTTATAATAGTTTGTAAGTGAGTCTTTTGACTCACTTTTTTTTATTTCAAGGATAGAAACATTTTCATGATTGAAAATAATATCAAAGAATTATTGTTAATAAGACTAAAAGACCTTGGGTTCCATCTCATTAGAGTTAAAATTATAAGTGTTAATGGAAGAAAAACATTGCAGATTATGGCTGAAAGAATTAAAGATAGGGGCATGGATATAGGAGATTGTGCTTTTGTTAGTAGGCAGGTTTCTGCATTCTTAGATGTTGAGGACCCAATTAGTTCAGCTTACACCCTTGAAGTATCTTCAGGGGGCCTTTCAAGACCTTTGACTATATTAGACGATTATGAATGCTTCAAAGGTAGTAAAGTAAAATTAACTTTGAAGGAAGCATATTTAGGTAATAGGTCACATAAAGGTTTTTTACAAGGTATTGATAAAGAGGGTTTAATAGTTTTAGAAACAGAATATCATGAAATGAAAATTAATTTTTCCGAAATAGAAAAATGTAATATTGATTTAAATTGGTCAATTCAAAATGAAAATATTAAATTAAAGTAGCAAGAAATTAAATAAGGAAAAAAAAATGGAATTAAAATCCATCCCTAGATTAGAATTAATACAAGTTGCTGAAGCTGTTTCTAGAGAGAAATCTATTGATAAAGAAGAAGTAATATTAGCAATGGAAGAAGCTATACAAAAGGCAGCAAGATCAAAATACGGGATGGATCGAGATATTCGAGCAAATATTGATAGAAAAAATGGAGCTATTCAAATAGCTCAGTATACAGAAGTTGTTGAGATTATAGATAATGAATCAATGCAAATGGCAATTCAAGAATCTGAAAGAAGAAAATTGAATTTAAAAATTGGAGAATTTTACAAAGAAACACTTCCTCAAATTGATTTTGGTCGCATAGCTGCACAAACTGCTAAACAAGTAATATCTCAAAAAGTAAGAGAAGCAGAGCGTCAAAGGCAGTTCCGTGAATATAAAGATCGGATAGGTGAGATTGTAATAGGAACAATTAAAAGAGTTGAAAGTCACTCTGTAACTGTAGATTTAGGTAGAGCAGAAGCTATAATTAAAAAAGATCAAATGATACCTCGGGAACAATTAAGGCCTGGCGATAGGTTAAGATCTTTCATTATAGATGTTAAAGAGGAAATAAGAGGCCCCCAAATCTTTTTGTCTCGAGCATGTAACGATTTTCTAGCGTCATTATTTACTCAAGAAGTTCCTGAGATTTACGATGGAATTATTATAATTAAAGGTGTTGCTCGAGAACCAGGAAGTAGAGCTAAAATATCCGCATTTTCCAATGATCCTAGTATAGATCCTGTTGGAGCTTGTGTTGGAATGAGAGGGTCTAGAGTGCAAGCTGTCGTTGGAGAGTTGCAAGGAGAGAAAATTGAAATCATACCATGGTCAGATGATCCAGTAAGTTTCGTTATTAATGCTTTAGCACCTGCTGTTCCATCTAAGGTTGTAATGGATGAAGATGCAGGAAGGATGGAGGTTGTAGTTCCAGATGATCAGCTGTCTCTTGCAATAGGAAGAAGAGGACAAAACGTCAGGCTGGCATCTCAATTAACAGGCTGGTATGTGGATATTTTAACCGAAGCTGAAGAATCAGTGCGAAGACAAGAAGAGTTTGCTGAAAGAACTAAGATTTTTATAGATGCATTAGATATCGATGATGTTATAGCTCACCTAATGGTTGGAGAAGGTTTTGTATCAATTGAAGATATAGCTGATGCATCTTTGGACGAACTAGTGTCTATTGAAGGTTTTGATGAAGGTATTGCTTCTGAATTAAGTGAAAGAGCTAAAAACTATATTAAAGTTGAGCTTGAACGGGTAGAAAAATCTTTAAAGAAATTAAAAATTAATGATGATTTATATAATTTTGATAAGCTTAGTAAGCAAAATCTTTTAACTTTAGTAGAGAATAAAATAAAAACATTAGATGAGCTTGCTGAATTAGATAGTGAAGAGTTATTTAACATACTTGGAAAAGATGTGTTTGTTAATGAAGAAGAGGCAGGTTCCGTAATTATGTCTGCAAGAGAACATTGGTTTTCAGATGATAATCTGGACAAATAGTTTAAAAAAATGATCTAAGGAATATTTATTATGGAAGAAAAAACAAGTGGAGAAAGAAAAAAGTTAAGTCTTTCTTTAGATGGAAAATTAACATTAAATAAATCTGTGACATCTTCTAAAACTTCTAGTAGCGTTACTACAAACTCTCGTACTGGAAGAAGTACAGTCCAAGTAGAAGTTAAAAGAACAAAAAAATCATTAATGAGGCCATCTTCAACTTTAAATGAAATTATTAATGAAAAATTAAAAGTAGAGAACATCTCTGGTTTAAGCGCCAAAGAAATTCATGATAGAAGTAAAATACTTCAAGAAGGTTTGGCAAAGACTGCAGCTGAAGCTGAAACATTGGCTGCAAAGAAATTTGAGCATGCAAAAGCAGAAGAAGCTCGTGTAGCAGCTAATGCTGAGATGGCCATTGTTGCAGCTTCAAACCTAGCCCCCGAAGATAAAATTTTAGCGAGAAGAAAAGCAGAAATTGCAGAAATTGCAGAAATTAAAACAATAGAAAATGAACAAAAGAAAGCTCAAGTTGAAGCAAAAGTAGCTGAAGAGGCAGCTTTGCAAGCAGAAAGAGATAGGCAAAAATTATCAGACGATGAAACAATCCCAAGTAATACAAAAATATGGAACTATAATAAAGCACAAGATAAAGAAGTATTTAAAGAACCAGCTAAAAAAACGACTTTTGCTAGAGGGTTAGAGCAAAAAAGACAAGGAAAAATGACTATTGCTAGAGCTTTAGATTCAGATAATATTAGAATTAGATCTCTTGCATCTGTTAAACGAAGAAGACAAAAAGTAAGAATGCAAGCAGA
>CAZWGZ010000129.1:0-5136 GCA_964633395.1 uncultured Rhodobacterales bacterium
TAAAATAGGGTATGTGGTTTTAGACAATGCATGATCCTTCAAATTTTTATATTATTATAATATAAGATGATATTAAATTTATAAAATTCAAGTAAACAAAAAAAATGAATTTATTTATACTGACGTACTAACTTGTTTTTTCTTTTTAGCATGAACTAAAATAGGTTTGCTACCTTTAGTTATAACATCCTCATTTACAACTACTTCATTAATATCAGGTTCTGAAGGTAGTTCAAACATAGTATCCATCAACACATTTTCAATAATAGATCTTAAGCCTCTAGCACCTGTTTTTAAACTAATTGCTTTTTTTGCTACTTCTTTTAATGCATTATCTCTGAATTCAAGTTTAGTATCTTCCATCTCAAATAATTTTTGATATTGTTTAATTAGTGCATTCTTTGGCTGTGTTAAAATAGTTACTAGAGCATCTTCATCTAAATCCTCAAGTGAAGCTATAATCGGCAGACGTCCTATAAATTCAGGTATAAGTCCATATTTGACCAGATCACTAGGTTCCACATCTTTAAGAATATCACCTGTTTTTTTATCTTCAGCACCAACGATTTCTGCACCAAAGCCAATTGAAGAACCTCTATTCCTGTTCGATATCAACTTATCAAGCCCAGCAAAAGCACCACCACAAATAAATAGAATATTAGTAGTATCTACTTGAAGAAATTCTTGCTGAGGGTGCTTTCTTCCACCTTGTGGAGGCACAGCAGCAATGGTTCCTTCCATAATTTTTAATAAAGCTTGTTGAACACCTTCGCCACTCACATCTCTAGTAATAGAAGGGTTTTCAGATTTTCTTGATATTTTATCAACTTCATCTATGTAAACTATACCTTTTTGTGCTCTTTCAACATTATAGTCAGAAGCTTGCAACAACTTCAAAATTATATTTTCCACATCCTCACCAACGTAACCAGCTTCAGTAAGAGTTGTTGCATCTGCCATAGTAAATGGAACATCCAATATTTTTGCTAAGGTTTGAGCCAATAATGTTTTCCCACATCCAGTCGGTCCTACTAAGAGAATATTTGATTTAGCAATTTCAACATCATTTATGTTAGATGAATTAGAAAGTCTTTTATAGTGATTGTGGACAGCAACGGATAAAACTTTTTTGGCATTAGATTGACCTATTACGTAATCATCTAATGTTTTACAAATTTCTATAGGTGTAGGTATACCTTCTTTATTTTTTGTTACACTAGACTTATGCTCTTCCTTTATAATATCCATACATAATTCAACGCACTCATCGCATATAAAAACAGTAGGGCCAGCTATTAATTTTTTAACCTCATGCTGGCTTTTACCACAGAATGAACAATATAAAGTTGTCTTATTTTTGCTCCCACTACCTTGTTCACTCATTATTCAACCTCATTTTATAATTTTTTTAATATTTACTATTATAATATTATTCTATTTATTTTAAAAAAAATGCAATAACTAATATTTAGTTTTTAATTAATCTACTTTAATATCTTCTCTTTTATTTACAACCTCATCAATCAAGCCAATTTTAAGTGCATCATCTGGAGATAAGAAAGTATCCCTATCCATCAACCCTTCAATTTGTGCAATTTTCTTGCCAGAATGTTTAGCATAAATATTATTTAATCTAGAACGTAAACTAATGATTTCCTTGGCATGGATTTCTATATCAGTAGCTTGCCCTTGAAAGCCTCCAGATGGTTGATGGGTCATTATTCTAGCATTTGGAAGGCAATATCTTTTATTCTCAGCTCCTGCTGTTAATAAAAGAGACCCCATACTTGCGGCTTGTCCAATACAAACTGTTGAAACATCCGGTTTTATATATTCCATTGTATCGTATATCGAAAGCCCTGAGGTCACTACACCTCCTGGTGAATTGATATACATAGATATATCTTTTTTAGGGTTTTCCGCCTCTAAAAATAACAATTGAGCACAAACTAAAGAAGCTATTGTATCGTCTACAGGGCCAACTAAAAAAATTATTCTTTCTTTTAATAACCTAGAATAAATGTCGTATGACCGCTCTCCTCTGCTAGTTTGTTCGACTACCATGGGAACTAGTGCACTTGTTTCGCTAATATAACTAAATGGATTAGAAAAATTATTAGACATATTTAAATAAACTCCTAAAAATATTTTATAAACTTGAATTATTTATTGATTTTCTTTTTTTCTTTTTCAGTTGGCTTTATTACTTTTTTCTTAGTCACAGTTTTATTAGATTTTTTTGCTTTTTCTGCTTCTTTATTTAAATCTAAATCTTCTTGCTTATAGAGATCTTCAATAGAAACCAATTGATCTTCAGTTTTTGCTAATTCTAAAATAAAATCAATTATTTTATCTTCAAAAATTGGCCCAGACAATTGTTGTTGAGCCTCAGGATTATTTTTAAAATAATCCATAACTTGCTTTTCTTGGCCAGGATATTTTTGAATTTCTGCCATCATAGCTTTTCTAGTGTCTTCTTCTTCTACTTTTATATTATTTTTTCTTCCTATTTCAGACAACAAAAGACCTAACCTAACTCGTCTTTTAGCAATTTCAAGAGCATCTTCCTTCTCTTCTTGTTTCATACCTTTGTCTGCAACAGGCTTATCTTGATCATGATCATTATCGTGATCATGATCAGGTTTTGCATTAGGGTTCATTGCTCTACATATGCTATCATATTCATCTTTTTCAAGTGTTTCTGGAAGTTCAAAAGAAACGGAATCTGCTAGCTTATCTAAAATAACCCTTTTTGCTTTTTGTCTGCTTGCATCATCATGTTGATTCTTCATCTGATCAGAAACAGCTTTTTTAAGCGCTTCTAAATTTTCCATCCCTAAAGTTTTTGCAAAATCATCATTTATTTCTAAATCCAGATCTTCTTTGATTTCTTGAATTGTTGTATCAAAAACAGCATCTTTTCCAGCTAAATGTTTTGCTTGATAATCTTCAGGAAATGTAACTGTGATTGAAATTGTTTTACCCTTAACAGCACCAACTAATCCATCTTCAAAACCAGGGATAAATGAATTTGACCCAAGTTTTAAGTTATGACCTTTCGCTTCACCTCCCTCAAATGGAGCATTATTCACTTTACCTAAAAAATCAATTACTACAGTATCACCAATTTTAACCGGCCTATCTTTTTTAATTGTTTTTGTACCTAAGTTTTCTTTAGCTATTTTCTCTACCGCTTCATTTATATCTTTATCCTTGATTTCTACCACAGGCCTTGTGATTTCTAAATCAGATAAATTAGGTATTTCAAAATCAGGCATAATTTCTACAGACAGTTTTGCTTTTAGGTCTTCACCATCTTCAAATGATATAATTTCAATTTTTGGCTGCGAAGATGCAGTCAAATTATTAGTTTCCATTGTTTCTTTTGTTGCATTATCTACTGACTCTCTTACAACTTCACCTAGAACCTGTTTTCCAAATCTATTTTTAACAACTGAAATAGGAACTTTACCTGGTCTAAAACCAGGAAGTTTTGCTTCTTTTGCAATATTAATTAGTTTTTCATTTACTAATTTATCAATTTCTGAACTCGTAATAACAACTTCAAATTCACGTTTTAAACCTTCTGATAAAGTTTGAGTAATAGCCATTTTAATAATATACCTTTAAAAAATGCTCCTTAAATTGAGCCTAATTGAAAACCTAAAATTTTTTTGGTGCGGGCGAAGGGACTTGAACCCCCACACCTCTCGATACAAGAACCTAAATCTTGCGCGTCTACCAGTTCCGCCACGCCCGCAAATTACAAAAAAATATTTAATCAAGTAATTAAATAAATGGCTAAACGAGAAAGGATGAAAGGTCAAGTTAGAATGACATGAAAAAAATAATGGGGCGAGTGACCGGCTTCGAACCGGCGACCTCAGGTACCACAAACCCGCGCTCTAACCAACTGAGCTACACCCGCCATATTTTTACATTTAACAATTAAAAATAAATAAAATTTAAAAAATAATTAAAAAATAATATTTATTTATTTATTATTGTAATAAGTATTTAATAATTGAAATTTAATCAAGGTTTTATTAAATGAAAAATGAAATTTATAATATTGCAAATAGAAATAACAACTTAGGCACTGAGACAGCCTTTACGGTTTTAGCTAAAGCAAACAAACTAGCTTCAGAAGGTAAGTCAATTATTAACCTAGGAATAGGACAGCCAGACTTTCCAACGCCTGAGCATATAGTGGAAGCTGGAATAAAAGCTTTACGAGATGGACATCACGGATACACTCAATCTACTGGAATGCCTCAACTAAGAGATGCTGTTTCGGAGGATATAAATAGACGACATGGAGTAGAAGTATCTTCTAATAATATTTTAATAGTACCCGGAGGCAAGGTTATAATTTTCTTCTCTGCAATGCTTATGGGTGAAAAAAACAAAGAAATATTATATCCTAACCCAGGATTCCCAATTTACGAATCAGCAATAAACTACTCGGGCGCAAAGGCTGTACCATATAGATTAAGTGAAAAAGAAGGCTTTTCTTTTTCAGCTGATGAATTGTTAAATAAAATAAATAGTAGAACAAGTTTAATTATAATAAATAGTCCAGCCAATCCAACAGGAGGAATTGTTCCAAAAATTGAATTAGAAAAACTAGCTAAGGGTCTGGAAGATCATCCCAATGTCATTTTAATGAGCGATGAAATTTATGATCAATTTTGTTTTGGTCCTAATCAATTCACTTCAATGTTATCGTTTCCAAATATTAGAGATAGACTTATTATATTAAATGGATGGTCTAAAACCTATGCAATGACAGGATGGAGACTAGGCTACGGTGTATTCCCTGATAAATTATATCAAATAGCTGAAAAACTAGCTGTCAACATACATTCATGTGTTAATGCAAGTGCTCAATTTGCAGCTTTAGAAGCCCTACAAGGCCCTCAAGAATGTGTTTCAGAAATGAACAGTTCTTTTAAGCAAAGGGCCAGTTTTATGCATAAAAAACTTAATGAAATAAATGGTTTTAATTGCCAAGAGCCCAATGGTGCATTCTATTGTTTTCCTAATATAGAAAATACATATAAAAGTTCTACAGTAATTCAAAATTTATTATTAGATAAAATTGGAGTTGCTACGGTTGCAGGTACTTCTTTTGGA
>CAZWGZ010000130.1:0-5051 GCA_964633395.1 uncultured Rhodobacterales bacterium
GCTACAAAATTGATGTATTCTCTTATTTCAGCATGACCTGGATATCGTTCACTCCAAGTCCATTCTTTCAATAACTCATCAGAAAAATAATAAGAATATGCATGACTTTCTGTATCACAACGAGCTCCTGGATATCTATTCCAGTACCATGTGCCTCCTACATCGTCTCCAGTTTCTATAACTAAACAATTAAGTCCGAGTTGATCCCTAAGGCAAATTAATTGGTATAATCCTGCAAAGCCTGCTCCAACTATTATAGCATCGTATGCATGATCGTTTGAAATATCATTAACCATATTAATTTCCCCAATGATTTATTTAATATGTTAAAAGAAAAAAGGACAAATCGTCAAGAAATCTTATTATATATATGATAATAATATCCATGTTTTTAGATTAAAAGGTTTTTATAATGGATCCAGTAAGTCAAGGAGCTTTTGGTGCAATTTTTGCGCAAACAGTATCTGGTAGAAGAAAATATATTGCAGGTGCAATACTTGGATGTTTAGCAGGACTTGCGCCTGATTTAGATATATTAATAAGATCTAGTTCTGATCCATTATTAGGACTTGAGTTCCATAGACAGTTCACTCATTCTTTAGTGTTTATACCTTTTGGTGCTTTGATTGTTGCTTTATGCACTCGATTTATTTTTAAAAAATACTTAAAATGGCGAGAAACTTTCATGTTTTGTTTTTTTGGGTACGCAACCCATGGATTATTGGATGCATGTACCAGTTATGGAACGCAATTGTTTTGGCCTTTTTCTGATGAAAGAATTGCATGGAATAATATTTCTATTATTGATCCATTATTAACTCTGCCGATTATAATATTTATTATATTCACAATTTTAAAGAGAAAAAAATGGATAGCTCTGTTGGGAGTAGCTTATATTTTTCTATATCTTGGAATAGGTTTGCTTCAAAATAATAGAGCTGAAGAAGCAGGAAGATTTCTTGCAAAAGAAAGAGGGCATGGAAGCGCAAAGTTAACGGTAAAACCTAGTTTTGGAAACTTAATCTTATGGAAAGTTATATATGAAGATAATGGTTTTTATTATGTTGATGCCGTTAGATTACTCTCACAAAAAGAGTATTGTTTGGGCACAAAAATCAAAAAACTTAATATATCATCCGATTTTCCTGGCTTAGACAGAAATAGCCAGCAATTTAAAGATATAAAAAGATTTAACTGGTTTTCGCAAGGCTACCTAGGAATAGGGATGGATAAAAGTATTATTACGGATGTAAGATATTCAGCAGTTCCAAATGAAGTTGATGGATTATGGGGAATTAAAATAGACTTATCTAAAAATAACACAAAGCATGTTGAATGGATTGTAAATAGAGATAATTATGAGACTAAATGGAGTAAATTTTTTGGATTATTATCAGGAAAAGATTGTAGTAATAAAATTTAGTTAAGATTAATTTTTTCTATAATTTTTAGATTATTAACATTAAATATATTATCTATAAAAGTTTTTAGCTCAGTGATTTCTTCTAATTTAACATTCCCAAATTTCAGATTAGCTTCGAATTTAAGATTGATTTCTTCTCTTTTTAATGGAGCGTTTTTACCACCTCTTAAACAATTTTGATTAGCAGAAATTATACTTCCATCTTTTTTATAAATAGTAATATCGCCAGTATAATTTTTTGGATATTCATCATTAGGGTTGATTTCATATGTAACCTTAGATGCTAGTCTAATTACATTTAGATCTTTTAAACGTTCATGTGTGAATTGTTTTAATCCAGCTTCTCCGTCAATTAAACCTACAGCTACACAGTAAGGAACAGAAAACTTTGCTCCATAAGGAGAAGATGGGCTTTGTTTTTCTTTGAGAGGTTCCCATAATCTATGAACTGTACCCTCTCCTACTTGGGCTATTATTTTATCTATTTCATCAATATTACTTATTTCATTTTTAAGTTTTATGGCGCAGTCAATAAAAGGTTGAGCCATAGTTCCACAGGCATATGGTTTAATAGCTAAATTTACACACTCCCATCTGTCACCTAGATCGTTTATAATATGTGAAAAGTCTGGTTTGATATTTGTTTTAGCAAAGGTATTAAAAACACCATGCGTTCCTTCAAAAACAGTTCTTGGACCAATAAATCCTGATTTTGCAATATTTGCTGACTGCCAACCGCAACCTGCAGCCCATCCTGGATGAAGACGTTTTGTAGAAGTTCCTTCGGCCAAATATTCTATAATGCCAGAAGCCATACTTCCAACGATTCCAAGAGCAGATGTCATTTGTTCTGGAGAACAACCGATACTAGATGAAATACCAATGGATGATCCAAATGCACCAAATATAGCAGTTGGGTGAAACCCTTGACGATGAACAGCGGTTGGGGCAACTAGAGCAAGTCTACAAATAAGCTCAGATCCAATTGCTAACCCTTTAAGAAGCTCTAGCCCAGATAAATTTTTAGCCTCAGCAACAGCTAACATTGCTGGAACCATTACGGCTCCAACGTGAACAGGTGTGCCCTCAAACGTATCGTCAAAATCTTCACCATGAACAGCTGTTCCATTTATAATTGCTGCATTAAACGGAGACACTTTTTTATTATGACCAATTAGATTACAATCACCAAGTTCATTAAGAGCGTCAACTAAACTTAAGATATAAGGCTCATTTTTAGCAGATACCATTAAGCCAATGGAATCCATCACAATAATATTTAATTTTTCAATAACAGTTTTTGGAATATCTTCAACTTGTAAACTTTCTGCCCATGAAGAATACACTTCAGCAATAGAAAGATAATTAATTTTTTTATTCATATAAAAATCTTACGTAAAATTACTTTTTAATAAAAAGTTTTGCCCAAAATGGTGAAGACAAACTCAAAAAAGTTAGCGTGAAAAATAATAAAACTACAGGACTTTCTAGAAGAGCAAAAAAGTTATTATCATGTATTATCATAGACTGTGAAAAACTTTCTTCAACCAACTTTCCTAAAATTAAACCCATTACAAGTGGGGCTGCAGAAAAACCATTTCTATCCATAAAGTAGCCTAAAAGCCCAGCTGCTAGCATCACATAAACGTCAAACATTGACGATGCAAATGAATAAGATCCAATTAATGAAAAAATAAATACAGCAGGCCATAATAATTTTTTTGGAATAAACGCTACTAATGAAAAGAATTTAGCCCCAATTAATCCAATAAACAAAAACCCTAGATTAGCTATAAGCATTGCTCCAAAGATCGCGTATACAAATTCAGGAGTTTCACTTATTAAATAAGGCCCTGGTCTAAATCCATGCATAATTAATGCTGCTAATATTAATGCTGTAGAACCACTCCCTGGTATTCCTAAAGCTAAAGTAGGGACCATTGCTCCACCGGCCGCGGCATTGTTTGCCGCCTCAGGGCCAACAATTCCCTCAGGGGAACCTTTCCCAAATAGTTCCTTATTTTTAGACCATCTTTTAGCTTCATTATAACCAATAATTGCAGCAACTGTAGACCCTTCTGCAGGAAGGATACCTATAAAAGTGCCTATTCCAGACGATCGAAGTATAGTGTATTTTAGTTTTTTTAATTCTGAGAAAGAAGGTAATCTTAGGGCTTTAGCGTGAATTCTATCAACAACAGTATTTAATTTTTCAGACTGTTTAAACAATTCACTCACAGCAAACAATCCTATAAGAACAGGCACAAAGTGTATCCCCTCTTCAAGATCTGGAACTCCAAAAGTAAAGCGTTCCACTCCAGTTGTTAAGTGAATTCCAATAGTGCCTATTAGAACTCCTACTAATCCAGAAATAAGATTTCTTAAAGATGATTTGCCACTCATAGACGCCAGCATTGAAAGAGCAAATACAGCTAGTGCAAAATATTCAGCTGGACCAAATTCTAAAGCTAAAGAGGCTAATAAGGGTGCAGCAAATATAAATACAATTAAACTAAAAACACCACCTATTACACTTGAAACCGCAGCTAAACCAAGAGCTCTTCCAGGCTCTCCATTCTTAGCCATAGGGTAACCATCAAGTGCAGTTGCCACTGCTGGAGGAGCCCCTGGAGCATTAATTAAAATAGCAGTAATAGAGCCTCCAAAAGTTCCTGCACAATATAAAGCCGCCATCATAGATATAGCTGCTACTGGATCTAATGAAATTGTAAATGGTATTAATAAGGCAATTGCCATTGGAGAGCTTAACCCAGGTAAGGCACCAACTAAAACTCCTATTAAAACTCCTGCAAGAATTAGAATAATATTTTCAAATTCAAGTAATAAGCTTAAACCTTTTACGACATCTTCCAAAGTTATATCCTCATTAATCTATAATAAATTCAAGTAACCCTGGTTCAAAATGAACCCCAAGGGTGATATTAAATAAAAGGATAACGAACAATGGAAATCCAATTACATAAGGTATTAATACTTTTAATCTTTTTTCACCCCAATATATGGGCAGAGCAATACTTATAGCAATTATAGTTAATGTTGCTCCTAAAACCTGAGAAAAAGTAACAATTAATGACAAAATAACCATTGTGCCTATTGTTGACTTTGCAACGGGATTTTTTCTTGAGTCATCAATATCTTTTCCACTTTTCTTTAAAAATATATGTTCAAATGGAATAACCAGCACCATACCTAAGATAATAATTAATAAAATTTGAGGAAACATTTCTGGAGGAATATTATTAGAAAATAGATCTGGTACTTTTTCAAAACCAGTCGTTATGAACCACAAGAAAGCAATTATACCAATCATTAATGAGGCTATGATTGTATCATTTTTATTAAATAATGCACCCAGATTACTGGGTGCATGTTTATTGTTTTTCATAATTTAAAACCTTTGGTATAATTAAAAAACCTTACTTAACTAAACCAAGTTCTTTAAGAGCAGATGCAGCAACTTTATACTCGGCTTTTAAGTGCTTATCCCAAATCTTTGTTCCAGCAACACTACTTTCAACTGTTAAACCCGCTCCAGCAAGATAACTTGAAAACACATCATGCTTCATAGCTTTAACCATTGCTTTTGATATTTGGTCAATAATAGGCT
>CAZWGZ010000131.1:0-5000 GCA_964633395.1 uncultured Rhodobacterales bacterium
TGTAAAGAAGTTTCAATATGTGGAGGCTTTAAGGCTCGATTATTTAGAATCTCTTTTTCTGGAGAGTTAGCATACGAAATAGCTATTCCTACTCAATATACTAAATCATTTATGTCTTATCTAATGGAGATAGGTAAAGAAGAAAACATAACACCTTACGGTACTGAAGCTCTTTCCGTGATGAGAATAGAAAAAGGTCATGTAGCTGGTGCAGAATTGAATGGAACTGTTTCTGCAACAAACTTAAACATGGGTAAAATGGTTTCATCAATTAAAGATAGTATCGGTATGGTTTTATCAAAAAGAGAAGGTCTAAATTTAATTGATGGACCAAGGTTGGTAGGTTTAAAACCTAAAAAACCTAATGAACAAATTATATCAGGCTCACATCTGTTTAATTTAAAAGATAAATTAAATGCAGGTAATGATCTAGGGTATGTCACTTCGTCTTGTTATTCGCCAACATTAGAAAGCTATATTGCACTTGGGTTTCTTAAAGATGGAGCAAATCGCTATGGAGATGAAATCAAAGTTTGTAATTCACTTTTAAATAAAGAAGTTTTAGTAGAGGTTTGCAATCCAGTATTTATAGATCCAAATGGAGATAAATTACGTGGATAAATTTCCAATATTGACATCTGATAGATTAAGTAAGGAAAGTGTTTTTACTAGTGAAACATTAAATTTTTCTACACAAACTATAAAAAGTATTTTTTCTATAAATCAATTTGATTTAAAAGATAAAAAATTCGATGTTCTTTTCAGAAATGTTTTTGGCTTTGCCCCCCCTTCTATTGCAACATTTAATATTAAAGATAATCATTTAGCTTTATGGGCAAGAAGCAATAGCTATTTTATCATAAGTGATGAAATGAAATTTAATGATTTATACTCAGCTTTTGAAGGTAAAGCATCATTTACAGATCAAACAGGTGGTTGGGTGATTTTTAATATAGAAGGACAAGCGTGCAGATCTGTATTTGAAAAATTATTAACAGCTGATCTAGATATTTTTGATAAAGGTAAAGTTATAAGAACATCCATAACTAGTATAAATTGTTTTATATTATGTAAATCTAAGTTTGATAAATATAATATAGTTTGTCCTATTTCATATTATGAAACATTGAAATTAAGACTAATGCATCTAATTTCTTTGCTTCAATAATCGAAATTATGACATCATTAAATCAGGAAGCCATGTTATTATAGATGGAAATAAGACTAGTGCAATAATAGTTAAGATATCTGCAACAAAAAAGAGAGTTACTCCTTTAAAAACGTCAGTTACTGGAATATCTTTTCTTACACCGGCCACAACAAAACAATTCAAACCTATCGGAGGTGTTATTAAGCATACTTCAGCCATTTTAACGACTATGATTCCAAACCATATACTTACTTGATTAAAGGTCATTCCAAATGCGCTTTGTTCCGCTGTAACGTCCGGTCCACCATTCAATAAGATAATAGCAGGATAAACGACTGGAAGAGTTAACAGTAAAAGGCCTATAGCATCAATAAACATGCCTAAAACTACGTAACCCATTAAAATCATAAGCAAAATAATATAAGGATCAAATGAGAGTGAAATTATCCAATTAGCAAAAGTTTCTGGCAAACCCGAAAAACCAAGAAATCTAACAAAAATGAGGACTCCCCATATAATAGAAAATATCATAGCGACTAATTTGGCTGTTTCTATTAATGCAAATTTAAGAGATTGAATTTTGATACCATTATATAATGCAATAATTAATACAACAAATGCTCCAAGAGCTCCAGCTTCCGTTGGAGTTGCCCATCCTGCATAAATGGCACTTATGATTACCGAAATAACTATTGCAATAGGAAGTATGCCTGGAAGAGATTTAACTTTTTCTTTGAGAGTATATCGTCTTGATGCAGGCGCTAAATTTGGGTTAATTTTAGCCCAAATAATAATAATTCCTGCATAAACAAAAGCAGAAAAAATACCAGGTAAAAAGCCAGCTAGTAATAAAGCACCCACAGACTCTTCAACAATTATTGCATATATAATTAAAATTGCGGATGGAGGGATTAAAGATGCTAAAGTTCCACCTGCCGCAACAACACCTGCAGCTAGTTTTTTATCATAACCTTCTTTTAGCATTTCAGGTATCGCAACTCTAGAAAAAACAGCTGCTGTAGCTGTTGATGCTCCAGAGACAGCAGCAAATCCCGCTGTAGCAAAAACTGTTGCAACAGCTAATCCACCTGGAACAAATCCAACCCATGCTTTGGCGGCTTCAAATAACTGTTTTGTCATTCCAGCTTGAAAAGCAAGGAAGCCAATTAATATAAAAATAGGTAACAAACCTAAGACAAAGGTTACTGATTTAGAAAAAGGAATGGCACCAACATTTCCAAGTGCAGGACCAACTCCTATTAGTTCGACAAGGCCAATAATTCCAGCAATACTAGCTGCAAAAACCACTCGCACTCCAGACATTACAAGAACTAATAGCAAAGCTGTGCATATTAATCCTACAGCTATTGGGTCGGCATATCCAATCCCAAAAATACCTGCGGCTTCTCCAGAAAATAATTTTTCAAAAATCATATTAATCTCTAATTACTTTTATTTCTTCATTAGCTAATTCTTCTGCAGATTTCATTACAGGAATTGCAATAGGATCTGCATCTATATTGATGATCATTCTTAAATAACCTAACAATTCTATAAATAATCTTGCTGCCCATATTGAAAAAGCAATAGGAACCAGAGCTTTTGCAGGCCAAGTTGGGTAAAGATAATCATACGTGGTATCGCCAATTTGATATGCATCAAGAGCGAACAAAAAACTATATTTAATAAGAATTAATATAATTAATAAACCAATCAAGGTAGAGAAAAACTCGACAATCCATTTAATTCTCCCTTTTAAGTTACCAACTATTAATTCCATTCTTATATGAGAATCCATTCGTTGAGCGTATGCAACTCCAAGAAATGCAAAGATTGAAATTGATAATTCTGATAATTCCAAATAGCCAGGCCAAGGATAACCTAATACTCTAGAAATAATTTGGAAAGAGGTTAATATCATTACAATAAAGATAGATATCCCTGAAAAAAGGATTAAAAAATCTTCAATTTTAGATAATTTATTATTAATAGTGCTAAGCAATTTTTAAATCTGCCTTAAGTAAGTGCATGTGCAAAAAATACATTTGCACATGCATATTAAAGTTATTTAGCAGTTTCAAATACTAAATCAATTAGTGCTTGTGCATCAAATTTATCTTTATTTGCTGCAACCCATGCATCCCAGACAGGTTTCCCAGCTGTTTTTCTAAATTCTGCAAGAGTTTTCTCATCATATTTTACTTCTTTAAGTTTAGACTTAAACATTGGCAAATATTTTTCATCAGCTTTTTTATATGCAACTTTCATAGCATTTAAAGCTTCAGGTCTTAATTTAGCAAGTAAATCCTGATACTGTTTAGGTAACTTATCATATGATTTTTTATTGATAGCATAAGGGCAATCAGAAGTTCCAGGTGATAAATTTGCTGTATACCATTCGGCTACTTCATGAATTTTATATGCTCCATGAGCGTAAGTGAATGGAAATGAGACAGCGTCAACAGCTCCTCTTGAAATCAAAGTATAAACTTCTGATGCAGGAACAGTCTGTCTTATAGCGCCAAGTTTTTCCATCGCTTTACCAACTCCACCACCGGCACGAACTCTCATACCTTTGAAGTCTGATAAATTAACCGGAGCCTTTCCTTTTCCTAGAAATTCATATTGTGGAAGATTTGAAGTGACATACAACATTGCATTCCACTTTGCCAATTGACCTTTTACAATCGGATGATCATAAACTGCGTGTCTAATTTTAGCATCTTTATCAAAATCACCCATTGGGAGGAAAGGCATAGTTAGCACCATTAAACCCGCATTTTTACCTGGATGATAAAAATTACAAAAACCAGCCATTTCAAAAGAATTCGCTTTTAAACCATCCAAATTTTCTTTAGATTTAGAAAGTTGACCACCATAAAAGATCTTTAATTTAAATTTACCGTTAGTTTCTTCACTTAATCTTTTAGATAATGTTTCAGCGCCTTCAGTAAAAGCCCTTCTTTTTCCCCATAAACTGAATTTCCAAAAAACACTCGGCCCGTCAACTTGTGCAAGAACTAAATTTGCGTATACATTAGAAATTAGAACCATTAACGAAACAGCCATAATTCTTTTAAAACTTATCATTTATTTTCCTCCTAGAAAGTTTGATAAAACAGATCTACATATTGATTAAAAAATTATAATAGTCAAACTTATAAAGTTAACACATTAAACAACCACCTTATCTTTCAACAGATTAAAATCTTCATCTTTAAAAATTTTTTATTTTGGTTATGATAAATAATATTGAAAATAAAATTTTATAAAATATTTTCTATTTTAAAAATAAGGTAAATAATATGACTTTAGAAGATATTAAAACTAAAAAAATTAACCTTCAAGAAATCAAAGAATTAGTAGTTAGCGTATTTCAAAATCAAGGTTGTGATTTACCTAATGCTAATGCTTTAGCAAAGACTATAGTATCAGCTGAACGAGATGGATCTAGTTCACATGGGCTTTTTCGTGTCCCTGGGTACGTTGCCTCCCTCCAATCAGGAAAGGTTAATGGGAAAGCTTCTCCTAAGATGGAATGTCAAACACCAGTAATTTTAAAATGTAATGCTGATAACGGTTTTGCTTCTTATGCCCATGAGATTGCATTACCTATGCTTATTGATGCTGCTAAAATAAATGGGATTGCTGCTTTAAGTATAACTGGCTGTTATCACTTTGCAGCCCTTTGGCCTGAAACAGAATTTTTAGCGAATGAAAACTTAGTTGGGTTAGCCTGTACAGCTTTTAAGCCAGCAGTCGCTCCTGCTGGATCTATAAAACCATTTTTTGGAACAAATCCTATTTCTATGGCATGGCCTTATCCAGGTAAAAATCCTGTAGTTTTTGA
>CAZWGZ010000132.1:0-4889 GCA_964633395.1 uncultured Rhodobacterales bacterium
AAGGTTGGATGTATACTGGAGATGCTGGATTTATTGATGAAAGTGGAAGACTCAACGTAGTAGATAGAGTTAATGATATTGCTGTTAAATCTGATGGTGTAAAATTCTCTCCTCAAAACATTGAAAATAAACTAAAATTTTCTCCATACGTTGGAGAAGCTGTGGTTATAGGCTCTGATAAACCTTATCTAACAGCAATTATATGTATTAGATTTTCTATAGTTTCAAAATTAGCTGAAAAATGGCAATTAGCCTTTACTTCTTATACGGGATTAACTGCAGATAAAAAAATATATGATCTAATAGAGAGTGAAATTTTAAAGGTAAATGAAAAATTACCTGAAAATACTAAAATATCAAAATTTCTTCTACTATTTAAAGAACTAGAAGCTGATGATGGTGAATTAACTCGAACTAGAAAAGTACGCAGAAGCGTAATTAATACTAGATATAAAGATATAATTAATGATCTATATTCTGATGGAAACATAGCTTCTATAAATACTGAATTTACACTTGAAGATGGCCGAAAAAGTAAGATTAGCGCAACAATGGAAATTAGACATTTGGTTGATACTAAAAAATTAAATGTTAAGAAGGCTGATAAGACAGTCCCGAAATCTAAAAAAGGCAATAAATAGATGAGCTTAAAAGATCTACAAAATGTTAATTTTGGCGAAAAAGTTATCGAACTTAAAAATATTAGCTTAGCTTTTGGGGGAGTTAAAGCACTTACAGATGTTTCGTTTGATGTAAAAAAAGGTGAAGTTTTTGCAATCATAGGTCCAAATGGTGCAGGTAAATCTTCAATGTTAAATGTTATAAATGGATTTTACAAACCAACTAGTGGCCTTATTAATTTTGCAGGAACAGACCGAAAAGAAATGCAGCCAGAGTTTGCGGCAAAGAGCGGCATTGCCAGAACCTTTCAAAATATAGCTCTTTTTAAAGGAATGAGTACATTAGATAACCTAATGACTGGGCGAATGTTAAAACAAAAGCAAAATTTTTTGATGCAAGCACTTTATTTTGGTCCTGCTGAAAAAGAAGAAGAGATGCACCGTGAAAAAGTAGAAAGAGTCATAGATTTTTTAGACTTGCAGTCAATAAGAAGAACCCCTGTTGGTTCTTTACCATATGGATTACAAAAAAGAGTAGAGCTAGGAAGAGCTCTGGCAATGGAACCAGAAATTTTACTTCTAGACGAGCCTATGGCTGGGATGAATGTTGAAGAAAAACAAGATATGAGTAGATTTGTTCTTACAGTTAATAACGAATTTAAAACAACCATAGTTTTAATCGAACACGACATGGGTGTTGTTATGGATATTTCAGATAGAATTGTTGTATTGGACTATGGGAAAAAAATTGGTTCCGGATTTCCAAACGAAATAAGAAATAACAAAGCAGTTATTGATGCCTACTTAGGTGTATCAGATGATTAATAGGGAAATTTTTTATGAATGTTGAATTTTTAGACTTTATTCAGACTGTTCTAATTGGGTTAATGTCTGGAGTAATGTATTCACTAGTTGCTTTAGGATTTGTTCTAATTTTTAAAGCCTCAGGTGTTTTTAATTTTGCTCAAGGTGTTTTTGCTCTTTTTGCTGCTTTAACTCTTGTAGGTTATCAAACCGGTCAAATTCCTTTTGCACACCTTATAAATGATCTATTTGGGACAAATTATCATACCTGGTATGCATCAATGCCTAATTTTTTAGCTATTATTTTAACTGTAATAACCATGATTGCACTAGCATGGATAGTGGAACGACTTGTACTTAAACATTTAATTAATCAAGAGCCTATAATTTTATTTATGGCTACAATAGGATTAGCGTTCGTATTGGAGGGGGTCGGAAGTTTAATGTGGGGCGACGACATGAAAGTTTTAGATGTTGGCATCCCTAGTGGAGGATCAGATTGGTTAGAACAAGCGACAATTGGTCTTGCAGCTGAAGGTAGTGAATATTATGGTATGTATATAGATAAGCTTAATGTATGGGCTACAGTAATTGCTGTTATTTTAGTTGTTTCGTTAGCACTTTTTTCTCAATATACCAAAACAGGAAGAGCGCTAAGAGCTGTAGCTGATGATCACCAAGCAGCTTTATCAGTAGGTATTTCATTAAGATCTATTTGGATACTAGTTTGGTCTATTTCTGGATTTATTGCGATGGTAGCTGGAATAATGTGGGGTAGTGAATCAGGCGTGCAATTTTCTTTATCCTTAATTGCTCTAAAAGCACTTCCAGTTCTTATTCTAGGAGGTTTTACATCAATTCCAGGTGCTATTATTGGAGGATTGTTAATTGGAGTTGGTGAAAAATTAGCAGAAATTTATATTGGTGGATACTTTGAAACTGGTGCTCTTGAGACCTGGTTTGCATATGTAATGGCACTTGTCTTTTTACTATTTCGTCCGCAGGGATTATTTGGTGAAAAAATTATTGAGAGGGTTTAAGTTTAATGATTTATAAAGAAACAGGTCAGTACAAGTCTTCATATAAGTCTGATCATGCTATTTTCCCTTTAATACAGGATAAAATTGCTTTTAGCATATTAATGCTTATTGCTTTTCTTATAATTCCATTGGTAATTGATAGTTATTGGGAAAAAGCTATTTTAGTTCCATTTTTAATTTTTTCCTTAGCTGCCATAGGCCTAAATATTCTAACTGGGTATTGTGGTCAAGTTTCATTGGGAACTGGTGGATTTATGGCAGTCGGAGCGTTCTCTACATATAAAATTATGACATCTTTTCCAGATCTTAATATAATGATTATTGTTCTTATTTCTGGTTTAATTACAGCATTTGTTGGAATTTTATTTGGCCTCCCTTCATTAAGAATTAAAGGTTTTTATTTAGCTGTAGCGACACTTGCATCACAATTTTTTCTAGTTTGGCTTTTTAATAAAGTTCCATGGTTTTATAATTACTCTGATACTGGACAAATTACTGTATCTGAGAGATTAATGTTTGGAGTGCCTGTGACTGGAGCTACAGCTCCTCCATACGCAACATACTTATTTTGTTTAGTCTTAGTAGTAGTTCTTGGTTTTGCTGCTAAGAACTTAATTAGAAGTAAAACAGGCAGATCTTGGATGGCTATTAGAGATATGGATATTGCCGCTGAAATTATAGGCGTCCCACCTCTAAAAACTAAATTGTCTGCGTTTGCGATTAGCTCTTTTTATATAGGTGTATCCGGCGCTTTATATTTTGCAGTGTTTTTGGGTGCCATAGAAGTTACAGAATCTTTTGATATAATGACTATCTCATTTCCAGTTTTATTTATGATTATTATCGGAGGCCTTGGGTCAATGTTAGGCTCATTTTTAGGTGCTGCTTTTATTATTACCCTTCCAATTGGGCTAAAATTTATACTGGTAGACCTTGTTGGTTTATCCGCTGTTACTGCAAAACACTTTGAAGTATCCACATGGGGTTTACTGATGATTGTTTTTTTAATTGTAGAGCCTCACGGCCTTGCAAGACTCTGGTCCATCGCAAAAGAGAAATTAAGAAGATGGCCTTTCCCCTACTAAATTTATTTAGTAGAATATATTAATATTATCTCTAAGGGAGGAACTAATGAGAATAAAACAACTTTTAGTTGGAATAACAGCTGCTGTTATCGCGATTTCCAGTTATGTAGAAATTGCTATCGCAGATCTCAAATTTCCAATGCTAGTTTATCGAACAGGCGCATATGCACCTAACGGTATTCCAAACGCAGACGGTTTTGTAGATTATTACAAAATGATTAATGCCAGAGATGGCGGAATAGGTGGCGAAAAAATAGTACACCCTGAGTGCGAAACTGGTTATAAGACACAAGTAGGCGTAGAATGTTACGAAAAAAACAAGAAAGACGCTATGGTTTTCCAACCAATGTCTACTGGTATCACATATCAGCTAATTCCTAAAGCTACTGCTGACGGTGTTACTGTATATTCAACAGGATATGGAAGAACATCAGCAGCGAATGGTAAAGTTTTCAAGTGGATTTTTAATGCACCTGTAACATACTGGGATGGGGCATCTATCGCTGTTAAACATATTCTTAGCAAAAACTCTGATAATATAAAAGATAAGAAAATAGCACTTGTTTATCATAACTCAGCTTATGGAAAAGAACCTATAAGAACTCTGGAAGTATTAGCAAAAAAACACGGTTATAAATTAATGCTATTACCTGTTGATCATCCAGGACAAGAACAAAAAGCAACTTGGTTAAAAATTCGTAAAGCTCGTCCAGATTATATTTTAATGTGGGGATGGGGTGTTATGAACTCTGTTGCAGTCAAATCAGCAGCATCTATCAAATTTCCAATGGAAAATTTTATAGGTATTTGGTGGTCAGGTTCTGAAAACGATGTTTTACCAGCAGGTATGGGTGCGCATGGATATAAATCACTAACTTTTAATGCTCCAGGAACTAATTATCAAGTTCATAGAGATATTAAAAAGTATGTTCATGACAAAGGTGAAGCTTCAGGTAATGGCTCTCATTTTGGTGAAGTGTTATACAATAGAGGTCTTTTTCAAGCTATGGTTCAGGTAGAAGCTGCTGCTGTTGCTCAGAAAATTCATGGAACTTCTAAAATCACAGCTGCTATGTATCGTGACGGAATGGAAAATGTTAAACTTGATGCTAAAAGAATGGAAGAGCTTGGATTTAAAAACTTCTCTCCACCATTTGAAAATAGCTGTGCAAATCATGGTGGTAGTGGACTAGCTGCCGTTCAACAATGGGATGCAAAAACTAAGACATGGAACATGATCACTGACTATATGGGAAGTGATAGAGCAGTAGTTAACAAATTAATTGCTGAAGATTCTGCCAAATATGCAAAAGAGCAAAAGATAGCTCTACGTTGTAACT
>CAZWGZ010000133.1:0-4881 GCA_964633395.1 uncultured Rhodobacterales bacterium
AAATTGTCATTATGGGCGGGACAGGGTTTCTTGGAAAATTTTTGATAAAGCTGCTTCTTGATAGTAAGGCTAATGTAATTTTACTATCAAGAAATACACCTACGTTAAGTGATTTCTATGAGGCATCAATTAGTGGGCAACTTACTATTATAAATGGCGACGTCCTTGATAAAAGTTTTCTTCAAAATTCAATTAATAAAGTTGATAGTGTAATAAATCTTTGTGGTATTTTGTATGAAAATAAATCTGGCGATTTTGATAGAGTTCATTCTGATTTACCTGCAATGTTAGGTGAAATATCCACTGAGAAAAAAATTAAATCTCTAGTTCATGTTTCTGCTCTTGGTGTTTCTGAAAAATCTGAAAGTTCTTATTCTAGAAGTAAAGCTTCAGGAGAGAGAAGGTTATTAGAAAACTTTCCTAAAGGTATAATAATGAGGCCGTCATTATTGTTTGGAAAGGGAGATAACTTTTTTGGTCAATTTTCTGAAATGGCATCTATATCACCGTTTTTACCACTTATTTCAGGTAAAACTAAATTTCAGCCAGTTTTTGTAAATGATGTAGCTAAGTCTATTTTAAATGTATTATTTAAAAAAAATAATAAAAGTAGTATTTATGCATTAGGGGGTAATTATTCATACACCTTTGAAAATTTATTAAAAATCTTATTGAAGATAAAAGGGATAAAAAGATTTTTCATTCCCTTAAACCCCAACTTAATGATGTTACCAGCTCTTTTTCTGGAACGTCTTCCAAAGCCACCATTTACCGTTGATCAAATGAAGCTTCTTAAACATGATAATATTCTTAAGGGAGATTTACCTGGTCTAAAGGAGCTTGGAATTGAACCTTCAGATATGGAAGAAGAATTAATTAAAATTTACTCTAAATAAATCATTTTAACTATAAGAAAAAATTAAAATCATAATTCCTAGAATGACTCTGTAAATAACAAATATTTTGAGTGAAGCTTTGTTAATCCATTTCATGAAAAGAGTAATAGTTAACAGTGCTGTAATAAAACTAACAGTTACTCCTATGATCATATCATTATTAAAAAAGAATCCTTTTTCCATATAAAGAGATATGCTTTCTAAAGAAGTTGCTGCAATAATTACTGGTATAGATAATAATAGTGAGTATTTTGAAGCTTCATAACGGTTAAAACCCATCAAAAGACCTGAAGTCATTACAATGCCTGATCTACTTACACCTGGAATAAGGGCTATTGTTTGTGCAAAGCCAATTAAAATAGAATCTTTCAATTTTATATGGGCTAATTTTTTAAGTGCCTTAGGATTTCGATCAACTATACCTAGGAGTATTCCAAAAATAAGAGTGGTCCATCCAATAACTTCTATTGTTCTAATTATATCAATTTTGAAATAGCTTATTGCAAAGCCTATTATGACTACAGGTATAGTGCTTACAATAAGGTTGATTAATAATTTAAAGCCTTTTTTTTCACTTCTTTTTTTAGATATAGTATCTAATAAGATTGTAAATAAGTCTTTCCTCAAATAAATCAAAACAGCTAATAGAGAACCAAAGTGTAATGAAACATCAAAATTTCTTCCAGTTTCTATCTGTGAAAAGAACTTAGAGATTAATATTAAATGTGCACTTGATGATATAGGAAGAAACTCTGTTATCCCCTGAATAATCGATAAAATAAGTAAGATTTCCCAAGCCATTTGGACCTCAATATGCATAATTATAAATTAGACTAATACATTTAATTATAAATTATTTATATAAATATTTAAAATTTAATCAAAAAATTTTTGAAGAAAAATATTAAATTCTGTTCATAAAAGAACAATTGACAGAATTTAATGAGACATTAATTATAAACATGGAAAAATATAAATTTAATTATTTTTTAACTAATCCAAAGAAAATGTGGTTTTCAAAAATTGTCAGATATAAATAAAGAATTATGGAATAGAAAAAATCCCTTTATAGCTAAAATATTAAAAAATAAGTTGTTGTCTGGTCCTTCTTCTAAAAAAGAAATTAGACATTACGAAATAGATCTTGGTCAAAGTGGTTTGTCTTATGAAGTAGGAGATACAATTGGAATACTTCCCTTAAATAATTCAGAACTTGTTGAGCAGATTATTTGTCGCTTAAAGGTTAAGCCAAGCTTTATTCCTCTTGGGTATGAAGATAATATTTTTACTATTTTACAACAAAAGACTGAAATTTTAACGCCTACAAAAAGATTGATTGAATATATTGAAGAAAATATAGGGAGTAAAAATCTTACGCGACTTTTGAAAAATGAAAATAAGGAAGGTTTTAATAATTTTAAATGGGGTATGGATGTTCTAGATTTCATGAATTTAAACGCAGATTTTCAATTTAAGACAGATATTTTTCTTAGTCTTTTGAAATCATTGCAACATAGAGCTTACTCAATATCATCAAGTTTAAACGTCTATAAAAATCAAGCACATATCACAGTAGCATCAGTTAGATGGAAATCTGATGCAAGAACTTATAATGGCGTATGCTCAACCTTTTTAGCAGATGATTGTATTGCTGGTTCAGAAGTTGGTATATTTTTTATACCAAATAAATTATTTCGACTTCCTGATAATAGTGATAATAATATCATTATGGTTGGCCCTGGAACAGGACTAGCTCCATTTCGAGCTTTTTTACAAGAAAGAAAATTTCAAAATGCTAAAGGAAAAAATTGGTTATTTTTTGGAGATCAAACAAGAAATAATGATTTTATTTATGAAAACGAAATTTATAACCTAAAACAATCAGGTTTTTTGAATAAACTTGATTTAGCTTTTTCTAGGGACCAAGAGGAAAAAAATTATGTTCAGCATAAAATGTATTCATCAAGGAAAGAATTATTTAATTGGATAGATCAAGGTGCTTATTTTTATGTTTGTGGAGATGCAACTCATATGGCCAAGGATGTTGATAATATGTTGCATCAAGTGATTCAAGAGGGATTAAAAACTTCCTATGAGAAAGCAAAAGAATATATTAAAAATTTAAAAACACAAAAAAGATATCTTCGAGATGTATATTAATAAATGTAACAATTTAATTCTTATTAATTAATGTTAATAATAGGCTAGTTTAAATTATGAAATGGGATAGATTAAGATTATTTAATATTGTAGCTCAAACTAGAAATGTTACAGAAGCTTCTTATATTCTTCAAATTAGTCAATCAGCACTTAGTAGACAAATGAAATCACTTGAACATGAATTAGGTGTAAAGTTATTTTACAGAAATTCAGTTGGTGTTTCATTAACAAAGGCGGGCTTGAGGCTATCTTCCTCCGTCCAAGTCTTAGCCGCAGATATAGATAAGACCCATAATCAACTTTTAGAAGATATGGATATCCCTTCAGGAACATTAAATGTGACAGCAACCAATGCATTTGGTGCTTTATGGGTAGCGCCAAGAATGTCAAAATTTAAAGATCTCTTCCCTGATATAACAGTAGCGCTAAGTCTAAGAGATTCTGAGCCAAGAGTAACTAACTTCAATTCAGATATTGAAATTAGAATGACTCCAAGCTTGTCTCAAGATGATGTGCAAATCAAGTTAGCAGACTGTAGATATAAAATATTTGCTTCGAAGGATTATATTTTAAGAAATGGAATTCCAAAAAAAAGTAGTGATCTTGATAATCATAAAATTATTTCATACGGAGAAGATGCTCAACCTCCTCTCGATAGACATAGATTAAATTGGTTACTGACTATTGGAAAGGAAAATAAACGACCAAGAAAAGCTATTCTAGAGGTATCTAGTATTTATGGAATTGCTAAAGCCACAGAAGTTGGTATGGGTGTAGCCTCTCTTCCCGATTGGATGGAATTTGAAATGATTGCGCTTACTGAAATTTTGTCTCAATTGAAGGGACCTGAAATGTCTATTACGTTATGTTTTAAGTCTGAATTAAGAAATGACCCTAGAATTAAAGCTTTTAAAGACTTTATGATAAAAGAAGCAGAAGCTATTAACTGAACTTGTTAATCGATTTTGACATGCATTTTATGCATAACTGATATCTAATGATTTTTAAATACTTGATTTTACAAATTGGGTATTATCTTTTATGTTCTGCTTCCTCATTTTAAATAGTTTAGAATGTTTTTAAAATTATTAAGACAAAATAAATAAATCTTAATCTATTGATTAGCTTGTGAAAGTAAAAAAATATGTCTGCAAATAAAAACTTAAATCGTATGGGCTTTCCTAAAGAGTACGGTTTATATGATCCTAAAAATGAACATGAAAATTGTGGCTTTGGCTTTATTGCAAATATAAAAAACGAACCTAAACACGAAATTGTTCATCAAGCTCTCGAAATTGTTCACAATCTTGATCACAGAGGAGCTGTTGGATCAGATCCGTTAGCTGGAGATGGAGCCGGAATATTAATCCAGATACCAGATCTATTTTTTAGAAAAGATTTTTCAAACAATAATGTAACTTTACCAAAAATTGGTGATTATGGTGTTGGAATGGTTTTTTTTCCATCTGATAAAACTAGATCTGATTTAGCTCAAAAAGCTATTGAAAATACTATTTCCAAAGAGGGGCAAGTTTTAATTGGTTGGAGAGACGTTCCTGTTGATGATGTTGTCTTGGGTGAAAGTGTTAAAGAAAATGCACCGTTAATTAGGCAATTTTTCGTTCAAAAAGGAATTAACTGTAAAGATGAAAAAGCTTTCCAAAGAAAACTATATGTCATACGTAAGCAGGCTCATTCTTCACTTCATAACAAAAAATTAGCAGACTGGGACGATTTTTATATAGTATCTCTATCCACAAGAACAATTATATTTAAAGGAATGGTTTTAGCTCCAAACTTATCTAAGTTTTATGTAGATTTTCAA
>CAZWGZ010000134.1:0-4834 GCA_964633395.1 uncultured Rhodobacterales bacterium
ATGTATTTTATTGTTAATTTACTTATTAATATAAATATAAGTTTAAATTGGGGTATTTTTGATGAGAACTAAGGTTGTTATAATAGGAGGAGGGCCTTCAGGTCTTCTGTTATCAAAACTTCTCTCATTAGAAGGTATAGATAATATAGTTCTTGAAAAACAATCAAGAGAATATGTTATAGGAAGAGTTAGAGCCGGTGTTTTAGAAAATGGAACTATTGAAATGCTTCGTTTAGCAGGTGTTTCAGATAGGTTAGAAAAGGAAGGTTTTCAGCATAATGGTATTTTTTTATCTTTTAGAAACCATGGGTTTAGAATAGATCTTAAGCGGTTAACTGATAAAAATGTTACGGTATATGGTCAAACAGAGATAACAAAAGATTTATATGATTCAATAGAAAAAGAAAATGGTATTATTATTAATAATGCAAAAGATGTGTTGCCTCATGAGATTAATAGCGCAAACCCATTTGTTACTTTTAAAAAAGATGGATTAGAAAAGAAAATCACTTGTGATTTTATTGCTGGTTGTGATGGATATTATGGTATTAGTAGAAGCATAATACCTAAAGAGGTTATTAATACATATGAAAGAGTTTATCCATTTGGTTGGCTAGGTATTCTTTCAGAAACACCTCCTGTAAGTGAAGAATTAATATATGCTAATCATGGAAATGGTTTTGCTCTAGCTTCTATGCGAAATAAAAATTTAAGTAGATATTACATACAAACTAACCTAGAGGATAATATTGATAATTGGAGCGATATAAAGTTTTGGGAAGAGCTTAAAAAACGTCTTCCTTCTAATGTTGCAGATACTATTATTACAGGTCCTTCAATTGAAAAATCTATAGCTCCACTTAGGTCCTTTGTGTGTGAACCAATGAGTTGGAAAAAATTATATCTAGTTGGAGATGCTGCACATATTGTTCCTCCTACTGGTGCAAAAGGTTTAAATTTAGCTGTGTCAGATGTTTATTATTTATATAATGCTATGAAAAATTTTTACTTATTAGATACCACTGATGATTTGAAAATGTACTCTGCTAGAGCATTATCTAGAGTTTGGAAATCAATTAGATTCAGTTGGTGGATGACGACTACGTTTCATAAATTCCCAGAGCAATCGTCTTTTGATCAGCGAATTCAAGATTCTGAGCTAGAATATTTAGAAAATTCTATTGCATCTCAAACTGTTTTAGCAGAAAATTATGTGGGATTACCTTTTTAGTAAACTTTTTGAATTAGATAAATTTCTTAGGAATTCTAATGACTATTAAAACATTAATTAAAAAAAATTATGAAAAACAACCTGTATCAAACTATCCAGATTATAAATCTAGTATTTTAAGAGCTCCTAAAAATAAGAAAATCTCCGTTCCTTCATCCATTTCAGAGCTTTCTGGACCTGTATTTAATAAACATATAATAGGTAATTTAGATAATGATTTAACATTAAATTATTCCAAAAATAATAAGTTACCTATTGGGCAAAAAATAATAGTGCACGGAAGGGTTCTTGATCAGTATTATAAACCGTTAGAGGGTGTTTTAATAGAAATATGGCAAGCTAATGCTGGTGGAAAATATCTTCATATGAAAGATAAAAACAAGGCAGCTATTGATTCTAACTTTGCTGGGTGTGGAAGATATATAACCCCATCAAATGGAAGTTATGAATTTATAACAATTAAGCCTGGGGCATACCCTTACCCTAATAGGGGAATTGAGTGGCGCCCAATGCATATCCATTTTTCAATATTTGGTAAGAGTTTTGGCCAGAGATTAATCACTCAAATGTATTTTCAAGGAGATCCTTTAATACAATTCTGTCCGATGGTAAATTCTATTGCTGACAAAAAAGCAAAACAAAGTTTAGTGGGGTCTTTGGATTTAACAAAATCAGAAACAGATCAACTCTTAGCTTATAAATTTGATATAATCCTTAGAGGATACAATCAAACTTTTTTTGAAAACAGAAATGAAGGGTTATAAAATGAGTTCTCTTAATAATATTTATGATGACACTCCTTTTCAAACGGCCGGTCCTTTTCTTCATATTGGTTGTCTTCCCAATTCGATAGGTATTAAGAATATTTTTAAGCATGACTTAGGTATGGTTCCATTTGATAGAAAGGAAAACGCTGACTTTATATCTATATCAGGATCAGTCTTTGATGGTTCTGGTCAAGCTTTGGATGATGTTATGTTAGAATCTTGGCAATGTGATGAAAGTGGACAGTTTTCTTCAAGGCAAGGCTTTGCTAGATTTGCACCTAATAATAAAACAAAGAAATATAATTTAAAAACTGTAAAGCCTGGGTCAGTAAAAAACTCTGATGGAACCATACAAAGTCCACATATTTTAATCTCTATATCGTCTAGAGGTATTAACATGTCTTTAAATACAAGAATTTATTTTGAAGGTGATGATATCAGTAATGATCCTCTTTTATCTTTTGTAAAAGATGATGATAAAGTGAATACTTTGATTGCAAAAAAAGTAGATGCATATAATTATAACTTTGATATTTATCTTCAAGGAGATAAGGAAACCGTATTTCTAGACATTTAATTTTTAAATCTAAAAAAGGAGGATAGCTTGGGTAGATCTAATTTTATGATAAAATACTATAAAAATTATAAAGATGAATTGGAAGCCGAAACTAAAAAAAACTTATCTAAACCCAAGAAATGGTGGGCTTATTTATTGTTCTATGGCTACCTATTATTTTATGGATATATTTTTTGGATGAACCCACTTTCGGTTTCTTAATAATTATGCATGTTTATTTTGTAAGGGAGATAGATAATTTTTTTTACGTTTCGTGAAATAATGATCTTGATTTATTTTACTAAAAACCTATTAATGACAATGTAAAATCAGCTTTTTCCAACTAGCTAAGCTGAGTTTACGTTAATTAGTTATTAATTTGTTATGATTATAACTAGAAAGAAATAAATATGTTAGAAAATCAAAAATCAGTTATCTGGGATGCTGGAGAACTAATATATGAAGCAGGAAGCTCACCTAAAGAAGCGTATCTGATATTGGAAGGATATGTTAATATTGAAACTAAAGATGGTTTGAAGCTTAATAGGCTAGGTATAGGAGAAATTTTTGGTGAAACTTCTATTTTATTAGACTTACCTAGAACCGTTACAGCAAAAGTATGCGCTCATAAAGTAGTAGCGAAGATAATACCTAAATCGTATTTTATTAAGATGACAAAATCTAATGTTATATTGGGTGCTCTTATAAGAAAAACTCAGATTCGACTTATGGATTCAAATAAACAAAGCAATGAATTAGCTAATGAGATATCTTTATTATTGGATCAAATGGATTCTAAGTCACCTCTTAAGCGAAATGAGCTTGCTGCAAGATTAAAAAAAGTTAGATCTAGTATTGATAAAATACAACTATCAACTGAAGTGTAATTAATTAATTGATTAATTTAAGTTAAATTAAAACCTTTATAATTATTATTTTTTGATTCATTACAAATTTCATCATATTTAGGAAGACCTCCTGCATACGGCATAAAAACTTGAGGCTTTCCTGGTATATTTGCACCTAAATACCAAGAATGTTTAACTGTAGGTAATAGAGTTTTATTTGCAACAGCGTTAACTTCATCTCCCCAATCCTCAGATGCTTTCTTACTCGTTTCTATTAAAGAATATCCTTTTTTGTTCATATAAGTAATACAATCTCTAATCCACTCTACATGTTGTTCTATTGCCATTGGCATATTTGTTAAAACTGATGGACTACCAGGTCCTGTGATAGTAAATAAATTTGGAAATTCTGGTATTTGAAGTCCTAGGAAAGTTTTTGGTCCTTCTTTCCATAAATCACTTAGTTTTAAATTTGCCTTGCCAGTAATATTCATATTTAACAATGGACCTGTCATTGCGTCATAACCTGTTGCAAAAACTATTATATCTAAGTCAAAGTGATTTTCGTTAGTTTGAATACCTTTGTGGTCTATATGTTTAATAGGATCTGCCTGAAGGTCTATTAGATTTATATTCTCTCTGTTAAACGTTTCAAAGTAATTGCTATCAATTGGAGGGCGCTTCCCTGCGTATGGATGATCTATATCTGATAAGATGCTGGCAAATTTTTTATTTAAAACAGTTGTCCGAATTTTATCTTTAATAAATTCTGATGCTGTCTTATTGGCATCTCTATCTGTTACTAGATCATTAAATGTGGCGCGGAACTGTAACCCACCTTTTTCCCATGCTTTTTCATAAATATCATTTCTTTGGTCTTCATTAACATCTGAAACTAACCGATCGGATATATCAAAAGGGTGACCATTTGGAGTTCTTTTTAGAAATTCTCTATAATGTTGATAATTAGTTTTTACATGCTCTTTGAAATCGCTAGTTAGAGGCTTATTTCTTGCTGGAATACTATAATTTGCAGTTCTTTGAAATACGGTTAAATGTTTGGCACTAGCTGCAATAACTGGGACAGCCTGTATTCCTGTAGAACCAGTTCCAATTTGACCAACTTTTTTATTAACAAATGAGACGTCATTTTTAGGCCAATTCCCTGTATGGTAATACTGTCCTTCAAAGCTATCTAATCCTTTAATATTAGGAATATTAGCATTAGATAAACATCCAACGGCTGTAATTAAGAATTTAGCTTTAAATTTACTTCCATCATTAGTTAATAAGCTCCAATTATTTTCATTTTCACTAAAATTAGCATTGGTCACTCTTTGGTTGAACAGAATATCTTTTTTAAGATCAAACTTTTGGGCTACAAAATTGATGTATTCTCTTATTTCAGCATGACCTGGATATCGTTCACTCC
>CAZWGZ010000135.1:0-4813 GCA_964633395.1 uncultured Rhodobacterales bacterium
GTTTATATCGGGCATAAGGCCAAAGTTTATATTCATGGGCTGAAAAGTATGAGGGTTTGCATTTAAAGTTATATGCTTTAGTAAAGATCCATGTGCTGATACTTCAGGAGGCAATTCTAAATTATTGTTATTAAAATCAAAAGCTGCAACTAAACCAGAAATATAACCTATTGCTGCAGATTCAACATAACCTTCAACTCCAGTTATCTGGCCAGAAAAAATAATATTTGGAGATGATTTTAAACGTAAAAAAGGATCTAATATTTTAGGTGAATTTATAAATGTGTTTCTATGTAAACCTCCTAATCTAGCAAATTCAGAATTTTCTAAGCCTGGAATAATTCTAAATACATCTTTTTGTGCACCATGCTTCATCTTTGTTTGAAAACCAACAATATTATATAAAGATCCGGATACGTTATCTTGTCTCAACTGAACAACTGCGTATGGTTCTTTATCACTATGAGGATTAGTCAACCCAACTGGTTTCATAGGTCCAAATCTTAATGTTTCTGGCCCTCTTCTTACAATTTCTTCAATTGGCATACAACCTTCAAAAAAAGGTGTTTTTTCAAACTCTTTAAATTCCATCTTTGGTGCGTCTGCAACGGCGCTAATAAATTGATAATACTCATCTTTACTTAAAGGACAGTTAATATAATCGTCCCCTTCACCTTTGTCATATCTAGATTGTTTCCATGCTACAGACATATCAATACTATCTTTATATACTATTGGAGCTATTGCGTCGTAAAATGCCAAAGATTTTTCTTCAGTTTTTGTTTTAATAAACTCTGTTAACTTACTAGATGTTAAAGGCCCTGTTGCAACAATTACTAATTCATCATTGAATTGGTCTAAACAATCTACTTCTTTATTTATTATAGTTATGTTTTTATTATTAGATATTTCGTTATCAACATCTCTGGCAAAGTTGTCTCTATCTACTGCTAAAGCTGAACCAGCAGGTATTTTGTTTAAATCTGCAATTTTCATAATTAGAGAGTCTGCCATTCTTAATTCTTCATGAAGAACGCCTACGGCATTATATTCTTTATCATCCGATCTAAAAGAGTTTGAACAAACTAATTCAGCTAGGAATTTTGTTTTATGAGCTTCAGTTTTAATCTTTGGTCTCATTTCGTAAAGATCTACTTTGATTCCAAATTTAGAAATTTGATAGGCTGCCTCACAACCTGCTAAACCTCCACCAATTATATTAATTTTATTAGTTTTATTCATATTATTTTGAATTATCCAATAATTTTTTTAAGTATCGTCCAGTATGACTATTTTTAACTTTAGACACTTCCTCTGGAGTACCTTTAGCAACTATAAAGCCACCTTTATCTCCACCTTCCGGCCCTAAATCTATCACATGATCCGCAGTCTTTATAACATCGAGGTTATGTTCTATAACAATCATAGTGTTTCCATTATCAACAAGTTCTTGAATAACTTCTAATAATTTTTTAATATCGTGGAAATGTAATCCAGTCGTAGGTTCATCAAGTATATAAATTGTTCTTCCAGTTCCTTTTCTGGAAAGTTCTTTAGCTAATTTTATTCTTTGTGCTTCACCTCCCGATAAAGTCGTAGATCTTTGACCAATTTTAATATAGCCAAGTCCAACTCTTTCCAGCGTCTCCAACTTTTCATTTATTAAAGGAACAGCTTTAAAAAGTTCTGCTCCCTCAGACACAGTTAGATCAAGTACATCTGAAATGGATTTGTTCTTCCATTTAACTTCCAATGTTTCTCTATTATATCTTTTACCCTTACATTGATCACATTTAACATAAACATCTGGTAAAAAATGCATCTCAATTTTAATTACTCCATCTCCTTGACAAGTTTCACATCTTCCTCCTTTTACATTAAAAGAAAAGCGACCAGGTAAATAGCCTCTTGCTTTGGCCTCTGGCAATCCAGCAAACCAATCTCTTATATGATTAAAAGCCCCTGTATAAGTTGCTGGATTTGATCTTGGTGTACGCCCAATAGGAGATTGATCTATATCAATGATTTTATCAATTTGTGATATACCATTAATTGATTTATAAGGTGATGGCATTGAGCTGTTACCATTTAAAATTTTAGATAAACTTCTCTGAAGTGTCTGTATAACTAATGTAGATTTACCTCCTCCTGATACTCCTGTAACACAAGTTAAAATCCCAAGAGGAAATTCTACATCTACATTTTGAAGATTATTTCCAGTTGCACCTCTTAATACAATATGTTTATTGGGATTAATTTTTCTTCTAACTTTAGGTATAGGTATACTTTTTATTCCAGACAGATAATTCCCTGTAATACTATTTTTATTATTTATAACTTCTTGAGGAGTCCCTTCAGCAATTACTTTCCCGCCATTAATTCCAGCACCAGGGCCAATATCAATAACATGATCTGCAATTAGTATTGCTTCTTCATCATGTTCTACAACTATAACTGTATTACCTAAATCTCTAAGCTTTTGTAATGTATGTAACAATCTTTCATTATCTCTTTGGTGCAATCCGATACTTGGTTCATCCAGAACGTATAATACACCTGATAGTCCAGAACCTATTTGGCTGGCCAATCTTATTCTTTGGCTTTCTCCTCCTGACAAAGTTCCACTATTTCTAGAAATAGATAAATATGACAATCCAACACTTGTTAAAAATCCAAGTCGATCATTTATTTCTTTTAAAACTTGTTTAGAGATAGCTAATTCTTTTTCATTTAGAACGGTATTTAAATTTAAAAACCAGTCTCTTGCTTCTTCTATAGTTAGCCTTGATATATCAGCAATATCCTTTTTATCTATTTTGACTGCTAAAGTTTCTAATTTAAGCCTTTTTCCGTTACATTTAGCACAATCTTTATTCGATTGAAATTTACCTAATTCTTCTCTAACCCACTTACTTTCGCTTTCTTTTAATCTTCTTGCAAGACTTGGGATAACTCCTTCAAAGGCTTTATTTGATTTAAATACTCTTGTTCCATCATTATAGACAATTTCTATTTTTTCTTCACCAGAACCAAATAATAGCTTCTGTTTAATTTCTTCTTGGATATCACAAAATTTTGTATCCACAGAAAAATCATAATGCCTTCCAAGAGATTCTAATGTTTGAACGAACAGTTTACTTGTGTTCACAGACCAAGGTGCTATAGCTCCATCTCTAAATGTCATATTTTCGTCAGGTACCACTAATTTTTTATCAAAAGCAACTGCATTGCCTAATCCATCGCATTCACTGCATGCACCTGCAGGATTATTAAAAGAAAAAATACGTGGTTCTATTTCATCAATAGTAAAACCACTTTCGGGACATGAGAAATTAGACGAGTAGATTTCTTTGGTATTTGTATCAACATCTAATGTATACAAAAGACCATCAGATAATTGCAAAGCTATTTCTATAGAATCTGCCAATCTCTGAAGAAGATCTTTGCTTTCTTGTTCATTACTTTTTTGAATTATTAATCTATCCACAACAACTTCGATATCGTGTTTTTTATATCGATCAAGAACAGGTATTTCTTCAATATCATAAAGTTCATTATTAATTCTTAATCTTTGAAATCCTTTTTTTCTCAATTCAATGAATTCTTTTCTATATTCGCCTTTTCTTCCTCTAACAATTGGTGACAACAAAAAGATTTTAGTTTTATCCTCTTTTTTAAAAATTTTATCAACCATTTGACTTACAGTTTGGCTTACAATTGGCAATCCTGTCGCTGGAGAATATGGTATACCTACTCGAGCCCATAAAAGTCTCATATAATCATATATTTCAGTAACTGTACCAACGGTAGATCTTGGATTTTTATTAGTAGACTTTTGTTCAATAGATATTGCTGGAGAGAGACCTTCAATTGATTCTACATCTGGTTTTTGCATCATTTGTAAAAATTGTCTCGCGTATGCCGACAAAGACTCTACGTATCTTCTTTGTCCTTCTGCATATATAGTGTCGAAAGCTAAAGAGCTTTTTCCTGAGCCTGAAACACCAGTCATCACTATTAATTTATTTTTTGGAATATCAATATCAACATTTTGTAAGTTATGTTCTTTTGCACCACGAACTTTTAAAAATTGATTGATTTCATTGGATGAGGGCATTTATTTTCTGTCCTTAATAAAATTCAGATTAATTATACATTTAGTCAACTTTGGTGCTTTAAATGTCAATCAAAAAGATTATATTTTTGTTTTTTTTAATTAGATACTGTTCTATAAATAATTTTAATAGTTTTTTATGGAGTATATAATGAGTGGTAGTTTAAATAAAGTCACTTTAATTGGGAATTTAGGGAGTGATCCAGAAATTAAAGCTATGCAAAATGGAGATAAGATTGTGAACCTCAGTATAGCTACCTCGGATCGATGGAAAGACAAAAGTACTGGTGAACAAAGAGAAAGAACAGAATGGCATAGAGTAGTTATATTTAACGATGCTTTAGGTAGAATTGCTGAACAGTATTTAAAAAAAGGAAGTACTATTTATATAGAAGGTCAACTTCAAACAAGAAAATGGACTGATCAACAATCTGGCCAAGAAAAATATACAACTGAAGTTGTATTGCAAAGATATAGAGGGGAAATAACTATGTTAGGTGGAAGACCTGACAATTCCATAAGCAATCAAAGTCAAAGCTCAATGAACAATCAAAATTCAAATGAACATAGTAATTTCCAAGAAACTAGTCAAAATCAAGTTTCTAATTTAGCAAGTGACTTAGACGATGAAATACCTTTTTAAAAAATAAGTAATTTAATTTAGGCAATGCATATTATTATAATTTTAATTAAGTTATA